>DATMRE010000142.1:0-5619 GCA_035566475.1 Verrucomicrobiia bacterium | reverse complement strand
CTTCGCCGCGTAAGAAAGGATAGCCACTTGCTCGAAGCTATCTTCATCGAGCTTCCGACGGATGGCACGGACGCGGCCATCCATCATGTCCGAGGGCGCAACAATGTCGGCTCCGCAGCGTGCGTGCGAGAGCGCTGCGCTTGCCAGGAGCTCAAGAGTCGGATCATTCAGAACCTCGCCTCCGGCGAGCACACCACAGTGGCCATGGCTGGTATATTCGCACAGGCAAACATCGGTGATCACCAGCAGATCGAGCTTGGCCTTGCGAATGGCTTCGATCGAGCGCTGCACGGCTCCATGAGCGGCCGCCGCCTCCGAACCGCTCTCGTCTTTCTCCTGGGGCAAACCGAACAGAATCACGGCCGGGACCCCTAGGTCCTCGACCTCGCGACATTCCTCGACGATCTGATCGGGTGACTGCTGATAAACGCCCGGCATGGAGCTGACTTCGGTGCGGAGATTCGTCCCTGGACAGGCGAACATGGGATACACGAGGCCGTTTGTCCTGAGGTGGGTCTCGCGAACAAATCCGCGCAGCCGCTCGGTGCGGCGAAGGCGTCGCAGGCGATGAGTCGGGAACGTCACGCGTGCCTCGCTCCGGATGCCTGGCGCTCGTAATACTCACCGATGGTCTCCGAGAGGCCCGCGCCAGAGGGCTCTTTCGCTTCGATTTCCACCCGAAGGCCGGCTTGCCGCAGTGCGCGCGCTGTCGTCGGGCCAATGGCCGCGAACTGCACATGGGCCGAGAGCCTCGCGAGCTCCGGTGCCCCGATCGAGTCGCTTAAGTTATGGAATGCAGAGGGGCTCGCAAATACGATGGCGTCGACTTCGCCGCGGCGAATGCGGTCGAGGACGTCGCCATCGATAGCCTCAGGCCTAGCGGTGCGATAGGCTATCGCCGCAGTGACGTCTGCCCCAGCTTCGCGAAGTGCATTCAATAGACGGTCGTCGCTGCGGTCGCTGCGCGGCAGCAGCACCTTTTGTCCTTGAACCAAAACCCGCAACTCCCGCGCGAGCCCTTCGCCCGAGTGTTCACTAGCCACGAAAGACACCCGCCATCCCCCTTCGGCCGCAACCTGCGCGGTTGCCGGTCCGACAGCCGCCACGCGCGGCTTCGGCCCCTCAAACGATTCGTGATCGAGTCCGAGCTGCCGGCATCGCTCGATGAAGAATCCTACGGCATTCTGGCTGGTGAACAGAACCCAGTCAAATCGAAGAAGTCCGCCGATCGCGCTATCGAGCGCCCCGCCCGCGTCGGGCGCGAGGAAGCACACGGTGGGCATCACGAGCACCTCGGCACCCATGTGTTCGAGAGACCTTCGCAGGTCCTCGGCTTGCCGAGCGGCGCGCGTCACGACGATGCGCTTCCCCGCGAGTGGCTGGTTAAGCTTGTCCAACGGATCTCCCCGCAAGCCGGAGCAGTCGGTCGGCGCCCCCGGCCAGGAGCTCCTGGGCCACTCGTCCGCCGAGGGCCGCTGCTTCGGCCGGTGAATGGCAGACGCCTTTGCCGCTGCGGCGCAAAGATTCAGTCCCTCCGGCCGAGAGAACACATGCGTCAACCGTCATCGTTCCGCGATCGCACCGCGCCCATCCGCCGAGCGGCAGGCGGCAGCCTCCTTGCAGTTCGGCGAGCAGCGCGCGTTCGGCCTCGAGAGCGAGCATCGTCTCCATGTCCACAAGCCCGTCGAGAAAGCGGAACTCATCCTGGCGGGCCTCGAGGAATTCGACGCCCAGTGCTCCTTGCCCGACCGCCGGAACCATGACCTCGGGCGAAAGGACCTCGGTAATGCGCGAGGACAATCCCAGCCGATCCAGGCCCGCTTTTGCGAGCACAAGAGCCTCGCATTCACCGGCTTCGAGTTTGCGGAGCCGCGTATCGACATTCCCGCGCAACGCGACGATTTCGAAGTCCTGGCGAAACACCAGCAACTGCGAGGCTCGCCGAAGACTGCTCGTACCAATTCGCGCCCGTCGCGGCAGTTGTTCGAGCCTTTCGCCCTGGCGCGATACGAGCGCATCGCGGGGGTCCTCGCGGGGGAAAACGACCGCCAGTCTGCAGGCCTCCGACACCTGGGTGGGAACGTCCTTCATGCTGTGGACCGCGAGATCGGCCCGTCCGTCAACCAGGGCATCTTCGAGTTCCTTGATGAAGACGCCCTTCACTCCGATCTGATCGAACGAGGCGCCGGGGAGACGGTCGCCGGATGTCCGGATGACGACGATCTCCGTCGCCACTTTCGACAAACGCGTGACCGCCTGGCGGAGCTGGTTCGCTTGGCAGAGGGCGAGCGCGCTGCCGCGGGTCCCGATCCGGAGGGGAGACTTCACTCCTTATCCTCGCTCGTTCCGTCTAGGCCGAACAAGTGACGCAGGGCTTCAATGGCGCCAAGGCGGCCGCGCATTCCTCGTCCCGTTCGAAGTCGTTCCGCGGGCTGATCGAGAACGCGGTCGATCAATTCCTTCGTGATGCGCATGATACGCTCTCGTTCCTCGGGCGGAAGGTCCGGCATTTCGCCGAGCCGCTCGCGAAGAAGGATTTCGCGGTGCTCGTGGAAGCGGTCGCGGAGATCATCGACAATCGAGCCGGCTTCGAGCGCGGCTCGCCACGATTCAAATTTCGCGATGTGCTCGGCAATGATGGCCTCAGCGTGGGGAACCTCCGCCTCACGGGCCTTCCTGTTCTGCTCGACGATGTCGCCAAGGTCGTCGATGTCGTAGAGGTACAGATTGTAGAGTTCGGCAGCCCGCGAGTCGACGTTGCGCGGAACCCCGAGATCGACCACAAAAACAGGGCGCCCGCTGCGCGCCTCGATGGCCCGCTCAAGCATCTCTCGGGTCAGCACAGGCCCCGTTGAGCCCATCGACGTGACGACTACGTCCGGCACGCCGAGGACTGATTCGAGCGATTCCCAGCGGAGCGCTTCTCCGCCCATCCGCGCGGCGAGCTCAGCAGCATGGTCGAATGAGCGATTGACGACACGTAGGCTGCCAATGCCACGGTTGCGCAGGTGGTCGACCACTTGCTCGGCGACTCGACCGGCTCCGAGAATTAGCGCCGAATGTCCCTTCAAATTGCCGAAGACGCGTTCCGCGAGCTTCACTCCGGCGAGGCCGATCGACATCGGCCGGGCGCCGACTTCGGTCTCCGCGCGAACGCGTTTCCCGACTTCAAGCGCCCCTTGAAAAGCGCGGTTCAGGACCGGCCCCGTCGCGCCATGGTCGAGCGCCTGGCCGTAAGCGGTGCGGAGCTGACCGAGAATCTCCGCCTCCCCGAGCATCATCGAGTCAAGTCCGGAGGCCACGCGGAACAGGTGCCGCACGGCATCGGGCCCGATGCGGCGATAAATTCTTCCGGACAGTTCCGCACGGGGGATCTGGTGGAACGAAGTGACGAAATCCTCCATGGCCTCTGTGATGGTGATGCCGACTTCGGTTGGAACTCCATAGAGCTCGCTGCGATTGCAGGTGGAAACGACGACGGCTTCGTCGAGAATTCCCTGGCGGCGGAGCTCGTCGGCGGCATCGAGCGCCTGCTTCGGGGTAAAGGAAATTCGCTCGCGGAACTCCACGGGCGCCGTGCGGTGGCTGCAACCGATGAGCGCAACCTGAATTCGGCCTGCGCTTCGGCGTCCGGCACTGGAAGCTCGGGCCATCAGAAGAAGCGGTGGAACCTGGTGAGGTAGAGATTGACAAACGTATAGCTGAACAGCACGATCACGAAGTTCAAAGCGCACAACCGAGCTGCACGGGCGCCGCGCCACTGGGCGCTTCGCGAAAGCCAGAGATAGGTCAAGTATACGGCAAGAATCGCGACCGTGACGATTACCTTCGGGTCACCCCAGGTGTACCTGCCCATGAGGCGGTGCTGCCAAATGAGACCCAGGACACCTCCGACAATCAGGGCCACGAGTCCTACGTAAACGCTGCTCCTAGCCATGCGGTCAAGCACGTCAAGTGCTGGAAACCGCCAAAAGGCGGCGCCCAGCCGGCGGGAGCGCAGGACACGGTCCTGGACCAGATATACCAGGCTGAGAACGAAGGATAGGGCAAAGGCCGCGTAAGCCCAGGTGTTGAGCGTAACATGCAAAGCAAACAGCGGCCCGCGCGCAGGTGGCGCCGCCGGGCCCTCGCGGGGTGCCACCAGGCCAAGAAGCGCGATCCACAGAGCCAGCAGGAGCGTGACGAAGCCGCCGACCGAACGCTGGCGATGAAATGTCTCAACGAACAGATAGGTGATACCGAGGAGCCAGGCAAATAGCGACATCGAGCCGTACAGATCGTCATAAGGGACCGCATGCATCGAGCGCGAGCGTTCGAGCAAGGCGTAGTATTGAAACAAGATGCCGCCGGCTAGCAGGACCGTCGCCAGGCGCCCGAGCCAAACATTCGGCGCGTAGAGAATCCGTGCATAGCAAACGAAGCTCGCCACGTAGACTCCAAGGCTCAGGTAGCCCAACTGAATGGTCATGAACGCTCGAGGCTCTCCAGTAGGAACCATTATACCGCCGAATTGGCTCGAACGCGGCGCGCCGAACACCGAGGCGCGCTTGCGCTGCGGCATTTGTATACTAAGATGACTCTATGAGTCGATTGCTCGGGGAGAGGACTGCAAGCGTCGGCGAGCTCGCGACCTTCTCTCTCCTGCCGTGCCCGGCCGGGCCCTCGGAGATCGCTCTAAGTTTCCCGGCAAAGGAGAACGACTGTCCTGAACGGATAGCAGGCTCGACCGACCGGCGAGCCTCTTCGCGCGCCTAGCTCCCATGACCGAGACCGCCTTAAATCGGAAAGAGCTCTTCTTACGCGCCTGCCGGTTCGAGCCCGTCGAGCGGGTTCCCGTCTGGATCATGCGGCAGGCCGGCCGGTACCTGCCGGAGTACCAGGCTGTCCGTGCGAAACACTCCTTCCTTGAAATTTGCAAGACGCCGGAACTGGCCGCCCGGGTATCGCTTGAGCCATTTCGGGTGCTGGGCGTGGACGCGATCATCGTGTTCTCGGACATTCTGATCGTCGCCGAAGCCATGGGACTGCCGCTCGACGTGCCTGATTCGGGACCCGTGCTCTCGAACCCGGTACGGGACGCTCCCGCGGTTCGGCGGCTGCGTGATTTCGATCCGGATCGAGATACGAAATTCGTTGGCGACGCGATCGAGACGATCTGCCGGGAGGCGGGGCCGGAAGTTCCGGTGATCGGCTTCGCGGCGGCGCCATGGACGCTCGCCTGCTATATGATCGAAGGACGCACTCGGGGGGACATTTCGCAGGCGAAGCAGATGCTCGCCGAGCAGCCGGAAGTCATGCGCGAATTGCTTGAACGCATTGCCCGGGTCACGGCAGCGTATTTGAACTCGCAGATCGCCGCCGGAGCCTCGGTGGTTCAGCTCTTCGATACTTGGGCAGGGGAATTGAGCGAGAGCGAGTATGATGGCTTCGAGCTACCGGCGACGCAGAGGCTCCTTGCGGCGCTCGATCACAAGGAAGTGCCGAAGATACTGTTCGCCAAGGGCTCCCGACGCCACCTCGAGAGCCTCGCGAAATCGGGAGCAGACGTCCTGAGCTTGGACGGGGATACGGATCTCTCGAAGGCGCGGCGGGTGCTCGGGAACCGGGTCGGGCTGCAGG
>DATMRE010000141.1:0-4835 GCA_035566475.1 Verrucomicrobiia bacterium | reverse complement strand
CGTGAACCTACAGCCACAAATGCCCGTCAGTCCCATGTCCCGGGCAAAAGCGGGGGAGCCGAGGCCGCATCCGGACGCTGCCAGGGCCCCAGAGATCGACGTCTCGGCGGGCGACTCCAATTTGCAACGGTTGATCGCGCTTTCCGCGATGCCCGGTCCGCCGGCAGCTCAGGTCACTGTACCGGAGGGGAACCTTTCCGCCCGCATCGCGATCTCGCCTGAGGGGACAAGGCCGGGCGCTCCTGGCGGCCCGGAGCGAGGTGGCACCGACTCGGGTGCGCGATCGGGCCTGAATCCAGGTTCAACGGCTGGGCTCGATCGGCCGGGCGGCGATGCCGATTCCCTGCGAGCAGCGGTGAGCGTCAGCGGGGCAAGCGGGCATAGCGCCGGCGGTGGAATTGAGACCGCTCCGAGTCATGCCGATAAACTGAATTTGAAGCCTGCGGCATCGTCCGATCTGCCTACGACATCCCGGAAGGGCCCTGCCCTGCTTGGCGCGATCGAGCCGGGCCTGCCGCCCGAAGCGATTCTCGCGGGCAAAGAGATTTACACGATGGACGTCAACATGCCGAACCTAACGAGCGTCACCGGAAGCTGGATTCTGAGTTTTGCCGAGCTTGATCAAGGCGATGGGCCGCCCTACCGCGGGCCGAGGATTCGACTCTCGAGTCCCGTTGCGGTCGAAAAGGTCGACCCGCTCTATCCTCCCACACTGATCGAAGAGCACGTGGATGGCGAGGTGGTGCTCTATGCAATTATCCGGAAGGACGGTTCGGTAGACAGCATACAAGTTGTGCGAAAACTGGATCCGCAACTCGACCGGAATGCCATCGAGGCGCTGGCGCATTGGAAGTTCCGGCCAGCGGCGCGTGATGGCGCTCCCGTCGATCTCGAGGCGGTGGTTCACATCCCCTTCCGCTTCCGCCGTCGGTAGACCGAGCTAGCCGATCGCCCGGCGGCCTAGAAGTGCGCCCGCAATTCCCGAAAAGTAGAAAGGATCACTAGCCTGCCTGTGCCGCTTTCGAGTTCCGCCTTTTCGAGCTCCCAGGTGGCCGAATGAGGAATGAAGACCGCGTTTAAACCCGCCTGCAACGCCGGATTAATGTCGCTCGACGGGCTATTTCCGACCATCCACCCGAGCGATTTCACGATCTTGAACTGCGCGATCATCCGCTCGTAGGTCACCGAATCTTTCTCGAGCACGATTTCGATTGCGTCGAAATAGGCTTGCAGCCCGGAGCGCTCGACCTTTCCAGCCTGCTCGGCCTGCTCTCCTTTCGTCAGCAGGATCAGCCGATGGTGCTTCGCGAGGTAGGCAAGCGTTTCGGGAACGCCTTCGAGAACAAGAGGCGGCGTGGCTTCGAGCTCACTGGCGGCCCGCTCGATATCCTCGACGATTTCACGGCGCGCCATGCTGCCCGCAAGCTTCACATAGGTGTCCTCAAGCGAACGGCGGAAGCTGCGCACACCGTAGCCGTGCTGTCGGATGTTGCGGCGCTCGGTCTCGTTCAGGATGTGGCGGATGTACTCAGCCGTGTAGCCGAGATGCTCGAGCTGGGAAATGAAATGGCCGATCGTCTTCTCGAAGTGGATGTTGTTTTCCCAAAGCGTGTCATCGGCATCGATCAGTATTGTATGTCGCGCCATGCGCCATCCTCGGCCGCAAATCCTCGACCGCGCTGCCCGGCCGAACTCGGGCGATAAGGAGCCTCGCGCCTTGAGCTTCGTTGCAGGCTTCCGCTCGGGCCTCCCGCGACGAGCGTGATTCTTCCTCGTCGAGCCGGCCTCTTGCGGACTTTCTGGCCTCCGGCTCCGTAGGGCGCCCACCCGACCCGAAGCGGAATGGCCGTCAGGCGGAGGCGGGCAGGAACTCGTAGCGCTCGATGCGCGCGGCAACGCCGCGGACGCCGGTCTGCAGCTCGACCCGTAGCACGCGGGCGTAGCATCGGATGAGAACATCGCCGGCCAGTGTGATCTGCTGCGGAAGCGTGAGGACGAATTCGATCGAGCTGCCGGTCTCCACGCTCGCGTCGGTGACGAAGTAGAGGCCACGGAAGCTGACGTCGCGCGTCTCACCCTGCTTCTCGTTGACGCCGTCTCCGGCGGAAAAGCGCACCTTCAGAGGTAGCGTCATTGAAAAACGTCGTGCAGAGCGCCGCTCCGGATCGTTTTCCATGAGCCCTCCGCTGTTTCGAGCCGATAGAAAAAGTTATCATCGCCTTCCGCTCGGTGCAATGCATTTCCGGCATTTGCGTCGAGCCCGGAATGTTTGGCAGGTTCAGTTTGGCGCATCGGGAGTGTCGCCGGAATCAAGGAGTGCAAGTGATGGGTTTGACCACGCGATTCGGTGCCGCTAGCATGGACCGGCGGAGCCCGACTGAACCGTCCGCCCTGAACGCCGTATCGCCCGGCGTTGGCTGGGAGCGGATGGGCCCGAGGACGGTCCGGTGAGCGTGTTCGGCGCGATGTCGTCAAAACCGGAGGAAGACAGCCCTTTGATATTTCTAAAATGGCCGGCGAGTTGCGGCCGGAGAGACGCTCGGCCGGATTCGCCGGCTAAAAATTTGTATGGCTGATGTCTTCCACCGCAACTTTTTCCTCGAGGGCCCGGCGGGCCGGCTCGAAGCGATGCTCTGGACGACACCCGTCGCTGGTCCAAGCCTCGTAGGGCTCGTGTGCCATCCGCACCCTCTGTTCGGCGGCACGATGCACAACAAGGTCGTCTATCACGCGGCGAAGGCTTTGCACGACCGAGACATCCCGGTTCTGCGATTCAACTTTCGCGGTGCGGGGCTCAGCGAGGGTGTGCATGACCGCGGCCGAGGCGAACAGGATGATGTCCGCGCCGCTCTGGCCTATCTGGCAAAAGAGTTTCCAGGCCCGCGAACTCTGCTCGCGGGGTTCAGCTTCGGCTGCTGGGTGGGCCTGCGGGTCGGATGTGAGGATGCTCGCGTCTCGGGACTGATCGGCCTCGGGATGCCCGTGAACAATCTGGACATGACGTACTTGCGCGCCTGTACGAAGCCGAAGCTGCTCATCCAGGGCGGGAACGATCCATTCGGCGCGCGCGCTAGCGTCGAAGAACTAGTCGCGACGCTGCCGGAGCCGAAGCGCCTGGTCATCGTCGAAGGCGTGGATCATTTTTTCGCAGGCAAGCTGAACGAGGTCCATTCCGCCATCAACGCCTGGCTCGACGAGCAACAGCCGCACCTACCGGGCACACGCGGACCTGATCAAGGCTGAAAATTCTTGCGATTCTTCAAGCGCCCGGCGGTCGATCGGTCGAACCACCCGCCCGAGGCGCAGAGTGCTCGGCGACGTCGACCCGGTTGTGGAGTTCGCTCTCCGAACGGGTGTTCAGAGCCGACAGGTAACCTGCCGACCGAGCCCCGACCTGCTAGGCCCTCGATTCGAACAATTTCAGAAATTGATCGCGCGAGGCGGGCTCGACGCCTACGAGCTCGAGGTTTGCCTTCACATGTTCGATCTGGCTCATGCCCACGAGCGCCGTCGTGAGCCCCGGCACGGAACGCGCGAATTGCAGGGCGAGCGCGGAATCGTTCTTCATTCCCAGCACCTCGCGCATGAAAGGCGGCAAGTTCTTCGTAAGCTTTCCTTGCAGGAGCGCCGCGCTCGATACCAGAGTGATCCCAAGCGGGCGCGCCGCCTGCACCACGGCCATCGTCTTCCCTCGGACCACTTGGTTGGCCCGCGTCAGGGCCTCAGGCATGGCAAGATTGAGCGGCAACTGCACGAAGCGGAAGTGGTGACCGTCGCCTCCGGCTTCGCGCGCGATGCTGGCCATTTCCTCGAGCGAGAGATAGCCAGCCGCCTTCGGGTCCTCGCGAAATGCGTTCCAGGTGGCCATGCCGTAGGCCCCGATCTTTCCAGAGGTGACGGCAGATTCCAGGAACACGAACGCCTCTTGCATCCGGCGGCGAAACTCCTCGGCGGGGATATCGGTCAACTGTGTCTCGGGGTTGTGCAGGTAGAAGACATCCATGCATTCGACGCCCAGGTTTTGCAGGCTGCGTTCGAGTTGGTCGGCCAGATAACCCGCCGCCATGCAGTGGCAACCGGCGGCGATTTCTTCGGCGCGAAAGACGCCCCGCTCAAGGAACTCACGCGAAAAATACTCATTCGCGTCGCCAGGCATTTCGCCGTCCGGGGTCAGGAAACCGGCCTTCGTGCAGAGGACAATCTCGTCGCGGGCGAAACCGCTCGCGGCGAGTCGTTTGAGCGCTCTGCCGACGGCGCGTTCGCTACGCTGGAGGCGATAGTTGATCGCCGAGTCCACCACATTGAAGCCGCCTTCAAGCGCTGCCACCACGGCTCGGCTGTAGGCATCGTCGGTCGCCTCGTCCGCTTCTCCGAGATAGGTCCCGATCCCGACAGAGGAGAAGACGAGACCGCCCGGTACTTCGCGGAAATGTCCTGGCGCCGAGCGCCCTTGAAACCGTGACGCGTACCGCAAGGTGCCCTGCGCCGTCGCGCGGCCCGGCAAGCGCTCGACGTTTCGTGGTGCTAGCCGTGACATCCAGGCCTCGCTTGGCCGCCGAGATTTGTAAAGCTTCGGCCGGGAACGCCTGGCGCGGAGCCCTCGGTGGTTGAGATCAGGAAACGCTCGGCGCCGTCAGTTCCTGCGCCGGCTCGCCGCCCGCCATTCCCTGGGCAATAATGAGTTCGCGCGCTTCGACGCGGATCTTGGGCAGGTTCCGTGCAAAGACTGCCGAACCGATCATCGCTCCCAGGCCGCCGATGGCGACCGTCAAGGGGGCGCCGATGCGATTCGCAAGCGCTCCGGCAAACAGTGCTCCGATCGGGGCCATGCCGAT
>DATMRE010000140.1:0-19786 GCA_035566475.1 Verrucomicrobiia bacterium | reverse complement strand
CTCGATTTTGGAGTTGCGGTCCACCCCCAGGACGGCGATCAAAAGAGCCAGCTGATGGAAGTCGCCGATAAACGGCTCTACGCATCCCGCGGCACTCCGCTCGAGGCGCTCACGCTTCGCCTCATGCCAGTTGAATCGCATGCGACGCCCGAAGTGCTGTCGCCACAAGCTAGCCGTGCCCCGGGCGCGCCGCAGCGTCCCGAACATCGAAAATGGGAGCGTGTGTCGTTTCTCGGGACCCAAGCTCGCGCCATTCTTACCGATGTCCGCCGGCTGAGCGCGAAGGTGATCGACCTCAGCTTTGGCGGTGTCGCACTGCTGGTCGAAGATGGGGAAGACATTCCAGATCAGTTTAACGCCGTCCTGCAAGTGCCGATTCTGCCGCCGGTACAGGTGATGCTGAAAAGAGCGTACACGCGGCGGAGCGAAGACGGGGGCTCGCGCATCGGCTGCTCGTTCGTTTCCTAGGCCGAGCCTTTCCGGCCTCATCCTCCCTTCCCGATCGTTCCTCGCCCGGGCTTCCCGCGCGGAGTTGAGGCCGTCGGTTTCTGTTGGGAGCAGTTCACATCTCCCAGGGGCAATAATAGTTCGACGAGGAGCAGCGGGCCCGGACACCACCGTACAGGGACGTTCGCCTGAGGGCCTCGGACCATCAGCCCATGGGCTCTTCTTGAACAATTTCCACACCACGCAATTCCTCCGTTGACGGTGGGTTAGCGGCCATGATAAACGCTTCGCTTCCGCATTGCGGAAGGATAACGGCCGCCGAGATTCGGACGCGCGGCCCGCTTCGGGAAGGGCAAGCCGTCGAGACGGCGCGAACGTGGCCTATCCATCGACCACGTAACGACGGCCGGGGTCGGCCGTTGTTTGCGCCCGCGCCATCGCCTGAGCGAGAAATCGAGATTCCGAGCAGGCTCAAGAACACTTCCCCTCGGTGCCTGCCTGCGGCCCCGAAAAGGCGGGCGGCGGATCGGCTCCCAGGCGGTCGTCCCGAGCCTCGCTGGACCTTGAAGAACGCTGGTCCGGTCGGAAGCTTCCCTCGGGACCTCGCGGGACCTCGGCCGGCAGTGGAAAAATGGCCCCGGTCGGGGTAACATGAGCCTTTTTCGCCGGCCTGCGGATCGGACCTTTTCCATGACTGCCGCACTTACGTTGTCAACAGGCGTCACCGCGAAATCAGTTGGCCTCGAGGTGTGGATGGATCGCGCCTTGAAGGAAGCGGAAAAAGTTCGGACCAGTTGGAGCGCTCCCGACATACACGATCTTCGCGTAGCGCTGCGGCGCTGTCGGACAATGGCGGATGCGCTCAATCAAGTGAACCCTGATCCGGGCTGGCGCAAACTCAAGAAGTCCACCCGCGGGCTGTTCCACGCCCTCGGCGAGCTGCGGGACACTCAGGTGGAGCGTTCCTGGGTGAAGCGGCTCGGCCTCCCGGGTGACCTGGTGCGAAGACAGATGCTTATGCAGTTCGCTCGCCAGGAAAGGAAGCAGCGGCGGACGGCCGAGCAGACGCTGGAAAGCTTCGATCGCAAAGAATGGCGCAAGTGGTCCCGAAAACTGTCGGCCAAGTCACGTTTTTTCCCCCTGGAAAGCGTGGTCTTTCAACGTCTCGCCCTCGCGGGACTGAACGATGCGGTCGGGCTCTATCAAAAAGCCCGGAAACGGCGGGACAGCGCCGCCTGGCACCGCCTGCGGATCGGAATTAAACGCTTCCGGTACATCGTCGAGAACTTCCTGCCGCAACGGTATGAGGTTTGGGCCGAGGACCTGAAGCGAATGCAGGACCTTCTCGGGGAGGTGCACGATCTGGACGTGCTGCGAAGCGAAATCCGGAGCCAGGAGGCGAAATTCGATCCTGCGCTCTTGGCGCCATGGCTCGATAAAATCGCAATCGAGCGGAGGGCCCAGCTTCAGGAGTTCCTCAGCAAGACTACGCACAAGGACTCCCCCTGGATCGTTTGGCGAGCGGGATTCCAATGGGGCCACGCCCTCGTGGCCGCATCGTTTCCGCAGCGCCGCACGGCTTAATCGGCCAGTTTTCGCAGGATCTTCGGTGTCACGACCCAGCGCAGTCCCCATTTCCCGTGAGTCGATGCGTTCTCGAAGCATGCCACGCCGGACTTCTTCAGGCTGGTGAAGGCCGCTCTTGCGCCCACCAACTGCGCGATCATCAGATCGAGATGAGGTGCGTGGCCGAAACAGATCACTTCCTTCACCTTCAGCCGCAGGAGTTCCTTCACAATGTCGGCGGGATTCTCCGCCGGCTTCAAAGCCTGACTGACGCGGATTTTCTCTGGAGCAATTCCGAGTGCTTCGGCAAATATTTCAGCTGTCTGTGCCGCGCGGACGTAGGGGCTGGTGATCAGCACATCGGGCTTCGCGTCCAAGGTGCGCAACCCGAGCGCCGCCGAACGCGTCTTTTGCACACCCTTGGCGGTCAGCGGCCTTTCTGCCTCGGGCGGTGATTTTGGGTCCGTGCGATCGATAGCAAGGCCATGACGAACGATGTAGAGAATCATGTCTTAAGCAACCTTTTCCCTTCTCTGAGCACGCCTGAATTCGGCTTTGAGGTGGAACTCTTTCTCGAATAAGGCCGACTTGCGCTCGAGGCCCGCGAGGTCGAGCCGCGTCCCATCGGCTGCGCGGACGAAGAAGATCGCTTTGTGTCCAGCGATCTGAACGTCCACCCCGGCGACGCGCTGCGCGTGCTCGGACTCGAGTTTCTCGGCAATGCGCAGCACAGAGGTTAGCAGGCGAAGCCGCCTGCGCTGCTCGCCATCGAGTGACGCGTACGACGCGTGTTCGAGTTGAGGTTCGGATTTACAATTATGATAGCGTACCAGAGCGGCGACCATATGCCGCCTCCATCCGCGCAGACCTGGGATCTCGCTGTGGCAAATCAGATATTCTCCGTGGCGATTGTGCGACTTGCGATTGATGAAATGGCCGATGTCATGCAAGATCGCGCCGAGTTCAAGTACCAACCGTAGCTCCGGCCCGAGCTCATGAATGGGGCGCAACTGATCGAACAATGAGAGTGCCAGCTGCGAAACTTGATCGGCGTGTTGCGGATCGTAATCGAGCCGCCGTGCAAACCAGCGCGCGCTGGCCAACAGTTCGGCGGCACGTCCCCTTTCTTCCTCCGATCCGGCTCCCGCCGAGTACTGTTTCGCGACCAGATCGAGCAACAATCCCTCGCGCACACCGACTCCGGGGACGAGCATCGAGCGAAGATCGAGCCATTTGGCGACGGTGGTGAAAATGATCGCGGCAATTCCCATCACTTCGGCGCGGTCCTGGCGCACCCGAAAAACTCGGATCCGTCCGGGAATGTCCAGGCTCAGCAGTTTCCAGGTCTGGTCGCGAAGCAGGCGCACGTTGATCGTGGGGGTTCGCTCGACCAATGGACCCGCCGCGAGGCGGACAAGGGCCTCCGCATTTCCGCCGCAGGCGACGACGATCGAGTGGGAAAGCTTCGGGGGGGACGGCATCGCGCTCTCGAGGAGAGAGCAGATGTGATGCCGCAGCCGGTCGGTCGAGTCCTCGTCAATCGCTCCCTCGATGCCATAGGTCTCCATCAGGCGTATCGTGCCGAGCGGGAGCGCGATACGATGCGAGAGAATGCCGCGCTCGAAGAAGTTGAGCTCGAGGCTGCCGCCGCCGAGATCGAAAATCAGCCGCGGCTGGACTGTTTCGCCGAGCGCCCAATGCACGGCCGAGCAAACCAGCCGCGCCTCCTCTTCGCTGCTGATCACCTCCAGTTCGATGCCAGCCTTCCGCCGGATCCGCTCCATCAGGCGGCGGTAGTTCCTGACCTCACGGGCCGCCGCCGTGGCCACGGCGCGATACGAGCTGACCTGGTGGTGATCCATCCGATCGCGGAAGTCGCGAAAGACGCGAGCCGCGGCGAGAATGGTGTCGTTCGATAGCAGCCGGCTCGTGAAGGCGTTATGGCCTAATCGCACGGCGGCGCGTTCGTTATCGAGGATCTGGATTTGATCGGGAGATGTGGCGCGCGCGATCACCAGTCGGATCGCGTTCGACCCAGCGTCGATCGCTGCCAGTTGGACGGGGGCGGCCACTCTTAGCGCCAGAGGTGCGACAAGGCATGCGAAGCACGGTAGTGCACGCCGCGAATCCCGAGATGTGAAGCGATCCGCTTGCGGAGTTCGCGGTTCACCTCGGAGACGCTTCCTTCGCCGTCCAATTCAATGAATCCGTGCCGCTTCGAGAGATACTCGAATTCCCGCTTGATCATCGACTGATACCGGATAAACGACTGAAACAGATCGTTCGACAGCGACATATCGCGGCCCGACTCCCAGTAGCTGATCGTTTGCGACTTCTTGAATTCGCGGTCGAAAGCGACTTCCGGCCGGACGTTCAGCCAGAATGTCAGGTCGGGACGGAGAGCAATTTCATAGATTCCGTGAAGGTAATCCCGTCCGATCCCGCGGACCGCCGCGCGCGCGATCAGCGTGAAGATGTAGCGGTCGGCAAGAACAATCAACCCGGAACGGAGCGCGGGAAGGATGCGGCGCTCGAGCTGGTCGAAAAAGTCAGTGCTATACATCAACGCGAGCGTCATCCGCGTGACGGCGTTTTCCGCGAGCAGCCCGTCGATATCCGCCCCAACCAGGAACGACCGCCGTAGTCCCATCGTCTCGACCGCAAACCCCTCGCATTCGAGCCACTCCGTCAGCAGAGAGATCTGTGTCGAGCGGCCGGACCCATCGGTTCCTTCGACTACGATAAGGCTGCCGCTGAGCTCCTCGGGTTTGACGCCCGGAAGAGGGATCCCGTAAAACCGACAGGGAGCCTGGGCTCCGCCATTCACCGACTTCCTCGAGCGCTTCGATGGGCGGCCGTTCACCGAAGTTTGGGTTTGCGCGTTTTTGCCCGAGCGTCTCATTTTTTCTTGGGGGCGAACTGTGCGAGCTCGAGCTGGTTGCCGACGATCTGGCGCATTTGCTTTTGCAGCTTGTTCACTCGCACGGTACCATCCATCAGAACAAAATGGTCCGTCTCGACCATCTGGTCATAATTGCTCAGGATCCGCTCCTGAAAGATGCGAAAGCTTTCCGCCCGGTCGAGCGATATGCCGAGGTCCATGCCCGCCTCGTAGTATTTCAGCTTGGGGCGACCGGCGACGATCCGGTTGACGGCAACGTCCAGCGGCGCGCGGAAATAGAAGGTGATGTCGGGAATGGGCGCGAAGCTATAGAGGTTGCGAAGCCAGTGCGGCGAGCAGCCGCGGGCTGCGTCGCGCGCAAAGGCCGTGTAGATGTAGCGATCGGCAAGGACCAGGTAACCCCCGTTCAGCAACGGGAGGATTTGGCGCTCGCAGCGGTCGGCAAAGTCGGCTGCGTGTAACAGTGAAAACGTGGTCGGCGTCAGCACCCGCCGCTGCTTGCCGCGTCGCGTGGCGGACTTCACCAGAGGCGAGGAGTTCCATTCAGTGAAATGGATGCGGTAGCCGCCGATTTCCAGCCAGCGCTTGAGCAGGTAGAGCTGGGTGCTCTTTCCGGACCCGTCAATTCCTTCGACCACAACCAACGCACCGGGATACTGGCGCTTCGAAACAACCGCGGGTTCGAGTATGGGGCGTGCCTCGGATGAAATCTCTGGGGTAACCGTAGCCATTTGCGCCCGCTTGGACGGAACAGGATTATGATACTTCGGAAATCCGAATTCGAGATGAAAATAGTGTGACGTCTGAATCCGTTGTCGAGGGCAAGCGGCGGCCGCCAGCGCAGGGAACGTCCCGCCGCCCGGGCGAGAGGCGCTCTTCGGCTTGTTGGGCCATGGGCGGCCGGTTCGGTTGAGAGAAGGAGCGGACATGGCGATGAACTTCACGAAGGAACTCCTGGTACCGCCGGGGACCCAGGTCCGGCTCAGGAAACATGATCCCGACCAGACGCTCGGGTGGGAGAAGGACGGCCGGACGAGCGACAGCCTGGCGAAGGCCCTCAAGAAGCTGGATGGCTTGCAAGAACTCCTTTTCGCGGAGAAAAAGCGCGCGCTGCTCATCGTTCTCCAAGCTCTCGACGCGGGCGGGAAGGATGGCACGATCCGGCACGTCATGTCCGGAGTGAATCCGCAGGGCTGCCGCGTGACGTCGTTCAAGAAACCTTCGGTGGAAGAGTTGGAACACGACTTTCTGTGGCGAGTCCACAGTGCCGTTCCGCGGTACGGAGACATCGGAATATTCAATCGGTCCCACTACGAAGATGTTCTTGTGGCCCGGGTCCACAATCTCGTACCGAAGGAGGTCTGGTCCCGGCGCTACGATCAAATCAATCAGTTTGAGGCCATGCTCGACGAAAACAGAGTCGGGATCCTCAAGTTTTTCCTGCACATCAGCAAGGACGAACAGAAGAAGCGTTTGCTGAAGCGGATTCATGACCCGCGCAAGGTATGGAAGATCTCCGAGGCTGATTTCCTCGAGAGGAAATACTGGGACGACTATGGCGCCGCCTACGAGGCCGCGCTCGGACGGTGTAACACACGCGAGGCCCCATGGTACATTATTCCCTCGAATAAGAAGTGGTTTCGGAACTTGGCCGTCTCTCACATCATCGTCGAGAGGCTCGAGCAGATGCACCTGAACTTTCCCGCTCGCTCGATCGATGTGAGGAAATTGAAGTGGCAGTGAGCCTCCGTTCCCTGTTCGGCGCCACGCTTCGTGTCCGGGCGTATCGTATGGGATTCCGAGTCTCACGCCTGCCCGAGCTTGAACCTCAGGACGAATGAGAATCGAACGAGGTAGAACTAGTGGGGTAGACCAGAAGCGAATGAGGAACTTTTTTCTCGGAGTCCTGTCCACGCTGATCGTTCTGCTCGCAGGAGGTTACGCCTTCCTCAAGTCAGGGCAAGTGAACACTCGGGCCGACGAGCAACCATCGTCTGTTGAGACCAGCTTGGCGATGTCGGCGGTCGACGCCTCGGTCGATCGACACGCCGCCCGGCAGAAAAACCCCCTGCCTCGAACAGAAGAAAACCTGGTGAAAGGCGCCAAGCTCTACGTCGACCACTGCGCCGGATGCCACGGCGTGCCGTCGAATCCCGATGGCAAGTTCGCGCACTCGTTCTACCCGCCCGTGCCCGGGTTTTTCAAAGATCCGCCGGACATGACCGAGACCCAGAATTTCTACATTATCCTCCATGGCCTTCGTTGGACGGGGATGCCTGCCTGGAAGCAGACACTGACCGATGAGCAAGTCTGGCAAATCGTCACTCTGCTTGGCAATATTCAGAGCTTGCCGCCCGCCGCAGTGAAGCTGCTCGGGGCGACCGGAACGCCGGCGCCCGCGCCGAACCCCACGCACATGACTCACTGAGCTCGCCGGCGGCTCGGTGGGTGGGGGCAATTGGCAGATGGGCGATCGATCCTCGGGTCTTGGATCGAACCTCCCGCGAGCCTTCGAGATGCCGCGCTCTTCCGCGAGATCGGCAGGCGCCGGGGACCAGGTCAAGCGACCGGCTTCTCTCGCGCGCAGAGATGAACCCGGAGGCGCTTATAACTCGAACCTCAGTGTCTCATCTCGCCGACCGACTGTTCCATTATGGGCCCCTCTTGTTTTGGGGGGTCGTGCGTCAGCAGCCCAGCCGCCCGCCGAGCCAACTCACCGCGATTATCAACGCCGAACTTATTCAATAGAGAAGAAACATGAAACTTGACTGTCCGCACTGTGATGTTGAGCTTCGCTGCGATTTCCTTGTTCGCTCGATTACAAATGACGGAATGAAGAATCTCACTTTGCCGGGGACTCAACGAGGCCGGACCTGCCACGGCTCGGCCCTCCTCAAGAATTTCCTTTGCACGCGTTACCAGGCGCCCGACCAGGGCCCTTTCGGCGGGCACGAGAATGACGAAATCGCCCGGATCTCTTCCGCGGATAAGGCATTGCATGGCGAGTAGACCGGCAACTCGCTCGACGCTGTGGTTCGTGTCTCCATTCGACTCCGCTCGGAACTGCGCAATCCCGGATGATTTGTCACAGAAAACTAGTGGCTTGGGGCTGTCGACCTCGTGTTTCTTCTCCTGCTCTGCCGACCTTTGAGAGACACGGATTCTGTTCAAGTGGACACTTCCGTTTTGCTTGCCTACGACTTCGTGGCGAAGCTTTGGATTTTACTGCTGTTCCGCAAGCGAAGCGGTGGCCAGTTGCTTTCTGTCGCAAAAGACCGGGACACACGCAACCCCCGGGTTGAACCCGAAAGGTTGATCACCCACACACATCCCACACGCAAATCCTGGGCAATGGCCCGGACGCGGACCATTTCGGCAGTTGAGATGCCAAAGTTTCTAATGTCTTTAAGTTATTTAAGACAGAACTGATACTGCAGGAACTCCGTACAGCGAGTACTGTAGTGAAGGTAGAAAATTCCCGCATGGGGAAAAAACTTCCACGGCGTGGCGTTTCGAGATTGGGCTCTCGGGCACTGCGCGCCTCGTCTATAATTATTGAAGTTCAGGTTGCGAGGAGCCGGGCCGCCAAGCCGTACAGCCATTCGCAAGGATCGTGCTCCTCGGCAGAAGAGAGGGAGAAACGATGCTGGTTCGAAGAATTCTTTGCTGGCCCTTCGTGGGAGCCGGGCTGCTGCTGTCGGTCGCGTCTGCGCAGGCGCAGATCCCGCCGGTGAAGCGAGCGCCACTCTCGCCGCTGCCCTCGAGTCAGCAGACCTGCTCGATCGAGCGGTCGTGTGCCGACGTGGCGCCGTTGATGATCCGGAGCGCACTGGGCATTTCGCCGCTCGAAGAGAATCTGCGGTATCTGACAGATTCGATCGGCGGGCGCCTCACAGGTTCGCCGGAGGCCGATCGCGCGATTGGATGGAGCGTCGAGGCATTGCGTCGGGCGGCCGTCGATGAGGTGCACACGGAGGAATTCACGGTACCGATCGGGTGGAGCGAGGGCCCCACGCACGTCGATGTTCTCTCTCCCGAGCCGCTGCGCGTGCGGCTGGTTTCGACAGGCTGGTCGCCCCCGACACCGGACGGGGGCATCACCGCCGACGTCGTTGATGTCGGCCTTGGCGACGATGCGGGGTTCGCGAGGGCCGGCACGTCGGTGAATGGCGCGATCGCGCTTGTTCACACGGACATCTTGAGGACCCGCGGAGATCTCTTTCATGAACGAATGGTCGGGCGCGGGATCGTTGACCGCGCGATGAAGGCCGGCGGCGCGGGCATTTTTTGGATGTCGTCGCGGCCTAACTTGCTTCTCAATCGCAATACTCTCGCGTTGACAGGACGGCTCGAGGAGCTACCGCAGGCGATTGTGGCGCGTGAAGATCTAGCCCGCCTGGCGCGGTTTCTCTCTGCGGGCCAGCGGGTGCGCGTGCACTTCGACATGCCCAACCACGTGAGCGGCCCGATCAAATCCGCGAATGTTGTGGCGGAAATTCGCGGGCGCGAAAATCCGGATCAATATGTTCTTCTTGGGGCGCATCTGGATTCGTGGGACCTAGGAACCGGGGCGCTCGACGACGGATGCAATGCGGCGATCGTAATCGATGCGGCGCGCGCGATCCGCGCCTCTGGGACGATCCCGCGGCGTTCCATTCGCTTCGCGTTATTTACAGGTGAAGAGCAGGGGATGCTCGGTTCGTGGGCGTACGCGCGGGCGCATCGCGCGGAGCTCGATCGCATGGTTGCGGCGATCATTCTTGACGAGGGGACGGGCCAGGTCAGGGGGTACTCGGTCGGCGGGCGGATGGATACCTTGGGGGCACTACGTGAAGCGCTCGATCCGGTCCAGTCGCTCGGTGTCAAGGAATTCACCCGCGACGCCGAGGCTCGTACGGACAACCTCGATTTTCTACTCGAAGGCGTGCCCACGCTGGTCGCCAACCAAGAGCCTGCCAATTACGTCCTCAATGAACAGGCGGCTTCAGACACATTCGACAAAGTGGACATCCCGGCGCTCAAGCGCAACGCCGCGATCGCCGCCGTCACAGCCTACGCGATTGCAGATCTTCGGGAGCGCATCGGCCCACGTCAATCGCGCGCGGAAATCGTGCAGTTGATGAAAGACACTGGCCTCGATCAGCAGATGAAACTCGAAGGCTTCTGGCCGATGTGGGAGCAGGGTGAACGCGGCCGCCGTCCGTAGCGCCCTGGTCGCGGTCGCCGGTCTTGCTGCTCATCCAGACTTGGCGACAGGGAGCCCCGGTGATCGAACTGGGGCGGCCGTCGCGTATAATAGCCGCACATGAGAGCCAGCAGGCGACCAACTGTCCAGGGAACCGCTCGGCCCGCGGCCACCGAAGCGAAGAAGGACCGGATTCTCGCAGTCGACTACGGGCGTAAGAGTATCGGTCTGGCGCTGTCGGACGAACTGGGCCTCACCGCCCGGCCGCTAGCGAACTTCGTGCGCACGAATCGCCGGAACGACCTCGGTCGCCTCCGCGAGATTTGCCGCGAACATGCCGTGGCCCGCATCGTCGTGGGCCATCCTCTGCACATGACCGGTGAGGCGGGCGAAATGGCGAATGAGGCAGCGCGATTCGCGAGCCGCCTCGCGAAGGCACTGGGTATCGAAGTGGAACTTCTCGATGAGCGGTTGACGAGCTGGGAAGCGGGGCAGACAATGGCCGAGAGGAAATCATCATCCTGGCGCCGGCGCGGGACGCTCGACGATGTCGCGGCCGCGATCCTGCTCAGGGACTACCTCGATCGAAAACGCGAAGCGACGCAGGTCGCCATCGTGGAGAGGGATTAGGGGGGCATGCGACGGCTCGGGTTGCTGGCGCTATTGGCGATCGCAGCGATGGGCGCAGGCGCTGGCTGGCTCGATTCGCAAATCGACCGTTCCTACCGTGGGCACCGGCCCGAGAAAGTGTTCGTAGAGATTCCGCGCGGAACCTCGCGACTGGAAATCTCCTCGGTTCTCAAGAGAAACGACATCATCCGCAGCCAGCTGGCATTTTCGCTCTTCAGCGCCTGGCATTTGCGCAAACCGCTCGAGGCCGGCGAATACCTCTTCGATCGTCCGTTGAACTCGCGCGAGGTCTTCTGGAAGATTTCGCACGGGCAGATCTTTGTTCACGTCGTCGTGGTGCCGGAAGGCTGGACGATGTACGACATCGCGGCCGAAGTCGATCGACAAGGAATCTGTGGCCGTCGAGAGTTTCTTGCCGTAGCGCAGAACGCGTCCCTCGTTTCGGATCTGGCTCCCAGCGCGCACAATCTCGAGGGATTTCTTTTCCCTTCTACATATGAGTTTACGCGGCGCACCACGTGCGAGCAAATCGCCATGACCATGGTCCAGCATTTCCGCTCGGTCTGGGACAGAACGCTGGCCCCTGGCGGTTCCGTTCCACTTCCGGAAGGCTTGACGCTCGGACAAGTCGTTACGCTCGCTTCGCTCATCGAGCGGGAGACGTCAAATCCGGAAGAACGCCCTCTGGTGGCCGGCGTGTTCTACAATCGGTTGCACCGAGGCTATCCGCTGCAATGCGATCCCACCGTGCAGTACGCGATGGAACAGGCGGGCCATCCGGCTGAAAACCTCCGGCCCCGGGACTTGCGCACCGATTCACCCTATAACACCTATTTGCACCGAGGCCTTCCGCCGGGGCCGATCGCGAATCCGGGTGTGGCCTCGCTGGGCGCTGCGCTTCACCCGACACAGACGGACTATCTATACTTCGTCGCCAACGACCGTGGCGGCCATTTTTTCAGCCGTACGCTCGAAGACCACAATCGGAATGTGGCGCGCCTCCGCCACCTGCTCAGCGGCGACGCGGCGCAATCTGACCCAGAACCGAAAAAGGTAAACCGTTGAGGCGCACTTGATGGCAAGCCACTCCGATGAGCGTTCCTCAGGCGAATCTTCTACGAAGAAGGCGCTGATCCTGGCGGTCGCTCAGGAGCTCGGTAAGCCACGCTTCACGGCCGCTGAAATCGAGCAGATTCGAAGACAGCTGATCGCGCAATTCGGCGACCGCGGTAAGACGTCCGCCGAATACATCGTGAGCGTGCTCGAGGAAGCGGGAATGCGCGTGGCCCTGTCCACACGCTCGGATGCCGAGGGGCAGTACGAAGAAGAGTTCTCGGACTTGCTTCATTTTTCGACGCTCGATGAGGCGGAGATGTGCCTCGTGCGGCTCGATGAAATGCTGCGAAAGTTTCTTCGAGAAAACGAGCCCGCCACGGCAGAGCGCGTCCGCGAAGTCGCCCGCCTCGGGCGGCGGCGCGCCGAGATGATCGCCCGGAACCAGAAAGTGGAGGCGAACAAACGCTCCGAGAAAGAGGAAATCGCCCGTTGGTTCGCCATCTGGCTGGAGACGCCGGACGTGTTCTTCGACTGGCTTGAAGTGCGAAAGCATTCTCCCGACTATCAGGGCCGATTCCCGTACCGGGCCGTCGAGGAGGAATAACTGTACCTGCTCGAGATCGAACCGCTCGACCTCGGGGCGGACGTCCGCTCCGTGGGCCTCGAACTCACAGAAGCGGATAAGAACCGCGAGCCCGCTCGGGGGACCGATAGCGCGCGCGTCTGGAGCCGCGTCCTCGACGCGACGGCAGCCACCGAGCCCTGGGCACTTGATTTTTTCAGCCATCTCGGGCGCGTGCGCGATTACTGCCAGGCTCACCAGATCGCCTATCGTGAGACCGGCCATCGGTCGATCGTGATCCCTCAACCGGAACCCGCTCGGCTGGAATCGTTGATCGAACGCTTCGAGAATGAGACGTTCGGAGTGCGCGCCGGCCGATTGCTCGCGTCGGGCGATCCGTCACTCGAGCGAGAGCTCGCGCGACGAGGCGTCGATGCTTACCATAGGGCTTATCCAAATTATTTCTTTTGCGCTGTCTGTCAATTCCTGGACGGCTCGCTCGTCTTGCTGAGCGAGCGGCTTTGGATGGGCGAAGTGATCCGCCGCGTGCGCCCCGCGCTCGAGGGCCTGGATGTCGAAGTCCTATTGCCCGCCTGAGGCCCTCGGTAACCAAGCCTGCAACCCTGGTACCTAGGTACCATTACCTCCGCCTTTCGTTCTAGTACACTGGCTCTGAGAGAAGTAGTCGATGTGGCCCTCTCAGGTGAGCTGACCGTGCAGACTCAATCAACCACTCCGGGCGCACGCGCCTTTGTGCGCAGTCTGAATGTCCTGCTTAAGTTCGCGCGACTCTATGGATTAGAGCACTCTCGCTCGGCCACCCAATTTAGCTCGACTTGGGAGGAGCTCAAGGAGAACGTCGCGATCGCCGGCGAAGCCGGACTGCTGCTCGGCGCCTCCGGTTCTCAGCTGCTGCTCGATGGCGTGCCGCTTGAATCGACGCACGCGGAGCGCAGCTTCGCCGAGTTGCTGAACTCCTCCGGTGTGGCCAGCATCTGCTTCTCGCCGAGCGTCGAGCGCGATGAGTTCAGCAATCTTGTAAGAGATTTCGTCGCGACCGGTCCGAGAACCGGTACTCTGAGCGAGCGCCTCGAGCAGCATTTCGGACGGAACCGAAAATCCGGCATCCGCGTCAACGAGATTCGGTTTGTTGCCGAGGATGCAGCCTTCGCCGACGCGCGCATTGCTGCTCAATTGACGGCCAAGACCCTCGGGGCCGATGCCGATTGCATTGAGGATTGGTTCCGGAGCCCGGAGAAGATGATCCAGCTCATCGCCGCGGCGGAGGGCGCGCACAGCGCAGCGGGCCGAACCGGCGCGGCAGGCGACGGTGCCAGCGAGCGAGGGGGCCCGGCGGAGCTTCGAGCCGGTCGGGTCGCTCCAGACTCCCGAGCTCCAGCCGGATTCTATTCCGTGGGAGAGGGGCCTGGCCGAAGCTCGCTGCCCGGCGCGCCAGGCGATCTACCCTCCGCCTCACTGCCGCTCGAAGAGGCCGACCTCCAAGGCTTGCTGCGTCTGCTCGCGCAGCTCGGCGAAGCCACGCATGAAAAAACCGCCCGGAAGCTCGATCCCGGATCATGGCAGCAGAAGCTTGGCGCGCTGCCCCAGAACGCGCAGTTGACGCTGCGACAGGCCCTGGCAACGGTCGTGGCGCAGTCTCCGGCGGCGAAGGTCGACGAGGCCATGCTGCTGAAGCTCGCCGAGGATCTGGCCATCCGCTTTGCCCTCGATCGCTTTCAACGCGGCGAAGTTCGTGTCAACGCCGTGCGCCAGCTTCTTGACCGCATGGGTCACGAGCTCGAGACGCTGCGCAAGCTTCTCCGGGCTCGTGAAGAAAAAATGGCCGGTGCCGGGATCTCGGTCGAATCTCATGCGGACGTGCTCGATCGCCAGTTCTGGGCCGCTGTGCCGGACTCGGGCAAGCGTGCCGTGCTGACCTCCTCCGACGCATGGTGCATACCGCCGCGCAACGTCCAGCAATACGTCGAGGAACTCCTCGGCCGCGGCGAATCGGAAGCCGCCGGAGACGTGCTGCTGCAATATGCCACCTGCGTGCGAAATAAGGACGCCGAAGCACGCAAGCAGGCCGCGATCGGATTGGGCCAGTTGGCCGAGCTCTATTGCAAGACAGCAAGCCAGCGGCTCGAAGCTGCGCTCGCCGCGATCGGCGAGCAAATGGCGGCCGAGAAGGACGTGGAATTGCAGACGCTGCTGAGCGCAGCCTTCGTGCGGCTCAGTCAGGAATCGGCTTCGCGCCGCTATTACGGCGCGATGCAGCAGGCGCTCGATTCGCTCGCCTCCCTCGAGCGATCTCGGCCGAGCTGGGTTGAGAGTTTGCGTCCGCGCATCGGTGTCGAGGGCCGGGTTCCGGAATTTGTCGAGGAAGTGCTGGCCTCGGAGGCCATGCCCGAAGGGCTGCTCGGCGTGCTCCAGCGTGTTCCGCAGATCGCGAGCGAGCATTTGGCGGTGCGGCTGGCGCGTTCGGGGCGGCGCAGCGAGCGGGAGAAGATCGTCGAGATGGCCCGGGCGGTGGGCACCGCTGGCGTCGAACACTTGGCCGAGCTGCTGAAGTCGGAGGGGCCGGCAAAGGCGGCGTCGGTCATCGGATTGCTGAGCCGGCTCGATCCGCTCGGGACCGCAGAGCTCCTCCCACTGCGGCTGCGCAATGGCGGGCGCGGCTTCGATGATTCCGTTGTGCGGCAGCTCTCGATCGCCGGCGCTCCCGAGCGTGGCCGGTTGCTCGTCGATTCGCTCGAACTATTCGACACCATGGTCTTGCCGCTGGCGCTCGACGAGATCGGCATGTGCGGAGACCCGAACACGGCTCCGGAGCTGATGCGGCTCGCCGAAGGCGAGATCCTCCAGGAGGCTCCCGAGTATCTGCGCGTGAAAGCCATCGAGGCCCTCGGCCGGATGCGCGCGTCGGCCGCCGTGGGTCATCTGCGCCGATTCGTCGAAGCGCGCAAAACGTTTCGCTGGGCCTATCCGGAAGAAATTCGCGTGGCAGCGGCGCAGGCGCTCGTGAAGCTCGATCGGGAGTGGATCGAAGCGTTTCTGCCGCAGTCGGGCCTGGATCTGAAATTGCTGGCGCTTGCGCCGCTTGATCCGGTACCCGAACGGGATGTGGTGCGGCATCGCCGCTATCGCCGAGTTCACCTGCGTCGCGAGGTCCCGGCCGTGATCACTTCCGCCCGCGGGAAATATTCCTCGGCGATCAGCGTGCTAAGTCTTGAGGGTGGTTTGCTGAGCGGTGATCTACAGCTCGCGGTGGGGACTGAAGCGACGCTCAAGATTTCCTCCGGTCTTCGCTCGATCAGCATGCAAGCGGTGGTGCGCTTCGTGCGCTCGCATCAGGCCGGGTTTGAAACAGTCAGGATGGGGCTCGAAGACCGTACGAAGCTCCGCCGGCTGCTCGTTTCGCTCGGGAGCGCCGGCGAAGCCGCCAGCGCGCCATCCCTTCCGGGCGACTGAACGATGATCGACTGAGAGAATACCTGCTCGAACGGGTTCGCTTGAAATTACCCGAACGCGACGCTCGGCACAGGGAGGCAGCGATCCGCCTCCCTGTGTCCCAGCGGACTTGCTAGGGCAGGTAATAACGGAAGGAGGTGAAGAGCATGTTGTCGGTGCCGTGCGGCTGTCCACTGGTTCCGACGCCTGAGGTGTTCCCGACTCCGGACCAAGTGTTGCGCACGAAATAGGATTCCTGCACTCCCCACTGAATCGTGCCCTGTGGCCCCTTGTAGAAGCGATACCAGAATCCAAGAGTCCCTTCGATCTCGCTCCGAGTGTCGCCCGTGCACTTGGAGAGCGATCCGGGAATGAACCCAGCCGAGCCGCCGACACCGGTCGGGGTGGGAGTTGCGGTTCCCGGAATGGCTTCTGTCCAGCAACCGGAGTTGACAAACAGTGGCGAACCGTAGCCCTCGCCCTTCGCGGTTTTTCCCGAACCGATGACGTAGGCCGCCCGGGCGTTGTATTCGTCGCCGACATTTGCGTAGACATCGAGCTTCGAGGTGAACAGTTCGATGGTGCCGAGCGATTGGTAGTTGCGGATCGGCGCGAGCGTGCCGTCCGGGCGAACCGTTGTCTGGGCCAGTCCGACCGAGCCGTAGCGACCGATGCCGTCACCGCCGAAGAAGTGAACGCCTAGGTCGAGGTGCCGGAGGAATCTTGCACGGGCATTCGCCCCCACCCCGCCACCGGAACGCGTGTCGTTGAAGGCACCTGCGGCAGACGGTCCCGTGACACCGCTGCAAACGCCGGTTGCAGACGTGGCTCCGCAGGGGAAGACGCGGTCCCGAAACGTGCTGAGAACGCCGAAGAGCTCGTAGTGGCCCCAGCCGGGCTGGACGGCGAGCTTGAAGACAAGATCCGGGGCTTCCGCGAAGGCATAGTTGGCGATCGGGTTGTAAAGCCCGCCGGTGATGCCGAACGAACCGACGAGAAAATTGTTGTTCTGACCGTGAGCGGTGAGGGTGGTTTGTGCCTCCTCAACGGCGCCGGCCAGCCAGACTTTATTTCCGAAATTCTTGGCGACCCGTAGACCGTACTGCCTGGCCCAGCTGAAGCCGACATTGTACTGAGCATCGATCGTCTGCGTGGTTGCTTCGGTGCGATTATCGACGCCCGTCTTGGTCTCGGTGACCAGGCTCCACATCTGTCCGCCCGTCACCGTCCAGCCATTGTCAAACCTCGCTTGGCCCCAGAATTGCCGCTGGCGGAACGTATAGCTGTTGCTCTGATTGTCATTCGAGGTGACCCCGGCGGAGAGGAAGTCACCTTCATAGTAACCGCCGATCCTCACGGTCGCGAGCTTCCCTTCCGCGAGCATCGCGATTCGCGACTGGCGACCCTCGGCATTGAACTCCGATACGTGGCTCTGCGAACTTCCCGGCAGCGGCACCGCGTTGAAGGCGGAGTTGATGCCGGAGCCGATGGCTCGATTCCGCCACACCGTTTCGGCCGCCATGTAACCGCTCGGCGTAAGCGTGATTCCCTTGAAGCGAAGGGCCATCGGGGCGTCGGCCGGCTTGTCCTGATTCGGTGCCTTGCTGGCTGCGCTGGTCGATAGGGCGTTCGCCACGGCGCCCGTCGGCGGGATCGAAACGGCGGGCGGAGCAGAGATGGGAGCTGCCGCAGCGAGATTCTCGCGCGGCCCGCTGGTCAGGAGTCTTTCCTCGAGCGCTCGCATCTTCTGTTGCTGTTCCTCTAGCTGCTCGCTCTGTTCCTGTAGCTTCTTCGCTTGCGATTCAAGGAGGTCCCGGAGCTGCTCGAGCTCATTCTCCAGGCGAGATTCCACCGGCCTCGCGGGCGAGTCGCCACTCGACGCCTCCGCTCGAGGGTCAGCGGTTCCGGTCATCGGAGTCGACGTGGTGCTCGTTTTGGGATTCTCTTCGCCCCCTCCGGCCCGAGCTGCCCTTGCTATCGCCGGCGGTGCGACGAGACAGAAGGCCACAACGCATGCTGCGAGTGATCGCATTCAGTTCCTCCTTGAAATGTAGGTGCCGAATCTCATCTCGAGCCACGATCCGGCTTGCCGGAATTTCCTTCGAAAGCCGCGAACCAGGGCGGGATTTCAGAGTGTCCACTGCCCGACCGGTGCGCTCAGCCAAAGGCGAGCGAACCTGGTGCCTTAGCGTGTTTACTCCGCCTGATTCAGATGGTCCGAATATGCAGGGTTCGGACAAACTACCACCATCTTGAACCGGATTCCCCTCCCAATACCCCCAGGGCGCTCGACACTTCAAGCGCTCGGCCCGTAAGGCAACGTTATGCCGAGCGCTTCAATCGCCAGTGACGGGTATGTTAATTGAGTGTTACTCCACGCCCCTTGAGAGGTTGGTCCGAGGGCTGACGCCGGACCGCTCTGCTATGGGTAACCAACGGCTCCCGTGAGCGGGTCAAAAAGTCGAGGGAGGAAAATCTTGTAAGTGCTTGTATGAGCCAGGGTTAATATGGGCCAAAGGTCCCTCAGAAGATGAATCGTCGTAGGTGGCGCGGGCGGGCCTGCGCGGGCACCGGGCGGAGGGGCCAGTCGGCTTTTCGGGCTCATGTTTCAATCCTCGTTGCGGTCAGCGGGTTGCTCGTGGGGTTCGGCCGGCACGAGCGAGGGAAGAATCCTGCGGAACGGCCAGATGCTGAAGAACCGCTTGCGGCAAGGGCCGCAGCGATAGGCGGGAAATCCAAGCCAGCGTTTGAGAGCGACGAGAGTCCCCTGTTCGACGCGCTCACCCGGGAGAGCGACGAGATCGAAATTTCCGCATCTCGGGCAATGGGCGTAGGTTGAAAAGGAGATCGCCACACGCCGCGCATAGAACCGGCGGTCGCAGGTGTCACAACGCCAGGGCCGCAACCCGGCCAGCGTGCCGAAGAAATCCAGTACGCCTCCGCGACGTGAGCGAAAACAGGCGGCGCTGCGGCACTGCGGACAAATCATCAGCTTAGACCGTCTCTCCCGTGCTGGTAGCTATCAGCATAGCGAAGAACGTCTTCTCCGAACAAGCCCGTCGAGGGCGGGATGTGCTCACGAAAGGTGTAGAATACCTCGGGGAAGAAACCCGAATGCCTGTCTATACCGCCGCGCAGGTCCGCTCCGGAATCGATCCCGAAACCTGGCCAAACGATTTTCCCGGCTACAAAATCATGCTCTGCTTTTCTGAGTACCCGTCCGTTTGCCCCAAGGACGTTCTGCTTGGAGCCGAAGGCGCTCAAGAAGGGATATCGCAGTCTCGGGATATTCTATAAGAGGCGGATTCTTCGCGCGGCACCTGAGCGAAGGCTTGCTGGCCCGACCCGATCGGCGGGATAGACATCCAGCCCGGCCTCGGCGATAATTCTTGAATCAGCGGCGATCCCCGCGCCGTGAGGAGGCTCGATGAGTTTGACCCCCAACACGCCCGCGAGCGCGCAGGACGCACAGGTAGTAATGGAAGCGGCCCCTTTGCCCCGCTGGGTATTCGTGCTCTTCATCATCTCCTTTGCACTGGTCGGTTACCTGTTCTATGTGAACTACGAGCAGCGCCAGGCATTCCGCCAATCCCAGAGCGAGGCGGAAAAGAAGACCCAGGCCCTCGCATCGGAGGTCGATAAGACGAACTCGCGACTCGCGGACCTGAAGGGACAGCTGGACGTCACCTCTCAGAAGCTCGGCCTGACCCAGGACGAGTTGGCGCGCGCTCGCGGTCTCTCTCAATCCATTCGTAAGCAACAGCAGACGAACGATGAGCAGCTCCGGCAGCAGATCGGCGCGGTTCAGGCCGACACGACGACAAAGTTCGGGCAGGTGTCGACACAACTGAGCGGGACACAGAGCGACGTCGCCGCGGCGAAAGCGGACCTCGAAGCCACCAAGGGAAAGTTGCAGAGCACCATCGGTGACCTCGGCGTTCAAAGTGGTCTGATCGCTCGAAATCATGACGAAGTCGAAGAGCTGAAA
>DATMRE010000139.1:0-10373 GCA_035566475.1 Verrucomicrobiia bacterium | reverse complement strand
AGCCGTCCGGATCCGAGATGGTCCAGCCTAATTTGGAGTCCGGCTTGGGGTCAAAACCTCGGCGTTTCAGTTCGGCTTCAACCGCGTCCCGATGATAGTTCGCAATTGTGAAGGCGTAATGATGGACATACGGCTTCTTGTCCGGCCGATCGCTCTTGCGGATGTAAAGGAAATTATCACCAAAACTCAAGAAGCACTCTGCGTTCGGCTCCTCGGCTTTGTCGTAAATCACTTTCAGTCCGAGCAGGTCGGTATAAAAATCCCGGCTCCTTGAGATATCAGCGGTGTGCAGCACAAGGTGATTGACGGCCAGCGCTTTGAAAGGAGCTCGGTCGGCCCCGGCCGGTTGAGCCGGTAGAGGTCCGGTAAAATCGGAGGGGGCGCCAGGCCCGGCTTGCCCAGGATACACACCCTTCTCCGCGCAAACCTGGAATGTAAAGCCGTCCGGGTCGTGGACGGTCCAGGCATAGTTTCCATCAAACTTGGGATTCAGGTCACGACGCTTCAGTTCCGCTTCGACTGCATGCAGGTCAAAATTCTCGATCGAGAACGCTAAGTGATCGACATTCGCCTTGTCAGCGGACTCTCTGACTTTGCGTATGTAAAGAGCGTTCACCGGATCTCCGAATTCGAGCGAACACTGTTTTCCATCGTCGAACGCCAGTTTCATCCCCAGCAGATCCGCATAAAAGTCACGGCTCCTGCCATAATCAGGAACGTTGTAAGAGATGTGATTGTAGGCGATCGCTTTAAAACCTTTCTCCCCAGCGGCTCCGGCGGGCGCGGCGGAAACAGCCGTTGCACCGAGAGCCAAGGCCTGAATGAGTTGGCGCCGCGTCAACCTTCGGTTTTCTAGATCCTTGAGCAGTCCGGAAATCATGTCTTCCATCGTTGGTCCTCCAGGAATGTTCCGGATCCTATCACTAAAATCAATCGAACAGTAATCGAGGCAAGGGTGGAAGCTGGCCTGCGGCCGCAACGTCCCGAGTCTGGATTCCTGCGTCGATCCAGACGTCGAATCGATCCCCTCAGGACGGAAGCACCTTCACTGACCAGGTGTTGTTGTGAGTCGAATCTTCGCTCGAGGCGGCACCGCATGCCGATGAAATCCGGGATCTGTTCCGGTCTGTCCACCGCCCATGGGTTGAGGCCAATCGCGGGCGGTTGACTATGTTTGAGGAGGGTTGGGCTTACGAAACGGTTCTGTGATCCTCAGAATCTGGCGCTCGGGCGCGCCGGTGGTGGTCTTTAGAGGACCGGTGATGCTTCTCTCGGGTGGGCCTTCCGCCTGCAGGAGACCCGACTCCCAGAAGCAGATGGATGGATTGGGCAGCGCTTGACAACGAATACATGCCTCATCAGTTGTTTTCCCGTGCGTCCCATGCGTGCTGAGGCTGCGGGCCGCGCTGGGAAATGTCCCAGGCGCCGTCGTCTTGATCAAGCCTTGCAAGCACACAACGGAGAGAGTCGGCCAGGGGCGCATAGACGCCCGGCCTTCACCCGCCTACCGGTGTCCCCGAATTGCTGGACAGCGGGGGGCCGCTGCTCGGACTCGTCGTTCGAACTCCTAATCCGAGGCAGTCGATGTCGTAGCCGTGCTTCGAATTGGCGATGGCCGCGAAGACGCCGACGAACTCTTTTCGAGATCGCCGTCACTACCGTCGGTGGCCTTGTCGATCTCGATCGAGCCTTTGAAATACGCGCCGTCCTCGATCATGATCCGAGCGGTCGTCAAATCGCCGACGACAGAGCCGTCCTTCTTGATCTCGATACGGTCGCGCGCACGCAGGTTCCCCTTCACATTGCCGTATACTACGATTTCGCGGGCGATAATGTCCGCGCTCACGCGTGCGCTCGCGCCAACGGTCAACTTGCGGTCTTCCAGCTGCACGAGCCCCTCAACGCTGCCATCAACGTGCAGGTCTTCGTTGCCGGTTATCTCACCCTTGACGTGCAAGCTTCCGCCGAGCCGCGCTGCGCTGCGGTCGCTTGGTGTCGTCGTGGGATACGTCGAATCGAGTGGTGCCATTTTCTTAGCCTCCCCATAAAATGATGACGCGCTTGGTGCTGTACTAGGCTGCAGCGGGAGCGGCGTCCTAGTGGGAGCATCCAGTTTCCTATCTCCCCACATTTACCCTCCTTGCTCTTTCCCAGCGTTCGTGATTCGGACCGGGGCTTCTTAATCTAGTCTTCCGCGAAATCGGTGCCAAATCGAAAATGGGCCAGCTGTGTCCGGTGAGATAATGGACGATTGCGAGCGGTGTCGCGAACCGCTTGTTGATAGGTCGCGCAGCGGACCTGGCCGGCGCAGGTTTGGACGCAAAGTGAGGGGCGGCTGCGGCGGCGCACGGGGATTTCGAACAATCCAGTGGGGAGCGGCGATGGCGGAGACAACACGCGAGGCGAGAAAAAATGGGCTTTGGCCCGAGCCCTCCTGCCCCCACTCCGTTCTGGCTAGTACTTCCTGAGCACGCCGACCACTCGCCCCTGTATCTTGACATCCGAGGCCGGAACAAGAATCGGCTCCATTTGCGAATTCGCCGGCTGCAAGCGAATCTTTCCTGCCGGCTCGCGATAAAACCGCTTCACGGTCGCTTCGTCTTCGCGCACCAAGGCGACCACGATCTCGCCAGGGTTGGCCACCTGCGTCTGCTCAACGACGATGTAGTCGCCGTCGAGAATGTGATCCTCGCGCATCGATTCGCCCTTCACCTGCAGCACGAACGTGTTCGGTCCGCGAGCAAAATCGGCGAGCGAAATTGTCTCGCGTTCCTCCACCGCCTCAAGCGGCCGCCCCGCCGCGATCCGCCCGGCCAGCGGCAGCTCGATCAGCTTCCGGTCCAGGACCTGCTCGCGTACCGACTTCGGCAGCTGCACGACTTCAATTGACCGGCTCTGATTGTAGCCGCGCCGGATGAAACCCTTCCTCTCGAGCGTGGAGAGATGTTTGTGCACCGTCGCGAGCGAAGTCAGCTTCAGCGCGCGGGCAATTTCCTCAAAGCTCGGTGAATACCCGTTCTTGTCCAGGAATCCGACCAGGTAGTTCAGCACTTCTTTTTGCCGTTTCGTCAGTGCCATAAGCACTCCCCTGCGCGGTTCGCCCGCGAAGGTCCACACTATAGGCGAATTAAAAGCGAAAGTCAATACTCGCCTACGGTTACCTACCGTTACACGGCGCTTGGGATGTGAGGACGGAGGCGGGCTCGCAGTGCGCGAAGAGGCGCGCCGAGCACTCTACTGATCCGGCCTGTTCGTCCTGCGGACGTCCGGATTGGTTTGGACCTCACGACACCACGCCACCTCGTCGACTGGCCGGCCTGACTGCCGAGGCATGCGCGGCATCAAAACGACGCTTGTCGCATCGTCAGTCTCCGGCAGTGCGCTCGACTCCGCCCGAGTTTGAGCGACGCTGCACTCACGCAGAAACTCGTGTCGGGCGCGCCCATTTCACCCCCCCCCAACACATTCGGCGTCTTTGTGCCACTTCCGCCGCGGGCTCGTTGTTCGCAAGGCAGACAGAGCAGAATTGACTTGAGTCAGTCTCAGCGAACAAAGAGAGGAATTCAGTTCGCATGGCTAGAGAATCGACTGGCAACGGAAATGCCCGTTTCGGCTCTCACGGCGACTCGGCCGTGCGCCGATTTCCATATTCCCGGTTTTCTCGCTGTGCTATCCTATGAAGAAGTGGAGCTACATTTTGCCTGAGGAATCACGACTCGGCGACGGAGTTCGCATGGCCGTGCGCGTGTTCGCTTCGGCGTGGCAGGGGACCTTCAGACCTTATGGTTACGACAACAATTAATCTCACCCAACGCAAGCGCGAGGTAATCGATAAGGCCGTCATCCGCTTCTGCGGCGATTCCGGCGACGGCATGCAGATCACCGGCAGCCAGTTCACCAACACCGTGGCACTCTACGGCAACGATCTTGCTACGCTCCCCGACTTCCCCGCCGAGATTCGCGCGCCGGCTGGAACGCTCCCCGGAGTCAGCGGATTTCAGGTGCACTTCTCCTCACAAGACGTCTTTACTCCCGGTGACAGCGTCGACGCGCTCATTGCCATGAACCCGGCCGCGCTCAAGACGAACATTGCTGACCTGAAGCCGAACGGAATCTTGATCGTCAACCTCGACGATTTCGGGGAGTTGGACCTTCGCAAAGCGCAGATGACGGTCAATCCCCTCGAGGATCACTCGCTCGACGGATTTCGAACCTTTCCGGTCGGTCTCACCAAGCTGACTCGCGCGGCCCTGAAGGATTTGGGGCTCGACGCAAAGAGCATGGACCGTTGCAAGAATTTCTTCGCGCTGGGGATGTGCTACTGGCTCTACAACCGTTCGCTTGAGAATACTCTTCGTTGGATTGACGAAAAATTCAAGAAGAACCCCAAGATTGTCACCGCGAATCGGCTGGCCATGCAGGCCGGCTACAGTTATTGCGAGGCTACCGAGGCCTTCCAGATCAGCTACGAGATCCCTCCGGCGAAGCTCGTCCCGGGTCTCTATCGCAATATCAGCGGGAACACGGCACTGGCCATGGGCTTTGTCGTGGCCTCGCAGAAGGCGGGGATTCCCCTTTTCCTCGGCTCCTATCCGATCACGCCCGCGTCGGACATCCTGCACGAGCTGTCCGGCTACAAGGATTTCGGCGTGATAACGTTTCAGGCGGAAGACGAGATCGCCGCGATCACCTCCGCCATCGGAGCAGCCTACTCCGGCGCCCTCGGCATCACCACCACCTCCGGGCCCGGGATGGCGCTCAAGACAGAGGCCATGGGCTTGGCCGTAGCCGTCGAGTTACCTCTGGTCGTCTGCGACATTCAGCGCGGTGGCCCCTCGACCGGCCTGCCGACGAAAACAGAGCAAGCCGACCTCTTGCAGGCTTTGTACGGAAGAAACTCGGAGGCTCCCATTCCCGTGCTCGCTCCGGCATCACCCGGCGACTGCTTCTGGGTTGCTGTTGAGGCCAGCCGCATCGCGATCAAATATATGGTCCCTGTGATTGTTCTCTCCGACGGTTATCTCGCCAACGGTGCCGAGCCCTGGCGGATTCCCGATCTCGCCGACCTACCGGAAATTCCCGTACGCTTTGAAACCAATCCGGTGAATTTCCACCCCTACCGGCGCGACCCGCAAACATTGGCGCGGCCCTGGGCTGTGCCCGGCACTGCGGGACTCGAGCACCGCATCGGCGGTCTCGAAAAGCAGGACGTCACCGGCAACATCAACTACGAGCCGCTCAACCACGAGCGGATGGTCCGGTTGCGCGCCGAAAAAGTCGCGGCGATCGTCCAGGAGATCCCCGACGTGGTTCCCGAAGGCGACCCTTCGGGCGAGTTGCTGATCGTCGCATGGGGATCGACGCACGGCCCCATTACAGCGGCCCTGAGGTCTGAGCGGGCGAAGGGCCACCGCATCGGCCATGTTCACCTGCGCTACTTGAACCCACTGCCCAAGAATTTGGGCGAAGTATTGGGACGCTACAACAAGATTCTCGTTCCGGAAATGAACATGGGGCAACTCATCATGCTCTTGCGAGCGAAGTATCTGGTCGACGCGCAAGGCTATAACAAGATTCAAGGTAAGCCCTTCAAGCAATCCGAAATCGAGCAGAAGATCGAGGAGATGCTCGACTGATGTGAGCAGCTAGGGAGAACAGAAATGACGACGGCGACTTTGCCGCTTTACACGAAAAAAGACTTTCAGACGGATCAGGAAATTCGGTGGTGTCCGGGCTGCGGAGATTACGCGATTCTCTCCGCCGTGCAGTCCGTCTTTGCCGATCTGGGCATCCCGCGGGAAAAATTCGTAATTGTTTCCGGTATCGGGTGCTCCAGCCGCTTTCCCTACTACGTGAACACCTTCGGTTTTCACACCATCCACGGACGCGCGCCAGCCGTCGCCACTGGCCTGAAGGTCGCCCGCCCGGATCTCGAGGTTTGGGTCGTGACCGGCGACGGCGATTCCCTCTCGATCGGCGGCAACCACACGATCCACATGCTTCGGCGCAATGTCGGCTTGAAAGTCCTCATGTTCAACAATCGGATTTACGGCCTGACCAAGGGACAGTATTCACCGACCTCCGAGATCGGCAAGAAGACCAAGTCGACTCCATTCGGCACGGCGGACCGTCCGTTCAACCCCATTTCTCTCGCGATTGGCGCCGAAGCGACGTTCGTCGCGCGCTCGGTCGACGTTTTTCAGCAGCACTTAAAGGACACTTTAAAGAAAGCGGCGGCCCATCGGGGTTCGGCGTACGTCGAGATTCTGCAGAACTGCAACATTTTCAATGATGGCGCCTGGGATGCTCTCACGGAAAAGGACGCTCGCAGCGAACAGGTCGTTCAACTCGAGCACGGGAAGCCGCTGATTTTTGGCAAGAAGCGCGACAAGGGGATTCGCTTGAACGGTCTTGAGCTCGAAGTTGTCGAGCTCGGGAACGGCACGACCGAATCGGATCTGCTCGTCCACGACGAGCAGCATCCGCGTCCGGCCTATGCTTTTTTGCTAGCGCACATGGGAGATCTGCCCGGCTTCCCCACTCCGATCGGCGTCCTGCGCTCGTGGGAAAATTTCCCGCGCTACGAGGACCTTATCGCCGCACAGATTCAAGAAGTGCAGGCCAAGCGCGGCAAAGGCGATGTCGCAAAGCTTCTCCGCGCTGGCGACGTATGGGAAGTCAGAGCCTGAACTGCTTTAGCGAGCGCAATCCCGCCCTTTAGGGTGGGTTAGCTCGTTTCCTGGGGAGCATCAAAGGACTGAACAATCGTAGCGAACCAGAGATAAAAACGGCGTCCTCGCATCGGACGCCGTTTTCTTTTTCTGGGCCAGTCGCTCGGGCGCGGCACTCGCCGCCCGGAATTCGTTCACAGGCAGAGAACAACGCTGCTACTGAGACGCCCCGGTCGCTGCAGCGTATGTGGAGGCGTGCGTCGGATCGGAGTCGACGAAGTAATTGCGCTGGTAGAGATTTCGGTAGATGCGCCCTGCGATTTCCGAGGCATGCGGCCCGCTGATGATGCGGCTTCCGCCGTGGAGCAGAACGACGATCACGATTTTCGGATGAGCCTGATCGGCGTAGGAAACGAACCAGCCGAGTCTACCGCCGACTCCTTCGTCATTGCACGTCCCGGTCTTGCCGAGGGCCTGCTCGCCGTATGGGTCGTAGCTCTGTCTCGCCGTGCCGTAGAGCACCGCGGCCAGCATTCCCTCGCGAAGGTCGGGAAGTAATGATTCGATATCGAGGCTTTGGCGCACGCGCGGCGCAAAGTCGTGCCGGTCGGCCGCGGTACGCGGATATTGCAGGTAGTACTGCGTCCCGCCGTTCGCAAGCATGGAGACGAGCGAAGCAAGCTGGAACGGGGTTATGCGGATACCCTCGCCGAAGCTGGACATGCGCGCCACGCCGCCAAAAATTGGGGGACGGAACGGCAGAGCGCCGGGCTGCTCCTCGGCAATGTTATAGCCCACCCGCTGGCCAAGACCGAGGAGGCGGTCGTATCGAAGAACTCGATCGAAACCGAGACGCGTTCCCACCTCTTGAAAGAACTTGTTGTTTGAGTGCGCCATGGCCTCGGTCAGGTCCATGTAGCGGCGAGATCCCACCTTGATCATGGTGTCTCGCGTAATCACTCCCTCCTGCAAACCCGCAAGCGCGATAAACGGTTTGATCGTCGAACAGGGCTCGAAGCCCGCGGAAAACGCCATTCTCTGGTTGATGATGGTGAGGATGCGACCCGTCGTCGGATCGACGGCCAGCACCGAACCCTTTTCATGCCCCAGGGCATCTTGGGCGATCTGGCGGACGATCGGATCGTCGTTGTCGGCGATGTCGTCCTTAGCCGGTTCGCCGTGCGAGATCGGGGCGAGCGCGCGATGCTTCCGGCTCGTGCGCGTCGGTCGTGCCGCGCCGAACACAGGCACCAGGCCGGCCACGAGAAAAAGGCAAACAACGCATGCTAACTGCTTTAGGGCTGGGCTAGGCTTCATATGAAAATCGATCGAACAATTCCTCTTCAATCAATCGGGCGGCTCAAGTTTAAGGAAATGCGACACTTCATGCAATTGAAATTACTTCTGTATTATCGCCATAGCAAGGGCCCCTTACAACTGGTCCGAAGGACAGGCCGTACTCACCTGCCGTGCCCGATCGTTCGTCAACCGCTCGAGAGGACTCCCCAGTTAGTTCACCGCCTCGCTCGACCCAGCATCGGTCCCGAATCCCACCCCTGGGATCACTCGCCCGTCTGCGCATCTCTGGCTCCCACTCTGGCTTTCATTCCTAGTTACCTGTTTCGGCTCCATCTCTTGGTCGATTTTGCGACCGGATTTTGTCGAGCGACGGACGCCCGAGGAGTCGGGACTGCTCTCGCCATTCGCGACATTCGAGCGAAGCTTTCACGGTTGGAACCGGTATGCTAGACTTCGCGCAGCGGTCGTCGAGCAACAACGAAATCTGCACGTAGACCGCCGATCGGTGGAACTTCGGGCTCTGTGCAACGAATCCCCGCAAACCCCGCCAGGCCCGGAAGGGAGCAACGGTAGCGGGTCAGCTTCGTGTGCCGCGGAGTACCCGAAGTTCCTCTTCTCGCTTGCGCAGCCACGTCGCTCAAGCGAAGCAGGGCCGGCGGGAGGCCCCCGGAGAGTTCGGGAGGCGGCCGGCTTCTGTACCGGCGGATTGTTGGACCTTAGATATGACCGGGTCTTTTAGCTCGAGTCAGTATGGCCGCTGACGGAATTGAAAGGCCAAGTCTCGGCGCTCGAAGAGGACAACTGTTCGATGGGTTATAAGGTCATCGCGCGAAAATACCGTCCGCAGACATTTAGTGAACTCGTCGGTCAGCAGCATGTCACGAAGACGCTCGCCAATGCCATTCAATCGAATCGCGTAGCCCATGCGTACATTTTTTCGGGCGTGCGCGGCGTGGGAAAAACGACGACGGCAAGAATCCTCGCGAAAGCGCTCAACTGCGTCGCGGGGCCGACGGCCGAGCCGGACAACACATGCGATTCCTGCCGCGAGATTTCAGCCGGAACTTCACTTGACGTTCTCGAGATTGACGCGGCCTCGAACCGTGGCATCGATCAGATCCGTGAACTGCGCGAGATGGTGCGCTATGCGCCTGCCGCGAGCCGTTACAAGGTAGTGATCCTCGACGAAGCGCATCAGCTGACCGACGAAGCCTCGAACGCCCTCCTGAAGACCCTCGAAGAGCCGCCCGAGCGCGTCGTTTTTATTCTGGCCACCACGCGCTCGGAGGACCTCGTCGAGACGATCAAGTCACGCGCGCAGCTGTTTCACTTTCGCTCGCTCACCTTTCAGGAGATCGCCGACGGAATCGAGCGGATCGTCGAGGCGGAACATCTGGCCATCGAGCCGGGCGCTGTCGCCGTGCTGGCGCGAGCTGCCGAAGGGAGCTTGCGCGACGGGCTCTCCCTGCTCGAGCAGGCGATCGCGTACTGCGGCGATCGAGTGACCGATGCTCAGGTGCGCGAACTGCTCGGCGTCGTAGCCGAAGGCGTGCTCGACGAGTTGGTCGCCTCGATTGCGAGCCAATCCGCCGAACGTGCGCTCGGGTTAGTGCATCGGCTCATCAACGACGGACAAAACCTGCAGCACTTCTGCCGCGAGTCGATACGCCATTTTCGCAACCTGCTGGTGGGGCGCGTTTGTGGGGCGGATTCCGACCTCGTTGCAGCGCCTGCGGACGAACGCCCGCGCCTAGCCGAACAGTCGGCGCAGTTCAGCGAAGAGGACCTGACTCGCTTTTTCAATATTCTGCTTGCCACCGATGAGGACCTGCGGCGGAAGCCGGACCCAAGGTTGCATCTTGAGCTGGGACTGCTGAAGCTTGTGAACGCTCAACGGCTGGCTCCGCTCGAGGAGGTGCTGGCGGAGCTTCGCGGTGAACTTCGCGGGCGCCCCCCGACGGCGAGGCCGACCGTCCCGTCGTCCGAGACAGCCCCGGCTCAGGCGCCAAGCCCCCTGCCCGCGCGTGCCCTGCCGATCGCGCCCGTGCCGGCCTCGCCGCCGCGAACCGTGGCGCGCGCCGCAGAAGATTCGACAAGCGGATTGGCATCGGCGCAGGTCGAGGCGATCAAACGAGCGCTGCAGGGCCAAAAGTTTTTGTGGTCCATGGTCGAACACGCTACGCGCTGGGAGATCGAAAGCGGGGAGTTGCGGCTGTTCTTCCCGACCGAGAGCCGCGCTCTGGCGGAGATGTTGCAGGCGCGCGACCCGATGGAACGATTGCGCACAGTTCTGAATCAAGTGGTGGGCCAGCCTCTGCGCGTCTGTGTTAAACTTGACGGCAGTAGATTTGGTGGGGCGGGTCGCGCCACTGAGTTGCGCGCCCGGTTTGAAGAGGATCCGAT
>DATMRE010000138.1:0-7278 GCA_035566475.1 Verrucomicrobiia bacterium | reverse complement strand
ACGGCAATAAGGTGCCGTCGCCGCAGGCGACCGACGTGATCCTTCTCGGGCCGGGCGAGCGAGTGGATGCCTACGTCGAGATGAGCCAGCCCGGCGTCTGGATTCTCGGTGCGCCCGAAGATGACATACGCAATGCCGGGCTCGGCATCGTGGTCGAGTACGCCAATCAGCACCGCCAGCCAGAGTGGGTGAAGCCGCCGAAGGCTTCATGGGATTACACGATCTTCGGCGGGGCGACATCGCATCCTGCGCCCGATCAGACGATCGATCTCGTGTTTGAAAAAATTCCGAGCGGCTCGGGCAGGTTCAACACATGGCTCGTCAACGGGAAGCAATATCCGCACGAAAAAGAGCTCGTGCTGAAGACCGGTGGCCGATACCGTCTGGTCTTCCGCAACCGGACCGACGATGCCCATCCGTTGCATCTGCACCGCCACCTGTTCGAGCTGGTCGACTTCAATGGGAAGGCGACGGCCGGGATCATCAAAGACACGGTCGTCGTGCCGTTCTATGGACGCGCGTCGGTCGACTTCGTGGCCGATCAACCCGGCCTGACGCTATTTCACTGCCACATTCAACAGCACATGGACTTCGGCTTCAAGGCGCTGTTCGCGTACGCCTGACGGACCCGAGGACATGGCCGAGCTACCGTGGAAGGCGGTTGAAGCGCTCGTCGTACGGGCTGCCGAGCCAGGGGAACAGCTTGTCCCGGAAGACCTTGGTATGGTCGGCGGCGCTGTGCGCGTCGAAGGCTTGGCGCGATTGCCAGACCTCGAGGATCGTAAAATGATTTGGATGAAGGGATTCTTGCAGAACCTCGAAGCGCACGACGCCGGGGTCCCGGAGACTCTCGGCCTCGAACTGTTTGAGCAGCTTCACGCAATCGTCGGCGTGAGGCGGGAAGACGTCGACATGAGACACGATGTATAACCTGTCTTCCGGCTGCTGTCCGCGCGCGCTCCCCACATATTCCAATGAAATGAGGAAGAAAACAGGAAGCATCCAGCGCAACCGGCGCGCAGAAATTCTTGCCCCTTCTCGCAACATTTTGCCGCTCCTCAATCGCAGTCTTCGGTTTATTCTCATCGTCTTCCCCTGTCCGGCGATCGCGCTCCGAATCCAGTTTGAGCCATAGATATACTTCGAGTCTCGCCCGTTAATCAAGTGTCACAACGCTTTCGATCGCGAGCGCGGTTCGATCGAACGGAGTGGGTGTTTTCGCGGGCCGGGCCGGACTGTCGAAGCTCGAGACCCTCGCCGTCCCCTGGCGGTCGCTCGAGCCGGAGGGCGAATCCCTATCGAACCGGAGGAATCCTTCGTCCCAAACTTCAGTGGCGATCCGCGGCGTCGCTTCATAGAATGTATCAGGACTGTCGGGGGATGACCCGGACGAGCGAGGTCGCATTCTTGGGGCTGTCGTTCTCAATTTTCTTCAAAGATCAGCCTTGTTTTGCGACGTCCGGGGCGCGGCCGGCAATGCTGGTTCTCGGGTGCCGGGCAATCAGAGAGAGCCGCGGGGGCCGCTCACTTTCACGACGCTCGTGCGCAAAGACCAGCCAAGATGGAGCTCGCTTGTAGAGTCCCCGGTGAGGCGAAAGCATTTCGGCTAGCGGGAGCGTGCGCGGCCGGGGTGAGTCGATGCTTCCGATGAGTGGAATCGGCGTCAAGAGAATCGCATGTGTTTCGGCGAAATTGCGAGCGGAGCTTGCTCGGGCTCCCGATCGGTGAACTCGAAGCTTGTTTGTTCGGAGGGAGGGCATGAAGAGAAACTTCAAAATTTGGCTGGCAGGTCTTGGAATTCTCTCGCTGGCGCTCCGGGCAGGAGCGCAGGGGAGCTCAGGGAACGAGCGAAGCGCGCCGCTCGTTTTGACAGCCCAGGTCCCTCTCACGGGCGTTCGCGGCCGGTTCGATCACCTCGCTTTCGACCCCGTTGAGCCGGCCCGGATCTTTATTTCCGCGCTGGGTAACAACTCCCTGGAAGTGATAAATCTCGTTGAAGGAACCGAAGTGCACCGCATCACCGGCATCCCGGAGCCTCAGGGTGTGGCCTATGCTCCCGGGCTCAACAAGATCTTTGTCGGAAGCCGCAAAGGTACGCTCTACGTCTACGATGGGAGCAGCTATAGCCTCATCGCCAGCATTGCTTACAACGCTGACGTCGATAACCTGCGATACGACGCGGCCTCGAAGCGTGTCTACGTCGGCTATGGCGACGGGGAACAGGCAGCGATCGGGATGATCGACGCAACGACGAATAAGCGCCTGGGGGAGGAATATAAGACCGGTGTCCATCCGGAATCGTTCCAGCTGGAAACATCTGGAAACAAAATTTATGTGAACCTCGAGGACGCCAAGCAAGTCGGGGTCATTGACCGCGCGACAAAAAAAATGTCGAAATGGCCTCTGCCGAATCATTTTGAAGAAAACTTCCCGATGGCCCTCGATGAGGCCGATCACCGGCTATTCATCGTGACCCGTACGCCCCCTCGACTGGTGGTGTTTGACACGGACTCAGCTAAGCTCGTCGCCACCTTGCCGTGCGTCGCTGACGTGGACGACTTGTATTATGATTCCAGCCACAAGCGCGTTTACATTCCGGGCGGACAGGGCTCTATCGATGTCTTTCAACAGAGGGATGCCGGCCACTTCGAGCACCTTGCCAGAATCCCCTCGGTTATAGGCGCGCGGACTGCGGGTTATACCCCGAAAATTGGCAAGAAAGGCCAAAACCGCTTTTACCTGGCTGTTCCGAACACTCCGGGCAGGGACGCAGCGGTGTGGGTCTACACGGTTGAGGAGTAGATCGAAGCCTCGTCGGGATGGTTGTGCCGCGATCCATCCGGTCGCCCCGGTCGACGGGCGAGCTCGACGGGAACCTTCCCGACCGAACTGTGATGCATGAAGCCAGCGAATCGTTCGCGCCCTCCCGTGCTCGGTAGAAGGACTCGAGTACACTCGGCCGGGCGAGCAGCCGCAAGACCATTTGTTTCCCCCGTGATGGAGGGACTCTCGTGGCCACCCGGCGGGCGAACGAAAGTTGACGCTAGAGGGTTCGGCAGGATAAAAGCTGGGGCTGCTCGATAACGATGCCGCCGGAGCGCCTATGCCCGATACCATCCCGCTGAGTCCGGTCCTTTTCCTTGATCGCGCCGCCGCGGTCTTCGTCGACAGAAATGCAATCATCGATGGCGATCAACGGTTCACCTACCGTGAGTTTCAAGACCGGGCCCATCGGCTGGCCGGGCTACTGGTCGATTCGGGTATCAGACCGGGAGACCGTGTAGCGGCAATTTGCACCAACAGCCATGTGATGCTGGAGATGCACAACGGTGTTCCCATGGCCGGGGCGGTTTTGGTACCGGTGAATATAAGACTTTCCGTGCCGGAGATGGCATTTATCGTCGAGCACTCCGGAGCGCGTCTGCTCGTCGCCACCCAAGAAGTCGTTGAAGAGGCTGAGAGTGTCTCAAAGCGAACGGGTGTACGACTGCTCGCCGCCGGCTCCCGGACGAGTGAGTACGAAGAGGGCCTGGCAGCATCAGCATCTAACGCCGTTGCTTCGATCGATGAGACATCCTTGCTCGCCATCAACTACACGAGCGGAAGCACGGGACGCCCGAAGGGCGTGATGTACAGCCATCGCGGCGCATACCTGCAGTCGCTCGCCATCGCCTATCACGCCCGACTCGGTCTCGATAGCTCATACCTGTGGACACTGCCGATGTTCCACTGCAACGGCTGGTGCTTTACGTGGGCTGTTACGGCCGCCGGCGGCACGCACATCTGCGAGCGTCGCATCGACCCGGCCGGAATCTGGCTGACGATCTGCAGCGGCGGTGTGACGCACATGAGCGGAGCTCCGACGCTCTTGACGATGATCGCCGAGGCGGCCGCCGCAATGAGCGGCCACAAACCAGCGCGGCTCATCCACGTCGGTACGGGAGGTGCTCCTCCCTCGCCGGCCCTTCTCGAACGTTTGGCCAGCCTCAACATGAACGTGACCCACTTGTACGGGCTGACCGAGACCTATGGTCCGGCGGTCGTAAACGAGTGGCAGCCGGAGTGGCGAGAGAAGTCGGTTGCCGAGCAATCACTCCTCAATGCGCGTCAAGGCATCGGCAATATCGTGACCGAGCGCGCGAGCGTCCTCGGCTCGGACGGCCGTGAGGTCCCACCCGACGGCCAGACGCTCGGTGAGATCGTGATTCGCGGCAACAACGTGATGCTGGGGTATTACCGCGATGAGGAGACGACTCGCTCGGCTCAGATGAACGGGTGGTTTCGTACCGGCGACCTGGGCGTTCGGCATCCAGATGGCTACATCGAACTCAGGGACAGAGCCAAGGACATCATCATCACCGGTGGCGAAAACGTCGCTTCTGTCGAGATCGAGCGGGTCCTGGTTGAGCATCCTGCCGTTCTCGAGGCAGCCGTCATTGGCCGTGCCGACAGCTATTGGGGAGAGGTCCCCGTGGCCTTCGTCGTGCTCCGGCCGGGATCGACCGCAACCGAGACCGAGTTGATTGACTTCGTCCGCGGCCGAATCGCCCATTTCAAAGCGCCGAAGGAAATTCGGTTTGAAGAGCTGCCCAAGACCTCCACAGGAAAAGTGCAAAAGCACGTTTTGCGAGAACGCTCAGCAGGCTTGTGAAGCGAATCGAACTGCGGTCGGTCGGTGCGCCGCCCGCTTCGAACACGATCGATAACTGCCTCTCGACGAGAACGAGCGAGAGAGGCCGGAGGCACGGGAAATGGGACTTCGAACGCCTGAGCAATTCCTGGACGGATTGCGAGACGGGAGGGAGGTTTACTATCGGGGAGAACGAGTGAAGGTGGTTCCCGACCACCCCGAGCTCGGCGTAGCCGCCCGACATGCCGCGATCGACTTCCATCTCGCCGACGACCCGAATTTCCGCGATCTCGCCGTAGACCGCGAGGCGAACGAACTGTATTCGGCCTACTACCGGATCCCTCGAGAACCGAAAGATCTCCTGGCCCGATCGAAGCTGATCGAGACGGCCACCGCGCTGGGCGCCACGCTCGTGATCCTGGTCAAAGAGATTGGAACGGACGCGCTGTTCGCGCTCCGGCGGGTGCTGGCCCGAGCTGGTGAAGCGCAAGGCCTCGAGCGCGTCAATGCCTTCTCCGGATATTGCCGGGATCGAGACTTGGCGCTGGCAGTAGCTCAAACAGACGTGGAAGGAGATCGCAGCAAGCGTCCCTCCGAACAGGCGGACCCTGACCTCTATGTTCGAATCGTGGGAAAACGATCCGACGGAATCGTCGTCCGCGGAGCCAAGATGCACACTTCGTGTACCCCTTACGTCGATGAGGTGATCGTTCTCCCGAGTCGCAGCATGGAGCCGGACGACGAGTCCTGGTCAATGGCCTTTGCCGTGCCGGTGGCCACGCCCGGTCTCCGTCTCTACGCTTCGGACTTCTTACACGGCACCGACGACCCCTTCACGCGACCCATATCGACCAAACACAAGATGATCGAGACCCTGACAGTGTTCGACGACGTATTTGTACCCTGGGAGAGAGTCTTCTTTGAAGGGCGGCCCGACCTGGCCGCTGCCGCTGCGCTCACATTCGTCGAGTTCCACCGCTTCACGGCCGTGAGCTACAAGCTGCCTTTGCTCGACGCCCTCGTGGGCGCGGGAATTGCTGTGGCGCGCGCGAACGGAATCGATCGCGCGGGACATGTTCGCGACAAGCTGACGTGGCTTGGAGGATACGCCGAAACTGTCCGAGGGCTCACCGAACTCGCAGCTCTGCGATGCGACGTGGAGGAGGGCATTGCCTACCCCCACGTATTCACAACCAATATGGCGAAATGGACCTTCGCCCGCGAGTTCCATAAGGCACTCGAGACTGTCCAAGATCTCGCCGGCGGCCTGTTGGCAACCGGTCCCTCCGGGGCAGACTGGAACTCGGAGAACGTTCGACCCGTGCTAGAAAAGTATCTGCGCGGAGCTTGGCCGGCGGACCGAAGACTCGCTCTGCTCAACCTGATCGGCGAATTGACCACCCGCCTGTACGGCGGCTACCAGGCCGTGCTCGCCATCCATGCGGAGGGCTCCATCGAGGCTGAGAAACTCGCCATGTTCCGGTCCTATGATCCCCGACGAGCCCTCAGTCTTGCGATGCGACTCGCGGGCTTGGAGTCGGATTGAACCGGAACTTGAAGGGGGAGAACAAGCGCATCTTCATCTCACGACCTGTAGCGACTGAAGACACGAGGCACTCGGTTCGCGTTCTCGAAGTGCCGCGAAGTGCAGGTGGCAAGAGCCGTGTGTAGTTCGTCTTGATCGGAGGTGCACTCGCCGGTCCGGTCGAGGAACCGCTCGCGCCCGGAGTCGACGGTTTGTCGCGGGGATGCCGGGGGCGCCCGGCGATCTCCTGATTCGATTCCAGAGAGATCATATCATTCGCGCCAACCATGGGCCGCGGCCGGCTTCTGGCTGGAGGGCCGATCATGAGCAAAGAAAGTCAGCGCTCCATACATTAGGTAACCGCGCCGTAACCACCATCGACGACTACGATCACGCCCGAAACGCCTTTATTACCTTGAATCAGACTCAGCGCCGTCTCGGCAACGTCATCCGCACTGACCACTCGACGCAATGGCGTTTGCTTGGCGCGTGACTCCATGAATTTATCGTAATTATCACCGAGCATTCGCTGCATCCACTCTCCGGTCATCCATCCCGGCGCCACACCGTTCACCCGGATCCGGCCCGGGCCCAGGGCGCCGGCGAGCGCTTTGGTCATCGTCCATAGCGCACCTTTGCTCGCGGAGTAGGGCAAGGGCTGAGGGCCGGGCCGAGCCCCCACGAAGCTGTTCGTATTCACGATGCAAGCGTCATCCGATTGGCGCAGAAGGGGCGTGGCATGCTTGGTGACGAGAAAGACACCCTTCACATTGATGGAGAATACCTGGTCCCATTCTTCCTCCGTGACTTGTTCGAAATCGCGTGCAAGCGTCTTGATGCTTGCGCCAGCGTTGTTGCAAAGAACATCGAGACGCCCGAATTGTCGCTTGATCGCCTCGATCATTGCGACCACGCTTTTCTCGTCGCTCACGTCGCACTGAACCAGCAGCGTTTCCGCGCCCGCCGTTTCGCACTCGGCCACGGTCTTTCTCGCCTCACCCTCGCTGCGACTGTAGTTGATCACCACGTTGTATCCGGCCCTCGCAAGAGCGATGGCCTCGGCTCGACCGATGCCCGTAGACGAACCAGTGATCAAGGCGACTCGCTTCTGTTTGCTCATCCT
>DATMRE010000137.1:0-2796 GCA_035566475.1 Verrucomicrobiia bacterium | reverse complement strand
CGAGCGCGCCGATAGCACCGAATTCGATCCCTCGACGCCCAACCGCGTGATTTACAAATTGCGCGAACTCCTCGGCGTTGATGAAATGGGCGGGACGATGCGCCTGGGAGCTTGGCCCTGCAAAATCGAGGCCGACTCATTCGCATACGCGGCCTACGGTCGCGCGGAAGTCTCCGAGCGCCACCGTCACCGATATGAATTCAACTGTGAATATGAGGACACGCTCTCGCGCGCTGGCCTGCGCATCACCGGCCGCACGCCCGACGGCATTTACGTCGAAATCGTGGAGGTCCCCGACCACCCCTGGTTCATCGCGTGCCAATTTCATCCCGAATTCAAGTCGAAGCCGCTCGCACCACATCCCCTGTTCGCAGCGTTCATCCGCGCAAGCCTCGGTAACCGCCGTCAGCGACTGGACCCATCGGCCGAAGTGAATACCCGCGTACCCGCCGCCGACCCCGCCTCCGACTAGCTGATCTTGACAGCACTCGGGGCAGACGACACTTGGAGTCTGTCCTGAACGTCCGTCCCCGATATCGAATGGTCCGGGCGACCGCAGTCGATCCGGCTGCCGAGAGACCGCTCTCCGTCTTAGATCGCAAACATACGACGGGGCGCCGGCGGATTGGTTGAGAATTGCGAGAACCGGAGGGTGCCTGGCTCGCTCGTCACGCTCGTGCTCGGTTCCCTTCGCTCCAATTCAAAGTTGAAAACAAGTGCGAACCCGCATAGGCTGTTGCATCGTCGGGAGGGAGAGAGAGCCTCGATGGAAGCCGCGGGTGCGAAATCGTTGGCCAGCTTCTCGATCGGCAAAGTTTGTGTCGGCGCGAACGCGCCGCTTTTTCTCATCGCGGGGCCGTGCGTGATCGAAAGCGAAGTCCATGCGATGAGCATGGCCGAGCGCCTGGGGGAAATTGCGAGCTCGCTCGGCGTTCCCTACATCTTCAAAGCGTCCTACGACAAAGCCAATCGCTCGTCGCTTTCCTCCTACCGGGGGCCGGGACTGAGGGAAGGCCTTCGAATCTTGGGACAGATCCAGAAGCGCACCGGCCTGCCGATTCTGACCGACGTTCACGATATTTCGCACGTGACGCCGGCCGCTCAAGTCTGCGACGTTCTCCAGGTGCCCGCGTTTCTTTCCCGCCAGACCGACCTGCTCGTAGCCGTGGGGCGCTCCGGCCGGGTCGTCAACATCAAGAAGGGCCAGTTTCTCTCGCCGTGGGACATCGGCAATGCCGCGGAGAAAGTCTCGAGCACAGGCAACGAGAAAATCATCCTCACCGAGCGCGGAAGCTCGTTTGGTTACCGGAATCTCGTCGTCGACATGCGCTCGTTCCCGATTATGCGAAAGCTCGGCTACCCCGTCGTCTTCGACGTGACCCATTCGGTGCAGTTGCCAGGCGGAAAGAACACCTCGAGCGGCGGACAGCCGGAATTCATCGAGCCGCTGGCCCGCGCCGGCACCGCGGCCGGCGTCGATGGCCTGTTTCTCGAGGTCCACGACAACCCCGAGACATCGCTCTCTGACGGCACCAACGCACTTCCCCTGGATCAATTCCGCCCATTGCTTGAAAAAATTACGCGGCTCGCAGCTCTTGCTCGCGAATGGGACGCCCCACAGTGAAGCCGGCAAGGCCGATGAAACCGAAAACTCCGCCGAGCTCCATCCCCACGAGCCTCGCAACCGCCAAGCGCGTCCTGCAGATCGAGGCCGACGCCATCTCGGGCCTGATCGATCGCCTCGATGTGCGTTTCGAGAAAGCTGTCGAGCTGATATACGGTTGCAAAGGCCGGGTCGTCGTGACCGGCCTTGGAAAATCCGGGCTGATTGGCCGCAAAATCGCCGCGACATTTGCCAGCACGGGCACGCCTTCGGTCTTCCTGCACGCCGCCGAGGCGCTCCATGGCGATCTCGGCATACTGACCGCGGACGATATTCTCCTCGCGATTTCATCGAGCGGCGAAACGGAGGAATTGATCGAGCTCGTCGAGGCGGTGAAGCATTTGGGTGTGCGCCTCGTTACGCTCACGGCCAAGCTGCGCTCGACGCTGGCGACGGCGAGCGACGTGGTCCTCGATATCGCGGTGAGGGAGGAAGCCTGCTCGCTCAATCTGGCACCAACTGCATCGACAGCGGCAGCTCTGGCAATGGGCGACGCGCTCGCGATTGCGTTGCTCGAGCGCCGGAGCTTCAAGGAGGAGGATTTCGCCGCGCTTCACCCCGGCGGGAGGCTTGGCAAGAGGCTCCGCCGCGTCGAGGCGCTCATGCATGAGGGTGAGGCCGTGCCACGGGTTCTGCCCACGACGAAGATGCCCGACGTCATCTACGAGATGAGCCGAAAGGGCCTGGGGCTTGCCGCCGTGGCGGGCGCAGACGGCCGACTTCTTGGCATCATCACGGACGGCGATCTGCGCCGCGTGATGGAGAAGCGCAGGGAAAATGTACTCGATCTCGCTGCGGCGGAGTGCATGACCAAAAACCCAGTGACACTTCCTCGCACGGAGCTCGCCGCGAGCGCCCTGCGGGTGATGGAAGAAAAGAAAATCACGTCCGTGCTCGTCGTGGACGGCTCGGGCCGTCTGGAAGGCGTTCTGCACATCCACGATCTCTGGACCTTGCAGCTCTTCTGAGAGAATTTTCGACATGGTAGTCCGCGAAGTCAAATTTTCGGCGAAGGTGATGCGGCGGGCGCGCAAAATCCGCCTGCTGCTCATGGACGTGGACGGCACCATCACGCCGCGCGTCGTTTGCTTGCAGGCCTTTCCGGACGGGCGCATCGGAGAATTGAAGGTTTT
>DATMRE010000136.1:0-15560 GCA_035566475.1 Verrucomicrobiia bacterium | reverse complement strand
GCGACGATGTGGAACTGGTGTCCGGAGAGCGCAACGCGCCGGTTCTCGATGGCGCTGGCATTGAGCAGGTGCATCAGCACTCGCTGGCCTTGCTGCACGCGGATCGGCTCGCCCGCACCGAGCATCTTGTCATTGATCGAGTACATGAGGGAGGAAACTTCCAAACCGTTCGGGCGCGTGTCGAGCACGGCGGGCTTCTCCGGCTGCGGCCCCGCCTGCCCTTCTTCATCTTCATCCTCAGCCTGGTCGGTGAAGAATGGTTCCCAATCGCGAAGCGCGAGAAAGAGTTCCTGATCGTAGTGTCCGGGATCGTTGCCCGACTCGACCATGACGAAACCGAATTGCCCGGTGTAGGTGCCCCGATGGAGATCGGCGCCGGCCATGGCGTGCGTGTGATACCAGCGCGTCCCGGCAGGTTTGGGCACGAACTGATACCGTCGACGCCCGCGCGGCGGCACGGGCGGCGTGCCCTCCTCTTCGGCGCCGTCCACCTCGGCCGGAATGAGCAGCCCGTGCCAGTGCACGAACTCCGGTACGTCGGTGTCGTTCTTCACGTCCACGGTCACCGGTACGCCCTCGCGCATGCGCAGCACCGGCCCTGGAGATGTTCCGTTGTAGCCGATGGTGCTGAGGATGCGATTCGGCGCAAGCTCCACGGTGACGGGTGCGATTTCGAGGGTGATATCGGCCTTGGCCGTCTCAGCCGTTGCGGCACTTGACGGCATCGGGGACTGCATCTGCGCTGGTAGAAGCTTGGACGCACTGGCCCCGATCACGACAGCGCCGCCCAACTTGATAAGCTCCCTTCGCCTCATGATCGCTCCCGGAGTCGTTTGCAAGGGCTGCGCCTGGAACTCGTTCGGGCGGAGTCCCCATACTAACCTAGAACCCGGTCGGCCACATCCGGTTCGTCGGGCCTTCGCCGGGCGCGCAGGAGACCCGGGCTCGGTCGCGGCCGCCGAACTCGAGCGAACCTTTCCCCGCTTCTCTGCGTCCAACAGGATGCGCGCGAGGCTTCTCTTGCGGAGGAGAAACGCAGCATTCCTCGATAGACAAGCTCGACCGATCCGTCCGGGTGAGACGGCAGCAACCGCGCGAGTCTCTCTTTCACTCACGTCGTGTAGAAGCAGCTGGATCGTTGGCTGGGAAGATTTGAGAACAGCAATCGGCAATCGACAATAAAGGGATAGCAGGCTTCTCGGTAGTCTGTTAATCTCGCGAATGAGCCGAGGCAAATCATGAGAGTCGTGCCAGGGATTTCGGTGCTGCTCCTCCTCGCAGGACTCAGCACTGGCCTGCCAGCTCTTCCCGCGGGCCCGGACCAATGGTTCGAGGAGGAGGGCCCCGGCCTTTCTCCCGTTCAAAGAATCGACAAAGCTGAATTTTCCTGGTCCCGACTGCGATACACCTCAGCCGCGAGAAGCTACGGCGGCTACGGCTATGGGTACGGTTACGGCGGGTGGTCGAGAGACTATCCAAAAGCCGACCGGCAGTTTCTGATGGCCATGCGCCGCCTCACCCGCGTGAGCGCCAGAACGACCGAGCAGGTAGTCGACCTCGATAGCGAAGAAATCTTCAACTATCCCTGGGTTTACGCCGTGCAAGTACAGACCTGGACCTTTAGCGAAGCCGAAGCCAAGCGCTTACGCGAGTACTTGCTGAAGGGCGGGTTCCTGATGGTCGACGACTTCCATGGCACCGCCGACTGGGATAGTTTCCTGAACGGAATTCGTATGGTTCTCCCGGACCGCCCCATCGAGGATCTGGACAACAAGGATGAAATCTTTCACGTGCTCTACGACCTCGACGACCGCTTCCAGGTACCCGGCGAGCAATATATAAGAACCGGCCGGACCTACGAAAAGGACGGCTACGTCCCGAAATGGCGAGCCATCCGCGACGACAAGGGTCGCGTCATTGTAGCGATTTGCCACAACATGCATCTGGGCGACGCCTGGGAATGGGCCGACAGTCCCGAGTACCCGGAGAAATTTGCCTCGATGGCCTTTCGCGTGGGGCTCAACTACATCATCTATGGAATGACGCACTAGCGAAGGGGCTTGAGGCCGCGCTCCTGTTTCGCAGGTTGTCCTGATCATGTTCGAGTTTCTCTTCAAGTATCCGATCTCGATCTTTGCCAAGGGCCAGTTTGTGCTACTGGGCGCCTGGCCAAGGTGGATCCTGTTTCTATCCGTTCTCGGGACTGCCGTGGCTCTCGGTCTGTGGATTCGTTCGGGACTGCCGCGGGCCCTTCCCGGCGTGAGGCGCGCGCGGGCGGCCGTTCTCTGGCTGCTTCAGTCTTCGCTCGCCGCTCTGCTGCTGGTCCTGCTGTGGCAGCCGGCGATAACGGTTGCCGAGCTCAAGCCGCAGCAAAACGTCATCGCGGTCGTGGTCGACGATTCGCGCAGCATGGCCATCTCGGACGACGGGTCGACACGCCAGGCCCAGGCTCGACAGGCGCTCCAGGGTGGCTTGCTCACGGAGCTCGAGAAAAAGTATCAGACGCGACTCTATCGTCTCGACAATCACCCGACTCGTATCTCGAGCCTTGACGAATTGCAGGCTCGCTCTCCGGCCACGCGAATCGGTGACAGCCTGAAGCAATTGGCCGCCGAAACCACCGACCTGCCGATCGGATCGATCGTCCTGCTGAGCGACGGCGCTGATAATTCCGGCGGCGTCGACCTCGATACGATCTCCGCTCTGCGCAATCGCCGCATCCCGGTTCACACGGTCGGGTTCGGCAAGGAACGATTCGAGCACGACGTGGAGATCAATGACGTCGCGATCGTTGCTCGCGCCTTGGCCGACTCTCGCCTGGCCGCGACGGTGAGCTTCCACGAGACCGGCTACGCCGGACAGAAGTCAACGCTATCGGTGCGCGAAGGTGCGAAGGTCCTGGCCTCCCGCGAGATCACTTTCAAGAGCGACGGCAAAATTCAGAACGAAACGATTCCCTTCAACGCCGGCTCTGCCGGTGCCAAGTCCCTCGCATTCTCGATCGACCCGCTCCCCGGCGAGGAGAACCGCTCGAATAACACAGTCAGCCGGATGGTCAACGTCGTCTCGAACAAGCGCCGTGTACTCTATGTGGAGGGCGAGCCGCGCTGGGAGTACAAGTTTATCCGGCGCGCCGAGGACGATGACCGAATTGTACAACTGGCCTCGATGCTCCGCACCACCGAGAACAAGATTTACCGTCAGGGGATCAAAGATCCGAAGGAACTGGCCGACGGCTTCCCTGCCCGTGCCGAGGATCTGTTCGGCTATCAAGCGATCCTGATTGGCTCGGTCGAAGCCGCCTACTTCACCCCTGTGCAGCTCGACTTGCTTCGGCAGTTCGTCGACCGCCGCGGCGGCGGGCTGCTGCTGCTAGGCGGACGCTTCGGGCTTGCCGATGGCGGATGGGGTGGGTCGAGCCTTGCCGACCTGCTTCCCTTGACACTTCCCGACAGAAAGAACACTTTTCACCGTGACCGAGCAACCGTCGAGCTGACCGCGGCCGGGTCGGAGAGTTTAATCACCCGCTTTGTGGATGACCCGGCCCGCAACATGGAACGCTGGAGAAAGCTTCCCTACATCATGGACTACCAGGAGCCTGGCAATCCCAAGCCTGGCGCGGCCGTGCTGGTCAATATGAGCGCAGGAGGCCGCGTGATGCCACTTCTCAGCACCGAGAATTACGGACGCGGGCGCACGGCCGTGCTGGCGACCTCCGGTACCTGGCGCTGGCAGATGAGCCAGGCTCTCGGCGATCCCACACACGACATGTTCTGGCGGCAATTGCTGCGCTGGCTGGTCGCCGATACGCCCGGAAACGTCGTCGCGTCCGTGCCGAGCCAGATGCTGTTTGACGACGGGCGCGTTCTGCTTTCTGCGGATGTCCGCGACAAGCAGTACCAGCCGGCTGCGGACGCGCGCGTCGAAGCTCACATTCTCGGGCCGAACGGCATCTCTGCGGTGGTGCCCATGACTCCGGTTCCGGATGCGCCGGGGACGTTCCAGGCAAAATGGACCGCCGAGAAACCGGGTTCCTACGTCGCCGAGGTCACCGCCGGGCGCGGGAGCGATGAGCTCGGGCGCGACGTCTTGACATTCGAGCGCATGGACGGCGTCGCCGAAAATTTCCATGCCGAGCAAAATCGCGACCTGCTCGAGAAACTTTCCTCCGCGACCGGAGGCCGCTATTGGCGCCCGCAGGAACTCTCCAAGCTCCCTGGAGAAATACCTCTATCGGAGGCCGGAATCACAGTTCGCGAGACCAAGCAACTCTGGAATATGCCGGCCATCTTTCTTCTGCTCGTGCTCTTGCGGCTCTCCGAGTGGCTCCTGCGCCGGAAGTGGGGTGTCGTGTGAGAACCGGCTTGCTGGGCTTGTGCCTCGCGAGTTTGCTCCCGCTCGCGCCCTCCGCCCGTGCGGGCCTCTACTACGTCACGGTGGCAGGTCTCGGCGGCGAACCCGATTACGAGCAGCGCTTCACGGCGTTGGCCAACGATCTCGATAAGCTGCTCAAGGCCTCCGGCCCGGACGTGCATGTCTACACGCTCGTAGGCGACCAGGCCACTCGCGCGCATATGACCGAAACCCTTGGCCTCGTCGCTCGCCAAGCCAAGCCCGACGATGACCTCGTCCTGATTCTAATCGGACACGGCTCATTCGACGGCGTCGAGTACAAGCTCAATCTCCCGGGCCCGGATATCTCCGGCGCCGAACTGGCCACCCTGTGCGACCGCGTTCCCTCGAAGCGCCAGTTGATTGTGAACACCACGAGTTCAAGCGGCGGCTCGATCGTTGCTCTCGACAGGCCCGGCCGTGCCATCATCGCGGCGACGAAGTCAGGGACCGAGAAAAACGCCACCGTCTTTGCCCGCTACTGGGTCGAGGCGCTGCGTGATCCGACCGTCGACGTCGATAAGAACGAGGCCATCAGTGCGCTCGAAGCATTCCAGTACGCCGACCGCAAGACCGCCGCGTTCTACGAATCGCAGAAACGTCTGGCTACCGAACATCCGGTCTTCGAGGATACGGGCAAGCGCGAAGCGGTCCGTGCCGCTTCGGAAGAAACCGGTGAGGGACGGTTGCTTTCAAACTTCACGCTGCTTCGTGTGGGCGCCGCGCAGCGGGCCGCAAACGATCCGGCGAAGCGGGACCTGCTCGCCAAAAAAGAGGAATTGGAACAGAAAGTTGATACGCTCAAGTACCAAAAGGCGGCCATGTCGCAGGACGACTACAAAAAGCAGCTGACCGAGACACTCGTGGAGCTGGCACGAATCGAGGAGGAGCTGGACAAGTGAGCTGGGCAGCCCGAGGCTTCGCGGCTTCAACGATAGTCCTGGTGGGCGCGAGCCTGTCGATGGCCCGAGCGCCCGGCGACTGCCGCGACCTGCGCAAGCATGGCCACCCGGGCGAGGCCGAGAGCTGTTACCAGTCGCTCGCTCAGGCGGCCGATCCTTATGCACGCGCCGAAGGCTACTGGGGCCTCGGAATGTACCAGGAGGCCAACAACCAGTTTCGTCTGGCGGTCGGCCAATCCGACGGCAATGCCCTCTACCGGGTCCGCTGGGGCCGCCTGCTGCACGAACGGTTCAACAATGCCGACGCGGAAAAGCTTTTCAAGGAAGCCCTGGCCAGGGACCCGAAGAACGCCCAGGCCTACCTGGGTCTGGCGCTCGTGAGCGCCGACGGCTTCGACAGCAAGGCCGTCGAATGGACCGCGAAAGCGCTCGAACTGGATCCGAAGCTCATCGAAGCGCACGAACTCGCGGCCAGTCTCGCCTTGGAGGACTCTGACCAGCAACAGGCCGTTCGACAGGCCGACGAAGCCATCGGTCTCTCGCCGGACGCGCTCGATGCCATGGCCACACGTGCCGCCGTTGAAGTCCTCGCCGATCGACCGCCTGACGGCTGGCTTGAAAAAATCCGGCAGGTGAATCCATCCTACGGCGAGGGGTACGCCATCGTCGCGCATCACCTCGTACTGAATCGTCGTTACCTGGACGGCGTCGCCTATTATCGCAAAGCGATCGAGGCCGATCCGCGGCTCTGGTCGGCCCGCTCGGAGTTGGGCATCAATCTGATGCGCCTCGGCCAGGAGGACGAACCGCGGCGGCAGCTGGAGATGTGCTACAACAACGGCTACAAGGATGCCGCGACCGTCAACAGCCTCAGGCTGCTCGACAGCTACAAGAACTTCGTCACCTTCAAGGATGACACGACCATCCTCAAGCTCCAGAAGAACGAGGCCGAGCTGCTGCGCCCCTACTTCGAAGGCGAACTCAAGAAATCCATCGCCACCTATGAGAAGAAGTACAAAATGAAGCTTCCCGGCCCGGTGCAGCTCGAGGTCTACCCGGATCACGAGGATTTCGCGGTTCGCACGCTCGGCATGCCCGGCCTGGGCGCATTGGGTGTCACCTTCGGAGAGGTCGTGGCCATGGACAGCCCTTCAGGCCGCAAGCCCGGCGAATTCAACTGGGGAAGCACGCTGTGGCACGAGATGAGTCACGTTTTCATCCTCACCGCCACCAACCATCGCGTACCGCGGTGGTTCACCGAAGGGCTTGCGGTTCATGAGGAAACCCAAGCCTCGCCCGAGTGGGGCGATCGCATGACGCCTGAGATTGTCGTGGCCATCCGCGATAAAAAGCTGCTTCCTGTTGCGCAGCTCGACCGCGGTTTTATCCGGCCCGAGTATCCCGCGCAGGTGATCGTTTCCTACTATCAGGCGGGCCGCATCTGCGATTACATCCAGAGCCGCTGGGGCGAAGGCAAGCTGCTCGACATGGTGCATTCGTTCGCACAGCTCAAGACCACTCCCGAGGCGATTGAGCAGGATCTGAGCATGGCACCCGAGGAGTTCGACAAGCAGTTCGATGAGTGGCTCGATCGGGAGGTCGGCAAGGTTGTCGCGAGCTTCGATGAGTGGCGCACGCACCTGAAACATCTCATCGAGCTCGAGAAGGCCGGTAAATATGATGAGGTGCTCACCGAAGGCGAGGAAGTTCGCCGCCTCTACCCCCAGTACGTCTACGAGGCGAACGCCTATGAATTTCTCGCGCAGGCCGATTTGGCCAAAGGAAACAAGCAGGCCGCCGTCGCCGTGCTCACGGACTACGAACGGATGGGGGGTCGCGCGCCGGAGACGCTAAAACAGCTCGCCTCGGTTGAAGAAGAACTGGGCAGGCCGGCCGATGCGGCTTCGACTCTCGACCGCATCAATTACATTTATCCGGTCAATGATGAGAGTCTTCATCGCCGGCTCGGTGATCTGTGGTTCGCGCAGCAGAATTATTCCGGAGCGATCCGCGAGTATGCCGCGGTCGTCGCGATGCACCCGCTCGATCGGGCCTCCGCACAGTTCAATCTGGCCCAGGCATATTTTGCCGCCGGCCAGCGGGACAAGGCGGAGGAAACCGTTCTCGAGGCGCTCGAGGCTGCTCCCAGTTACCGTCCGGCTCAGAAATTGCTCTTACAGCTCAAGGAATCGGAGAGAGGGAAATAATCGATGGCCACCCCTGTGGAAGTCAATCTGGACTCGGCAGAACTCAAGGAGCGCATTGACCGTTTTTACGCGGTTCGCGACGGCATTCTCGAGCAGGTTCGTCAGGTCATCGTCGGCCAGGAAGAGGTGCTCGACCAGATATTGATCGGGCTGTTTGTTGGCGGGCACTGTCTCATCACCGGCCTGCCTGGCACGGCGAAGACGCTCATGGTCCGCACCATTGCCCAGACGCTCGGGCTCGTGTTCAAGCGAATCCAGTTCACGCCTGACCTGATGCCCTCCGACATCACCGGCACCGATATCATCGAGGAGGATCCCACGACGGGCCATCGCCGCTGGACCTTTGTCCCGGGTCCCATCTTCGGCAACATCCTGCTCGCCGACGAAATCAACCGCACCCCTCCCAAAACGCAGTCAGCCCTGCTCGAGGCCATGCAGGAGCTCTCCTGCACGGTTCGCGGCAACCACTACGTGCTTCCCTCGCCGTTCTTCGTGCTGGCCACTCAGAACCCGATCGAGCTCGAGGGCACCTACCCGCTGCCTGAAGCGCAGCTCGATCGATTCCTTTTCAACACCGTGCTTGACTACCTGAGCTCCGATGACGAGGTGAAAGTCGTCGATTTGACCACCACGACTCGCGTCGCGCAAATCGAGGCGGTCACCAATGCGCAGGAGATTCTTGATTTCCAGAGGCTCGTCCGTATGGTGCCGATCGCGGAGTCTCTGGCCCGGTACGTGGTCACCCTGGTTCGTGCCACGCGTCACAATAGCGGCAACGCGCCGGACTTCGTCAAGAAGTACGTCAACTACGGGGGCAGTGTCCGCGCCGCTCAGTTTATCGTGCTCGGGGCGAAAGCTCGCGCGCTCGTCCGTCGCCGCTACCACGTCGCCTACGAGGATATCACCGCGCTCGTGATTCCGGTGCTGCGCCACCGCATCCTGCTCAATTTCCACGCCGAATCCGACCGCGTCGATTCGGACGAGATCCTGCGGCGCCTGCTCGCACACCTTCCGCCGCCAAAGGAAGCCTAGCGGTGCAACGCTTTCTTGATCCATCGGTGCTCGCCGGCATCTCGGGCCTCGACCTGGTGGCCAAAACGGTCGTCGACGGGTTCGTCGCCGGTCTCCACCGTTCGCCGGACTTCGGCTTTAGCCAGGAGTTCGCCGAATACCGAGCCTACTCGCCCGGCGACGACCTGCGCCACGTCGACTGGAATGTGTTCGCCCGCACGGAGCGCTGCTACCTGAAGCGCTATCGCGGCGAGACCAACAGTCTATTGACCGTACTGCTTGACGCCAGCAACTCGATGAACTACACGTCGCACGGAGTGAGCAAGATGGACTATGCTCGCTTCACGGCCGCTTCTCTGTTCTACCTGGCCATCAAGAACCAGCGCGATGCGGCAGGCTTGATCGTGTTCGATGACGAGGTTCGCAATTACATCCGGCCTTCCACTCGGCAGGGACAGCTTCAGCGGCTATTGAGCGGACTCGAGCTCGCCGAGCCCCGCGCTCGCACCGATTTCACTAAGCCGCTTCATCATTTCCAGGAGTTCCTCCGGCGCCGGGGCCTGGTTCTGGTGATCTCCGATTTCTACGAGCCGCCGGAGCGAATCATCCGGACAATCGAGCCGTTGCGCTTCCATGGAAACGAGGTGGTCCTCTTCCATGTTCTCGACCCCAAGGAAATTCGGCCCGAACTCGGTGAGCCTGCCATCCTGATCGACCTCGAGACCGATGAGCGCCTGGAGGTGACGCCCGAATACACTCACAACGAGTATCGCCAAAAGATGGACGCGCACGTCGGCGACTTGCGCGATCGCGCCCGCGCCGCGGGGCTGGACTACTACCTGCTCGCAACCGATCGCCCGCTCGATGGCGCACTGAGGGAATACCTCACGATTCGACAGGGGAGAAATTGACATGGGTCTGCTCGCCCCGTGGTTTGTGGCCGGTATCGCCTCGATCGGCGTACCGATCTATCTCCACCTGCTCCGCCGTCACACCACAACGCCGCAGCCGTTCAGCTCACTCATGTTCTTCGAACCGCGGACGCAAAGCTCCATCCGCCACCGCCGCTTGCGCTACCTGCTCCTGCTCTCGCTGCGGCTCGCCCTGCTCGTTCTCCTGGCGCTTGCGTTCGCCGATCCCTACATCAAACGCCCCGCCGGTACCATGAACGGGGACAAGCTCCTACTCGTGGTCGTGGACAACTCTTTCAGCATGCGCGCCGGCTCCCGACTCTCCGACGCCCGCCAGCAGGCTCTTCGGGTGCTCGGCTCGCGCGCGCCCTCGGAGCGGGCCCAGGTGATGACGCTCGGATCCGGGGTTCGTGTGCTAACGCAGCCGATCGAGGATCCCGGCGCACTGCGTGCCGCCGTAGAGGCGATCGAACCCGGCGATTCGCTCGGAAACTTCGGCGAACTTGCTCGCGCCATGCGCTCGATGGCCGAAAACGTCCGCACTCCGATCGAGCTGCACCTCATCAGCGACATGCAGAAATCGAACATGACGGCAAGCTTCGCGGAGATGTCGCTGCCTGCCAATATCTCGCTCGTTCTCGACCGAGTGGTCGAGAATCCGGTGCCCAACTGGACGGTTCTCGCCGTCAATGCCCCAGGCCAGGTCTGGGATCCGAAACGGGCTCGCGTCGAGGCCGTCATCGCCGGCTATGGGACTCCGCCCGCCCGGCGCACGGCCTCGCTTCTGGTGAACGGGAAGGTCGTCTCGTCGCGCACGGTTGACGTACCAGCCTCCGGACGGGCCACCGTCGAGTTCGAGTCTCTCGACGTGCCGTACGGCTTCAGCCGCTGCCAGGTGAAGATCGATTCAGCCGACTCGTTTCCCGCCGACGACGTGAGCCTGTTCGCCGTCGAGCGATCCGATCCCGCGAAGGTCCTGTTTGTCCATGAGGCTAACGACTCTCGTTCGCCTCTCTATTATGGCGCGGCGCTCGCCTCCGCCGCTGACGCAGCCTTCGCGCTCGAACGGGTGACCGTTCAACAGGCGGCTGCGATTCACCCGCTCCAGTACGCCTTCGTCGTTCTCTCCGACCTCCTCTCGATCCCTCCCTCGTTCGAGAATGATCTGCTCAACTACGTGCGGGGCGGCGGCAGCGTTCTGGTGGCCGAGGGCACCTCGGCATCCCACCGTCCCCGGGTCCCCGTCTTCGGCGGCAACATTCTTGAGTCTCGCGACTATTCCAGGGGCGGCGAGCGCTTTCTCACGGTCGGTGAAACAGACCCGTCGCACCCGTCCATGGACAGATCCGCGAAATGGTCCGGCGTGAAATTTTACTATGTCGTGCGAGTCGACCCTGGCGATTCCCGCGTCGTCGCGAAGCTGACGGACCAGACGCCCCTGCTGCTCGATAAGAAGGTCGGAGAGGGGCGCGTACTTCTGCTGGCGTCGGGGCTCGATAATCGCACGAACGATTTCCCGCTGCATCCGTTGTTCGTGCCGTTCGTTGAGCAAACCGCACGCTATCTCTCCGGCACCGAACGCCGCAGCGGCTCCCGCCTCGTCGATTCCTCACTTGAGCTGCGGACCGCGAACGAGCAGGCCACGAGCGTCGAGGTGATCGACCCCGATGGCCGCCGGCCCCTTTCGCTCAAGGAAGCCACCTCGGCGCAGTCGTTCGAGCTCACCCGCTCGGGCTACTACGAACTTCGCCTGGCCAACGGCCGCCACGACGTGATCGGCGTGAACGCAGACCGCCGCGAGTCCGATCTCGACGTGATTCCCCCGGAAATCCTCTCCCTGTGGCGGGGAAACCGGGGGAACCAGCCCGAGGAGGCTTCTCGGGCCGAGCAAGAACAAATGAAGCCCTACGGCCTATGGTGGTACGCTATGCTTTTGGTATTCGCGGCGGCGGTTGCGGAATCGATGCTGGCCAGTCGATACTTGGCAAGGCAGCGGGAGGAACCATGAGCACACGGGAGCAGCTCAATTCCTACATCAGGCAACTGGAGCGGCGCTTGCGGCTGGGCGCCGTGCTTCGCGGCACCGCCATCCTGACGGCGGCCGCACTGGCGGCTACCGTGTTCCTGGTCCTCATCCTCAATTCGCTGGCCTTCTCGAGTGGCAGCGTCACGGCTGCCCGGGTCACCCTGTTGTTCGCGCTCGCCTTCGCAGCCGGCTGCGGTCTTGCAATTCCATTGTCACGCCTCAACCGGCGTCGCGCCGTCGGCAAGGCGGAAAACATCTTTCCGCAATTCGAGCAGCGACTGGTTACCTTTGCCGAGCGCGACGGCGAGGCCGGCCAACCGTTTATTGATCTGCTCGCGGCGGACACACTCAAAGCCGCTCGCGGAGCCGAACCGGCGCTCCTGGTTCCCAGGGATCAGTTGCTCGCGTCGCTCGGCGTGGGCCTTGCCTCACTCGGCGTCCTCGTCTGGATGGTCCTGGCCGGGCCGGGTTATCTCGGCTACGGTGCCGCGCTGCTCTGGACGGGTACGCACGTTGGCGCTGCTCCTTTCTATGACATTCGCGTCAGCCCGGGCGATGCCATCGTCCGCCGCAAGGCGGACCAGCTCATCACGGCGCTCCCCATCGGCGTCGCGACCGATAAGGTTCGCCTCTATGCGCGCTACCAGAGCGCATCCAAGTGGGAACAAGTCACCATGCAGCCGCAGCGCGGGGCTCCCGGCTTCCAGTTTCTGTTCGCCGGCCTCCCCGAAACAGTCTCGTATTTCGTCGAGGCTGGATCGGTTCGCTCTCGCCACTTCAACATTCAGGTAGTCGACATGCCCTCGGTCAAGAACATCCGCGTGACCTACCACTTCCCGGCCTGGACGGGCTTAGAAAACGTTGTCGAAGAGCGCGGGGGGGACCTGCGGGCTGTTGAAGGCACCGATGCCGAGCTTGAAATCTTGATGGACCGGCCGCTGCGCGACGGTGTGCTGGTGCTCGACAACGCTCAGCAGGCTCGTCTCTCTGGTGGCGAGGGCGACCTCTACAGGGGCACCGTTCGCATGGAGAAGGACGGAATGTACCACGTCGCAGCCGTCGACCAAGGTCAGCCGGTGCGCCTTTCCGAGGACTTCTTCATCGAGGCGAACAAGGCCAAACCGCCGGAAGTCCAGATCGCGCGGCCAGGTCGCGATTACCGGGCGAGCCCGATTGAGGAAGTCACCGTCTCGGTCAAGGCCCAAGATGAATTCGCTCTGAGCGATCTCAGCCTGCATTACTCGGTGAACGGAGGCCCCGAGCAGCGCGTCAGCCTGCTCAAGGGTCCGGGCGAAAAGCAGGCGGACGGTTCCGCCACCCTCTACCTCGAGAATTTCAAAATGGTCCCCGGCGACGTCGTGAGCCTCTATGCCACGGCCAAGGACGCGCGTTCTGAATCGCGAACCGACATGTTCTTCGTCGAGGCGGATCCGTTCGAGCGAGAATTCTCGCAGTCCCAGCAGTCCGCGGGAGGGGGAGGTGGAGGCGGAGGTCTCGGCGATCAGACCGACATCTCCCAGCGTGAAAAAGAAATCATCGCCGCAACCTGGAAGCAACAGGGCCACAAGCAAGCCTCCCAGCAGGAACTCGCCGAGTCCGGCAAGTTCCTATCGGAGGTCCAATCGAAATTGGCCGATCAGGCACGATCGCTGTCGTTCCGAATGCAGAGCCGCGAGCTGTCGGAGGCGAATGCTGAGTTCACCGGCTTCGTCAAGGACATGAACGAAGCCGCTCTGGCCATGGCCCCGGCGTCTGAAAAACTAAAGCAGCTGAAATGGGATGAGGCCATTCCCAGTGAACAGAAAGCTCTCCAGCACCTGCTGCGTGCCGAAGCCACGTTCCGCCAGATTCAGGTGGCTTTTGGTGCGGCCGGAGGCGGTGCCGGGGGAGGCGGAGCCGGTCGCGATCTGGCGAGTCTGTTCGACCTCGAGCTCGACACAGAAAAGAATCAGTATGAAACCGGACAGACGGCTGGTTCGGCCGATCAGCGCGCCCAGGAGATTGATGACGCGCTCAAGAAGCTCGATGAGTTGGCGCGCCGCGAGGAGGAACTCGCCGCGCAGCAGCGCAACAACAGTGCCCAGAGTTTCGAGCAGCGCTGGCAGCAGGAGATGTTGCGCCGCGATGCCGAGGAGCTGCAGAAACAAATCGAGCAGCTGGCCAAGAATAGCCAGCAAGGCCAGCAGGGAGCGAGCGGTTCGTCCGGCCAATCCTCGACAGGGCAATCGAACGGGAGCCAGTCAGGGGGCTCATCTGACCCGCGTGCTCAGCAAGCGCTCGACCGGCTGCGGCAGGCAGGCGACGATATGCGTCGCGCGGCCTCCGGACAGCAGAGTGAGGCCGAGGCCCGCCGCGCTGCCGACCGGCTCCGGGAAGCCACGAATCTGCTGGGCGGCATGCAGCAGCAACAGGCCGCGGGCCGACTCGATTCGATGACTCGCGAGGCCGATCGCCTGTCGAAAGGCGAACACGACCAGGCGGATCGGTTGCGCAAGATGTTTGACCAGGGGGGACCGGGTGGATCCGCTGGCGGTGGTCCGCTCGATTCGCGCGAGCAACAGTCGAAACTTGCTGACGATCGGCAGCGCTTGGCCGACGACTTGTCGCGCCTGCAAAAACAAATGCGAGACGCCGAGCGCGAGCTCGCCTCAAGCCAGCGCCCGGCCTCATCCAAGCTGCGCGATGCCCTTGGCGAGATGGATCAAAATGACCTGGAGACGCGCATTCAGAAAACCGCGGACTGGCTCCGTCGTGGCATCAATCCCAACTCCAATTCAACCGAGTCTGAGATCGCGCAGGGCCTTGAGAGCCTTAGCGAACGGATGCGCCAGGCCCAGCAGGCGCTGGGCCCTGGCGGGCAGCAGGGATCGGACACCGCTGTTGATCGCCTGGAGCGCCTTCGCAACCGGCTCGAATCTCTCGATCGCGGCGCGGGCGGCCGCAATGCCCAGTCCCAGGACGTCGGGCGCGGACAGCAGGGCCCGGGTGGACAACCGGGCCAACCGGGTCGAGGCGGGCAATTCGGCCCGCTTGATAGATTCGGAGATGTCCGTGGGGGTGGGGATCGCAACGGACAACGCGGCTACTGGGGCGTCGATACAGGCAACAACTCGAACCTGCCGCACCCCGTTGCGCCAGACAATTCTCCAGTGCCGGATGATCCCGAGCGAGTTTTCCGGCAGAGCCTAAGCGATCTCGACCAACTTCGCCAGTCGGTCGCGAACGACCCGGAGACGCTGCGCGATGTTCAAGAACTGATCCGCGAGATGCAGCGCCTGGACCCCAGCCGTTTCCCGGGCAACCCGGCGCTCGTTGAACAGCTCCACACGCAGGTGCTCAGCGACGTGGAAAAGCTCGAGTTGCAATTGCGCCGCCAGCAGGACGACCGACAGTCAGGGCAAATTCGCAGCGGTGATCCTCAACCGATGCCCTCCGGCTATCAGGATGCGGTCGCCGAATACTTTCGCAGGCTGAGCAATCACCAGTAGAGCAACCAGGATCCCGCGCGACCGAGCCAACTCTCTCTCTCGCACGTTCTTCGAGTGAGTCGAGGGATACATCTACAATGGTTCAATCCCCTTGTTGGGCGGAACCGCCGCCGATTCCAGAATCTTCGAGCGTTCCCACTCCGCTCTTTCGTTTAGGTCGCGGAGCCAGAGTTGCCAATCGACGCCGAGATGCTGGTCGGGATGAGAATAAAATGCCTGCCATGAACTCGTGGTCGCGGGAACCGTGGTTAGCTCGGAATCGCCATTCCCGTTGCCGGTGACATCGGCGGGATCCCGAGTGCGGAACTCCGCGAGCAGGGCCTTATCGAGGGGCACGCGGAAGAATACTTCCTCGTCGCTTGATTCGCTCCGCTGGCCGTTCCCCGGCGAGTCCGCCGTCGAGGAGGCGCGATGTCCCCGCAGTTCGAGCTCGTTTCTCCGGAGCAGAAGCTCGAGCGACGGCGGGAGCTCGGTGAGTTCGCGCGCGCGACCGAGTCGAAGCTCCCAAAGTTGGAGCGCGTCGTTCGTCCTTAGAGGGTCGGGATAGAAATCAAGCGATCGCGCCTGCCAACGAGCCGTACGGTTATCGGGAAGAACCTCCGTAATCGTTGCGACCGTATGGC
>DATMRE010000135.1:0-14218 GCA_035566475.1 Verrucomicrobiia bacterium | reverse complement strand
AAGGCCACGCTCACGACTTTGCCGATTGCAGAGATCCGTACGCCCTCGGCCAAAGCGCGCGTTCCGAGAAAGGTCACCGCGGCGGCCGATCTCATCCGTACGCCAAAACGCTTTTCCAGGAGCTGGTAAGCCGTGTAGAATTCGCCCTGGAAATACTGCGGGATCAGGACCACGCAAAGTATCAACCGAGCGACCAGGTAGCCCAGCACGAGTTGTATAAAACCGAGATTTCCGCCGTAAGCGATCCCGGGCGCACCGATGATTGTGAGGGTTGAGGTCTCTGTTGCGACGATCGAGCACCCGAGCGCCCACCAGGGAGCCGTGCGGCCACCGAGGAAATAATCACGGAGCGTTTCCTCGCTCGGGCCGCGGCGGGCGCCAAACAGAGTGATGCCCGCGAGATAGACCAGAATGATTGCGAAGTCAAATGGGCGTATCTGCATTGCTCCGCGCTCGACCGGCGCGAGATGCTAACCGCCCGCTCAGAAGGCTGTCAAGAAGGATGAAAAAACCATAGATGCCTCCAAGAGTATCTGCGGCTGACGCTTCCTACTTCCTCGGATTCGACGGCGGAGGAGCGAAGACGGAATGCGTGCTCGCCGACAAAGACGGCCACGTTCTCGCCCGCGCGACGGGAGGTCCATCGAATCCTCTCCGCGCGGGGTATACGAGGGCGTGGTTCGCGCTGAGCGATGCAGCCGATGCGGTCTTGGGCCGCCAAAAAGTCACCGCCTGCCATATTCGCGGAGTCTGCGCCGGGCTGGGAGGGGCAGGCCGATCGGGAGTCGAAAGGCGTGTCACCAGTTTCCTTGAGCAGAGTTACCCGAATGCCGCGGTCCGCGCGACAACCGACGTCGAAATAGCCCTGGAAGCCGCATTCGGGGCGGGCGAAGGACTCATCCTTCTCGCAGGCACGGGTTCGGCGGCGTTCGGTCGCGACGCAAGCGGCCGAACGGCGCGCGCCGGCGGTCGAGGTCCCTGGTTCAGTGACGAAGGGAGCGCGTTCGACATCGGCCGTCGCGCCATCCGCGCCGTCTCGCTTGCCGAAGACGGTCGTGGCCCGGCCACGGCGATCGCCAAGCGGATTTTCACATTGCACCACTGCCGCGGCTGGGAGTCTTTGCTCGAACGCATTGCGAAGAATCCCGACGACGTGTTCCCGAAGACATACCCGCTCGTCGCGCAACTGGCTGACCGGGAGGACGCAGTGGCCCGCGCAATACTGGCGGAGGCCGCCCGGTCGCTTGCGGAACTGGCGGGAAGCGTCGCGAACGAACTCGGGTGGCGCGATCGGGACATAGGCATCGCACGGGTTGGCGGCGTATACGGACGTTCGAAATACTTCGATGCCGCCATAGAACGGGAGCTCAAGAAATCGGTGCCGCAGGCGCGTTTCGCATCAACCGATACCTCTCCTGCGGAGGCTGCCGTTCGGATCGCGTTGCGGTTATCTCGCCCCGAGCGAAATGCCGACTGAGCCAGAAGATCGGATTGTGCGCGCCCTCAGTGCGCCCGGAGACGAATGGGGATCTCTGTTGCAGGAAGCAAAGCTCTGCTGGCTCTCGTCAAAATCCCCAACCTGGGAGCGGTGCACGTCGAGCGTCGGCTCGAGCGAAAGGGCTGAGCACGGCCGCCGAGAACGAGAAAAGGAACCGGACGTCGAACGAGCGCAGGACCGAGAGCGGTAGGGCGCGGCGTGCGGGAGACGCATGAAAAGCCGAACGACTCAAATGCGATGGATCATCGTGCTAGGCGCCCTGTTCCTCGTCGGCGTCCTGGCCTACTCTACCTTTCAGCAAACCCACCATGCATATGAAGTGTGTATGGCGTTCAGAGGGTCCACTCACTGTTCCACCGCGACCGGAGCGAACTATGAAGAAGCCGTCCGCAGCGCCGAGGGAATAGATTGCCAGCTCCTGACGAGCGGCCGGGATGAAAATATGGTCTGTCTCGATACCCAACCCACCAGTGTCCGGGAACTGAAGAAGTGAACCGAGGGTCAGCAAGAGGGCGACCGTGCGCCGGAATCCCAGGCTCGCGCTCCTTCTCGAAGACTTCCGCTCGGAGCGTCGGGGCCTTCGCAATCGTCTCCCGGTGCAGTGGGCCAAGATTTTCCAATTCTTCTTCGAGCGCCTCACACTCTTGTCGAAGGTCTACCGGTGGGCTCGGCGCATCGCTCGCAGGTTCTGGGCGCTATTCTCCAGACAAAACAGCTCCAAAACGTTCAGGTGCGCTTGCGAAGGGCTTCCTTCAGCCCCGGGATGTACTCCTCAAGGATCTTAACGGGCATTGTCGGCGAAAACCTGTGGCCATTTTCCGGTGTCTAATCTAGGGGGGGCCGTCGGGTGTGAATTGACAGCTTGATCCTCACTGCGTAGGATCGGGTGTTTCTGTGGGACTGGGTAATCGGAAATGACACGCTGCCTGAATTGCGGATCCGAGCGCGATGCGGACGTCTGCGCCTTTTGTGGCCTCAACTCCTCGGCTGCAGAATTTTCGCTGAGGCGTAGGCTGCTGAACCGTACCGCGATATTCCTTCTGGGCGCGCTCGCGTTTGTGGTGGCCAGCGGCCGCTATCCGGCTCTCGAACTTGACGCGATCATGATCTTCATCGGTGTCCTCTTTTTTCTGACGCTCGGCGTAGCCGTGTGGGTCGAGCGACGCGCACTGCGGCACGCGGAGGTCGAGGCTCTCAAACGCATCTATTACGGGCTCATTCCGGTTCCGTGGCTTCTCTCGATCCTTCTGCTCGCCAATGGGGCGCTCGATCGCGCGCCTCCACGGCTTGAAGAAACGCGCGTGGTCGAAAAGTTCGCAATGCCAGGGCCCGTTCCGAGCCGCCGCCTCGTTGTCACCTCCTGGCGTGCGGGGCGCCGTTTCGAGCGTCTTCCGGTCGACCGCAGTGATTTCGATCGATTCACGTCGGGCGATTTCGTCAGGGTCAGAGTCGAGGAGGGCCTGGTCGGCATTCCGTGGGTTGCCGGAGTGTCCCGCCCGTAATTCTCCCCTCCGTCTTCCCGTATGAACCCTCATCTCTACGGCTCCGATCCGCCTGGGGGGTGCATTCTAGGACGCGCCCTCGGTGGGCCTAGCGGCAGGGCCGATTCTCCCGCGTTAGAATGGAGCCTTCCCGAGACATGGAAGCGACGGAGAAAGGCTCTTCGGGAGGGGTTAGCCGAGTGTACATGCCCGAATCATGGATCGAGCGGTTGCCGTTCCTGGGATCGCTCACCGAGGATTGGGAGCCAGTTTCGCGAGCTGTGCTGACCGTGGCATCGGCCTTCTATGCAGTGTTCCTAGTTCAAGCCGCCCGAGGCAGCGCTTTGGCCACCTCGATGGATTTGGTTTTTGTCCCCATCCACGAGGGCGGCCATCTTCTGTTTCGCTTCTTCGGCGAGTTCTTATACGTCGCTGGCGGCACGCTCATGCAGGTAGGTGTTCCTTTCCTGCTGGCCATCCATTTTGTTCTGCGGCGCCAGGTTCAGGGTGCCGCATTCTGCATGTTTTTCTTCTTCGAACAATTTCTCCCCATCGCGACGTACATGGCCGATGCGCGTGCACAGCAATTGCCTCTTCTCACCGTCGGCGACGCCGAGTTCGTGATTCATGACTGGGAATATCTGTTCAACAGATTTGGCGTGCTCGCGCATGACACGCAGATTGCGCACGTCGTGCGTGTGCTCGGTTGGCTGGGAATGGTCGCAGCCGTCGCGTGGATGGTCTACCGGAGCCTGGTCCGCGGCTCCGTTCAAGCCGGAACAACGCCCCGTCCGAAGGAGGCTAGGAGTCAATGAATTCCCTCGGGACGGATGGAACTCCCGTCGATCGAAACTGTTCCGAGTCAACTGTGCCCGCCTAGAAGGTCTTCGTTTTTCGCGCCCCCGCTCCGGGCCTGGATCGTGAGAATTCCGCGCTCTTTCCCGGACTGGCCCGGGCCGGGAGGCCTCAGTAGAATGCGCGCATGTCGGGAGGATGAGGCAACTGCACTTCAAGAGTACGGCCGTAGTCGCCCAACGTCAGCTGAATCAACTCGGCCGGTCCGACATCCCGCAACCTCCAATCGGTCGTGGGGAGAAGCCGCGACGGGACATCCAGGCTGTCGCTCTCGAAGTCACTCCCTTCGGCCTGCAGTTGAGAAGGAGACACTTCATAAACAAGCTTCGCCTTGGTGTCGAGCATCAGGTATCGTCGCCCGAGTAACACGAGAACCAGGTTGGAGTCCTTCTTTTTGTCGGGTTGGTAAACGTTCCAGGTCAATGGCGGTTTATCATCGAGCTTCAACCGCCCCTGGGTGGTTTGCTTCCAGTGGATACGCCCGGCGCCCATGCCGCCCGACGCAGGTGCGACGGTCAAGATGATCGAGCAGAACAAGAACGCAACCGCGCATGCGGGCGAGCGGAGCAATGGGTTTCGTGCTGTTCGTTCACTCACGGAGCTCTACGCACGAACGGAACTGAGGGCTTTGTCGAGCATTCGAATGCCCTCGTCGACGTCGGCCTTGGAAATATTCATCGGCGGCGCCATGCGGATGACGTTCCCATAGAGTCCGCCCTTGCCGATCAGCAGTCCGTTATCACGGGCCCGCTCAAGGAGCTGCGCCGACTCGGCTGCTGCGGGCTGTTTCGTGTGTTGGTCTTTGACCAACTCGAGCGCCTGCATCATTCCCATCCCGCGGACATCGCCGATCAGAGAATGCTTGGCCTTCAATTCCTCGAGCTTGCTGCGGAAGTATCCGCCGACGACGTGCGTATTTTCGCGTAGGTTTTCTTCTTCGATCACTTCGATCACCGCCCGCGCAGCCACGGACGTGACTGGATTTCCGCCGAAAGTCGAAATCGTCAAACCTTGAAACTTTTGGGCTAGCTCAGGAGTCGTAATCGTCGCGCCGACCGGCACGCCGTTGCCCATGCTCTTCGCGCAGGTGATGATGTCCGGCACCACTTCCCATTGCTCGATGCCGAACCATTTCTTGCCTGTGCGCCCAAAGCCAGTCTGCACTTCGTCGGAAACGAAAAGCCCGCCGTAATTCTTCACGATGCGATAGACAATCTTGAAGTATTCGGGCGGAGGCGTGATGAACCCCCCGACGCCCTGAATAGGTTCGGCGATGAACGCGGCGATCGACCCGCTTGTACCCGTCTGGATCAAATTCTCAACGTCGTTGGCGCAAGCGACACCACATTCAGGGTATTTCAAGTGCAGCGGGCAGCGATAACAGTACGGATTTACGGCGTGCGAGATGCCCACGCTGACGACCCCGCCCTTGCGCCACGGGGCCTGCGCCGTCACGCTCTTCGCGAGCGCAGACCCGCCCGAGTACCCATGTCGCAGCGAAACCACGTCGTAACTCGGCCCCGCCATTCGCGCGAGCAGGATCGCGACCTCGTTCGCCTCCGTTCCTGAGCTCGTAAAAAAACTCTTCTGCAAACTGCCCGGGGTGATCTGAGCCAATTTTTCCGCGAGCGCGACGATCGCTTCATTGGGGAAGAGCGTCGAGGTGTGCTGCAGCTTCTCGACCTGGGCTTTGATCTTCGACGTTACCTTCGGATTGCAGTGCCCGATGCCGATGGTGACGATACCGCCGAAAAAGTCGAGATAGCGATTTCCTTCGATATCCCATAGATATTGCATGGACGCGTGATCGGCGACAAGTGGGTTCTCGTAATAATTCGTCACCGCCGGCCATAAGTACCTCTCGTGCTTCTGGATCACCTCTTTGCTTCTTGGAGACACACCTTTCTGGGAGGTCGTCATGAGTGCCTTTGAATATCCTTCCTCGGCTTTCCGCGTGCAGTTTACCCCGGGGAATTGCCCCGGGCAAGGGTGCCAGACAGGACAGGTCGCGAGGGTTGCCCCCAAAAGAACAGGAGCCGCGCTCGCTCGGTGTTCCCGTATAATTGCGTCGGACGGCCGATGGAGACGATACTAAAGAACCTGCTTCGCGCTCTGGGCCGGCTCTTCCCGGACTGCGTGACGCTCAGCCAGGCGATCGCCTTTAACATGTTTGTGGCCTTTTTCCCTCTGCTTCTCTTCGCCCTGGGCCTTCTCGGCATAACCTCCATGTTTACAGACGCTTTACGAGAAATCCCTGCCCGCCTGGATCTGATACTTCCCCCGGGCAGCAGCGAGGTTGTGGCCGCTTATTTCGTGCGCGAAACGCTCCATCCCTGGGCATGGATCGGCGTCGGGCTCGGCGGAACTCTTCTCGCCGGTTCTCAGGTGATGGTCGGCTACATCGAAGGCTTTCGCATCATCGAGGGTGACCCGTCGCGGCCCCGCTATTGGCAGCGGCAATTCCGTGCCCTGGCACTGCTATGCCTGACGATCGTGCCAATGCTGGCTGTAATTCTCCTGACTGTGTTCGGCAAACAGACACGCACTTGGCTGATGTATCGTACCCGCTCTCAAGTTCTCACCCGTAATCTTGAGCTCGTGTTCTATCTCGCGGTTGTGTTTTTGCTAGCCATGGCAGTGCTGGTAGCGATCTACGGTATTGGGCGTCCAGGCCATTCGGGATTCAGAAGCCTGCTGCCAGGAGCCGCGGTCGCCACGGTTCTCTGGTGGGCCGCCGACATCTCGTTCGGATGGTACGTCCGAAAGATGCCCTACGACACCGTGTATCGCGGGTTGGCGGCGGCTATCGGCCTACTCCTCTGGATGTTCCTGACGGCTATGATCGTCCTCCTCGGTGCCGCCTACAATGCCGAGGCTCGCGAATCCTCCGTCGAGCGGAGATCGCGCACTTCCCGGTTGTGGTAACATCCGGCTCTATCCGGTTCCGGGCCTGTTGCGTTCCGATTGAAAACTGCTAGAATTCGACGTAGTGGTTGGCTTCTCTTGCGGTGGACCCTTCCACCCCGTGGAGGCGCGATGAGCGAAATTCGCGTCGAATGTTATGCGGGTCACCGCGCCGACGAACACCCTCTGCGCTTCGTCATCCGTGGACGCCAGTTTGAGGTCAGCGAACTCGATGGCCGGTGGTATGCACCTGAAGCGAGCTATTTTCGCGTCCGTGCCGATGATGGGAACTACTACGTCCTCCGTCATGATGAGGCACAGGACTTTTGGACCCTCGACGGCTTTCGCGCCGCTCGATCGACAACGGAATAAAGACAAAGACAAATGTTTCAGTCAGACATTCGGCAGCACGAACGCATTCTGGTGCCAGGCGCGGCACAAATTCAGGCAATCAGCAACGGGAATGGGCCGAGGCTCGAAGGTGTGGTCACTGTCATTGGCCTCGGAGGAATGTTCATCCGCACGAAGACGTCGTGTCCGGCCGGTAGCGTTCTGAACATCGTTCTGACCAGCCCTTTGCTATCGTTCGAATCGGAATGCACCGTCCGCCACGCCGACACGCATGGCATCGGCGTAGAGCTGACGCTTACTGCCGAGAATGAACAGAAGCTGAAGACGCTTTTGACTCAGCTGAGAGCTTGAACCCAAACCAGATAGCCTCGATACCCATCCTTTCACCGCAACTTTTTGTTCCCCTAGGGGTTTAGATCAGCCGAAGCATGAGATCGCCCGCATAGCCTCGAGTGCTTCAAGGAGTCCGGTGCTGACATGAGACAGGGGGATTCACTCCGGCCTTATCGCCGTATTGACTCGCCTGGCACTGCAGTCGTGGCGGGAACGATTGCGGCCATCCTGGCAGTCCTTTTCACGATGGCCGCCCCGAACGGCAGCGCCCGGGAGAAGGAAAAGACCCCCTCTGGCTCCCATCCCATATTCACGAGCAGGAAGGTCCGGGGCCACCTCCCGATCACGCAGCTGACCGAGGATGAGGCGATCCTACACGCACTCAACCGTCTCGCCTATGGCCCGCGCCCGGGCGACCTCAAGCGGCTTCGCCAGATGGGTCTCGAGAAATGGATCGACCAGCAGCTCCATCCCGAATCGATCGACGATTCCGAGCTGGACGCGCGCCTCGAGAAGTATCCGACACTGGGCATGTCGTCAGCTCAGCTCCTTCGCGAGTTCCCCCGGCCCGACCAGGCCTCCGGGCAAACGGGCCTGAACAGGCAGGGCTTTCGGGCCGAGCAGCAGCAGAGGCGTCGTGAAACGATCGCCCAAGTGATCGGCACAGGAGATGAAAACATCGACAAGGCCCAGCAGCAGCTCGCGAAGGTCGAAGGGCCCAACCGGATCGTCGTCGAACTCTCGATGGCCAAGCTCGACCGGGCCGTATACAGCGGGCGCCAGCTCGAAGCCATGATGGAAGATTTCTGGTTCAACCATTTCAACGTATTCGCCAACAAGGCAGAGGACAAGTGGCTCATCACCTCCTACGTGCGCGACGCGATCCGCCCGAACACCATGACCAAATTTCAGGATCTCCTGATCGCCACGGCGAAGAGTCCGGCGATGCTCTTCTATCTCGATAACTGGCAGAGCGTCGATCCCGCGGCCTTCGAGCAATCGCAGCAGGAGATGGCCATGCGCCGCGATCGCTATCAGGGAATCTTCGCTTACGGCTTTCCGCCGCAGCCAGGAACGTTTCCCGGTTGGGACGCTCGGTCCCTGCTCCCGTTCGGAAGGCCGCCCCGGCAGAAACAAGAGCGCGGCCTGAATGAGAATTACGGTCGTGAGGTCATGGAGTTGCACACGGTAGGCGTGGACGCGGGATTCACGCAGCAGGACGTGATCGGGATGGCGAACTGCCTGACCGGCTGGACCATTCGCGACCCGCGCAAAGAGCCCGAGTATGTTTTCAAGCCTGAGTTCCATGCACGGGGCGAGAAAATCGTACTGGGCCACAGATTCGACTACGGCGGCGAGCGGGATGGTGAAGAAGCGCTGAAGATGCTCGCGAATGATCCTCACACGGCAAAGTTCATCTCGACGGAGCTGGCCCGCCGATTCGTCTCCGATGATCCCCCGCGGTCGCTCGTTGAGCGCATGGCGAAGAACTACGAAAAGACCCGTGGCGATATCCGGAGCGTGCTCCGGACGATGATTTACTCGCCGGAGTTTTGGTCGAGGGACAGCTACCGCGCCAAGGTAAAGACGCCGTTCGAGGTTGTTGCGAGTACGGCCCGCGCCTTGCACGCCGACGTTTCGGTCTCCTTACCCTTGGTCGAGTGGGTCGGGCGAATGGGAGAGCCTCTTTTCTTGTGCCAGCCACCCACAGGCTACTCGGATCGGTCCGAAACGTGGGTCAACACCGGGGCGCTATTGAACCGTCTCAACTTCGCGCTCGCATTCGCAGGCGATCACATGCCCGGCGCAAAGTTGGACTTGACCACGATGTTCGGCAAAGATGCTTCGCTCGAGCCGCGCGTAGCGCTTTTTCGTGCGCTGGATATCTTCCTTGACGGCCAGGTCAGCGCTGGCACGCGCCAGACGCTTGAGGGTCGGATGAGCGACCCGCAGATTTTCCATAGGCGTCTCGACGACCCGGCGAACGAGGTGAACCAGGGCCTGATCGCCGGCCTGGTCCTCGGGGCACCGGAATTCGAGCAGCGGTAGCACAGTGTGCTGACATTCAAGTTTGGCTGTAGCGGAGGGCGGCGATGAAAATTACTCGGCGTTACTTTCTAAAGAGCGGTGGCGTCGCGATGGTTGGCATGGCTTCGCTGCCGTCGTTTCTCGAGCGCGCTGTGGCGGCCACTCCCCTGGCGAACAACAAGCGAAAGATGGTCGTGCTATTCCAGCGCGGGGCGATGGACGGACTGAACGTGGTCGTCCCGTTCGGTGAGCCGAGTTACTATCAACTGCGCCCAACGATCGCAATCCCCGAGCCGCGGCGCGGCAATAGGGACGCGGCGATTGACCTCGATGGATTCTTCGGTCTGCACCCGAGCCTAGAGTCGTTATATCCATTGTTCGAAAATGGTCAGCTTGCCGTGGTCCAGGCCGTAGGCTCGCCGGACCCGACACGTTCGCACTTCGAAGCGCAAGATTTCATGGAATCCGGCACGCCCGGCATGAAGGCCACCGGCGACGGCTGGCTGAATCGCGCGCTTCAGCAGGGGGCCGAGGAGCGGCTCTCGCCATTCCGCGCTGTCGCATTCGGCGCTTATCTTCCGCGTACCTTACAGGGCCGGGTGCCCGCGGTGGCGATCCCAGACTTGAAACAATTCAAAATGTATGGCCCAGAGGAAACGGCCGAGGGCGGGTTTGAAGCGATGTACGCGCATAGCGTCGATCGCGCGCTCTCGGGCGTGGGGCGGGAAACGTTTGAAGCGATCGAGCAGCTCCGAAAAATCAATCCCGACGCCTACGAACCCGAGAATGGGGCACAGTATCCGAACAGCCGATTCGGTCGAAGCTTGTCGGAAATCGCCGAGCTCTTCAAAGCGGACCTAGGGCTCGAAGTCGCATTCCTCGATAGCGGCGGCTGGGACCACCACGTCAACGAAGGCGGCGTACAAGGCCAGCTTTCCAATCTTCTCGGTGACCTCGGCCAGGGTGTGGCGGCATTCCATCAGGACATGGGTGACCGCATGGACGATGTCGTATTTGTCAGCATGTCCGAATTCGGCCGAACGGCGCACGAAAACGGCAACCGTGGCACCGATCACGGCCATGCGAACTGCATGTTTCTGATGGGTGGCAGAATCAAGGGCGGCAAGGTTTACACGCACTGGCCGGGCATGGGGGAAGGCCAGCTTCACGACGGACGCGACCTCGCCGTCACCACCGACTATCGCAGCGTGCTCGGCGAAATCATCTCGCTGCACCTTGGAGATCGCGCGCTCGATAAGGTTTTCCCTGGCTTCGCGAACGACCCGCGCCAGTTCCTGGGCCTCGTGAAGGCATAGCGGGACACGCGAGAGAAGACGGAGGGAAGGGCGTTTCGCGCTCCCCTTTCTGCTCCGCGTTGAGGTGCGAATGGGGCCCGTCGACCTTACGCGTTTTCGATTCCTTCCCGTCCAGCGGCTCGACCCTCTTCGGCCACCTTGATCCGCATGCTGTAGAACGAGCGGTACACGAAGATGAAGGACACGACGAAGAAGGCCGCCGCCAGGATGTGGGTCAACTGCGCATTCTTGGCCGTAAGCTCGACAGCCAGTTCGACTGCCAGCAGTCCGAACAGGGTCGTGAATTTGATCACGGGATTCAACGCCACCGAAGAAGTGTCCTTGAACGGGTCGCCCACCGTGTCGCCCACAACCGTAGCATCGTGCAGCGGAGTGCCCTTCAGTTTGAGTTCGACTTCAACGATCTTCTTGGCATTGTCCCAAGCGCCCCCGGCGTTGGCCATGAAGATGGCTTGGTAGAGGCCGAAGATGGCGATCGAGATGAGATATCCGATGAAGAAGAACGGCTCGACAAAGGAAAAGGCCAGTGTTGCGAAGAACACGGCGATGAAAATATTCAGCATTCCCATCTGTGCGTACTTCGTGCAGATCCCGACGACCTTCTTGCTGTCGGAAACGGAGGCCTTCTCCGTTCCCTCGAGCCGGATATTCGCTTTAATGAATTCTACGGCGCGGTAGGCGCCCGTGGTTACCGCCTGGGTTGAAGCGCCCGTGAACCAGTAAATCATGGCGCCGCCGGTGATGAGACCCAGCATGAAGGGCGCGTGCAGCAGGGAGAGATTCGCCACGTTCGCGGTGAGTCCATTTGTCAGAGTCATGATGATCGAGAAAATCATCGTCGTAGCTCCGACCACTGCGGTGCCGATCAGCACGGGCTTGGCGGTCGCCTTGAAGGTGTTGCCCGCGCCGTCGTTCGCCTCGAGCAGGTCCTTCGCGCGGCTGAAGTTCACGTCGAACTTGAAATCCGTTCTGATTTCCTGCTCGACGTTCGGGACGTGTTCGATCAGGGACAGCTCGTAGACGGATTGCGCGTTGTCCGTAACAGGGCCGTAAGAATCGACCGCGATCGTGACCGGACCCATCCCCAGGAAGCCGAAGGCCACCAGACCGAAGGCAAACACGGGCGCCGCAATCATCAGGGCGCCGAGTCCTTGCAGGCTGAAAAGGTAACCGATGGACATCAGCACGACCATCGTCAATCCCAGGTAGTAGGCAGAGAAGTTGCCGGCGACGAATCCGGAGAGAATTCCCAGCGAGGCGCCGCCCTCACGCGCCGAGCTCACGACCTCCCGGACGTGCCGCGAATCCATCGATGTGAAGACCTTCACCAACTCCGGAATAACGGCGCCGGCCAGCGTGCCGCAAGAGATGATCGTCGCCAGCTTCCACCATTGCGTCGTATCGCCGCCCAGGCTCGGGATGATGGCGGAGGAGATGACGTAGGTGAGCGAAATCGAGACAATCGAAGTGATCCAGACAAGCGAAGTGAGCGGAGCCTCGAAGTTCATCTCGTCCGCATTGCCGTACCGAGCTTTGGCAATGGCGCCGTTGATGAAGTAGGCAGCGGCGCTGGCCACCAGCATGGCGATGCGCATGACGAAGATCCAAACCAGCAACTGCACCTGCACGGTGGGATCCTTCACGCCGAGCAGAATAAAGGTTATCAGCGCAACGCCGGTCACTCCATAGGTTTCGAAACCGTCGGCGCTCGGACCGACCGAGTCGCCCGCGTTGTCGCCCGTGCAGTCTGCGATCACGCCCGGATTGCGTGCGTCATCTTCCTTGATCTTGAAAACAATCTTCATCAGGTCGGATCCGATGTCTGCAATCTTGGTGAAAATGCCGCCCGCGATTCGCAGAGCGGCCGCGCCCAACGACTCACCAATGGCGAAACCGATGAAACAGGGTCCCGCATAGTCACCCGGAACGAACAGCAGGATGAAGAGCATCATCAGCAGTTCGACACTGATCAACATCATCCCGATGCTCATCCCGGCGCGGAGCGGTATCTCGTAGATCGGGTAGGGCTTCCCGCGGAGCCCGGCAAATGCCGCCCGTGAGTTCGCAAACGTGTTCACGCGAATGCCGAACCACGCGACACCGTAGCTGCCTGCAATTCCGAGGACGCTGAAGGCCAGGATAATGATGACCTTGATCACCTCATAGTGACGCAGCGCGCCGAAATAGAGCACGATGACGGCTGCGATGAAGGCCCAGAGCACGATCAGGAATTTGCCCTGCGTGACCAGATAGGTTTTGCAGGTCTCATAGATCAGTTCGGAGATCTCGCGCATGGCGCGGTGTACGGGAAGGTTCTTCAAGCTGGTATAGATCGAGAGGCCAAAGGCCAGTCCAAACAGGCAGAACAGGATTCCCCACATCAGCAGCTTGTGGCCGTCGGTGCCGAGGAACTGCACCTGTGACAGGTCAGGAAGCTTCAAGGCTGCTTCTCCGCCTGCCCCTTCCGGAGCCGATTGGGCGTGAGCCGCGACAGTGCCCCCCAATATCAGCGCGGCGCTGGCCGCATATTTTAAGACTCGGCATCCTAATGATCCGAACCGGTTGCGCATCAGATTTCCTCCACCGCCAGTCATCATGAGCCTCGTCTCACACACTGTCCACTCGACGACCGCCGCTGAGATTTTTTGTAGAATTCAAATCTGGATTTCGATGCTTGACTGCGTCGCCAGTGCGCTCACACCCATAAAGCAATAAATCCCCGAGCAAATTTGCTATTCACTCTCCGGAAACGGACTCCCTGAACAGGGGCCTTTTGAACGCGAGAGCAGACCGCACAGAATCCTTCTTTGTAGCAGGATTCCCCCATTTCGTCAACGGAATGCAGCAGGAAAACAGCAGAAAACGAAACAGGAAAAAATGATCTTCGCCTCGAGTTGAACTGGGCCGGGAGGCCCCGCTCTCTCTTCCCATTTCCCATCCGGCTTCGATGCGGCTCGGCCCGCCCCGAATGTCGAGAATGTCGGCTTGATGTCGGCTTGGCATTGACAGTTACGGTCTGGACCTTTAGGCTGGCCGAGCGGACTAGAAGCTCGGGTTTTCAAAGGCTCCTGCTCTGAGGCGGTGCGCGATGAAGCGCGACGAAATTCTCAAGCTCCTCGAAGAGGTAGGAGCTGTCCGAGCGGGGCATTTCGAGCTTACCAGCGGACGCCACAGCGGCACCTACATTCAGTGCGCGCTGATATTGGAGCTGCCGGAGCACGCCGAACAGCTCGGCCGGGCGCTCGGTGAACTTTTCAAGAACCTCCGCATCACCTGCGTCGTTGCACCAGCGCTCGGCGGCATCATCATCGGCTACGAAGTCGCCCGCGCCCTCGGTGTTCGCTCGCTCTTCGTCGAGCGCGATCGTTCCGGACAGATGGCCCTACGCCGCGGTTTCGAATTGCATCCGGGCGAGCGCGTCCTGGTGATCGAAGACGTTTGGACCACGGGCG
>DATMRE010000134.1:0-9681 GCA_035566475.1 Verrucomicrobiia bacterium | reverse complement strand
AGCTCGATGCCCGTGATGTAGGCGCTGCCGGCGTTCGCGGGTGTTGCCACGAAGTGCCCTGCATACGGTCCCGATGACGCCAGGACCACATTCGTCACAATGGGATCGGTAATATCTTTGTAGAAGAAACCCGCCTGGATCAGGCCGAGCGGAGTTAGATACCGTTCATAGAGCAGATCGTAGTTGTTCGCATGCTCCGGGTTCAGGACGGCACCGACGTTGAAGGTAGATGGTGCCGTGCTCGTGTCCTCGGAGACTGCGGTGGTTAATTGGGCCGGGAGGGGACGCGACAGCCCCCGGCCATAGACCAGGCGCAGTGCCGAGTGATTGTCGATGCGGAAACGCAGCGAGGCGCTCGGCAAAACGTCGATGTACGAACCCGTGGCTTTCACGCAAAGGCCCACGCAAGGGTTAATCGCCGTCGTGTTCACGCTCCCCGTGTCAAACTGTGTGCCCTCGAAACGGACTCCGGCGACGAGCGTGAACCGAGTGAACTCAATCGTGTTCATCAGGTAACCGGCCGTGACGCGCTCGATGAGGTCGAAATTGGCGGGATTCGTCCCGTAAGTGCTCGGGGGGTTCGCGGGGTCCAGTATGAACTGATTGGGATTGGCGTTGAAGTGCCTCTGGATCTTATCCCAGCTGCCCAGGGGTCCGTAGGGGTAAGAGCCGTCATAATAGGTTCCGGAATTAAAGCTAGTCGCGAACGTGCTGAGCGGCAAGTTCAAACTCAAGGCAGGATTCGGGACGTAGAAGGCTTCGTAGGAATCGTCGAACTTATGGGCATTGCGAATCCTGAACCCGAGCTCGAACTGGCTCGAGTGGGACCCAAGATGATACTGCCTGCCCGCTGAGAGTTGCGCCTGAAGATTCAGTTGGCTCGATTGTCCGTGGTTGGCTTGCTCGACCTGGGTGAGTTGCATGGTAGCAGGGTTGTACGCCTCTGTGTAGCAGACTGGCGCCCACTGGGGGCGGTAGACAGTCTTGGTCAAGGCCGGATCGTACTGGCAATTGCTTGATGGGAGCGTAGAACTAAACGTGTCGATCGACTCCCCTCCATTGATGGGATTGAGCATACGCGAGCGCGATGCAGAGAGTCCCCAGTTCAGGTAGTATTTGCCGAAGACGTGACTGCCGCCAAGCAGCGCCATGGCGGTCTGATAGTGTCCGTTGCGGATCTCGGTGGTGAAGGACGGGGTACCCGGCGCACCGAGCGCGGGATCATTGTTGACAAATATGTAAGACCACCTGCGACCAGAATCCTTGAAGTCAGAGAACAGGCCGCGAAGGTAAATGACCCCGGCCTCTCCCACTTTGTAATCCGCACTGCCGCCGAAGCCGTAGCGGTTTCTGTTGTACTTGTACAGGCGAGTCTCCTGGCCCCCGTAATCGGGGCTGAAAGTGGTTCCTGGCAGAATCGTGGCGCCTGATGGTTCAATGTCATTGATGCCGCGGCCGTTGTAGTCGTAGGACCCGCTGAGGATCACGCCGAAGCGCTTCTCTGCGCCGAAGCGCTTGCCGACGGTGAGACCGGTCTCGCCGACCGGGACGGAGTGTATGATGGGAGTAAATCCACCTGATCCGTAGAAGGAAACGGTGGGGCGCTCGCCAGCGGTCTTGGTGACAAGGTTCACTGATCCGCCGATGGCGTCTCCATCCTGGTTGGCTTGCAGAGTCTTATTGATCTGGACCGACTCGATCAGGTCCGCCGGGACGACATCGAGCTTCACTTGCCGGACGCCCCCTTCCTGTGACGGAACCTCGACGCCGTCGATCGTCAGATTGCTGAGCCTCGGCTCGGTTCCGCGAATCTGGACGTACTTACCTTCACCCTCGTCCCGCTCGAGTGTAACGCCGGGCAAGCGGCCGACAGCATCAGCAATATTCGCATTGGGGAGGCTCCTGATCACCGGGGCCGGTAGAATGTTGAGAATATTTTCCGCAGACAAGGTTTCGTTCACGGCCTCGGCTTCGCCGTAACTGCGTCCCGCTGTCACAACGATAGATGTGTCTTGCGAAGCAACCTGCAGAACTGGGCTCACGCTCGCCACCTGCCCGGCTGCGACCGTTACGCTCGTTTCGGAGGGCGCAAAACCTACGTAGGTAACCGTGAGGGTATAAGTTCCTGGCGCCACGTTCGTCATGGCGAATTCGCCCTGGTCGTTGGTCTTGACCGTTGTCCCGCCGGGATCGAGCTTCACGAGAGCGGCCGGCAGCACGTCGTGGTCCGTATCCGTGGCCGTGCCGGAGATCGTGCCTGTGCCAGCCTGCGCCCCAGCCGTTGTCGGCCAGAGCAAGCAGAACATGAAGGCCGCGAGTAATGCCGAGTCAAAGAACCTGCGCATGAGTTTAGGCTCCAATCGAATTTGAGTTCCTCAGGCCGCGCGTTCGATCTCTCGTTTTGCGCGCAGCCGTCATTCGGTAAACGCCACGGTCATTGGCACACAACTATCTTCGCGAGCGGAAACTCCCGGATCTGGATCACGATCTATCGTGGCGATAACAGAACGCGAGGAGAGTAGACTGCGGATATGAACGTAGTGTGACAACCAGGTGAGAGCAGGTTGAATTGGGTTCAATATGATTGAAAACGACGGTTTCGCGTTGATAGCGTCTTTCGCGACGTAATGCTTGAGTCTTCTCGAAGAGCAGGTTTGAGCCGTCGGCACCTGCCCCTCTCCAGGCTCGATCGAAGGTGCAGGCTCCGCCGAGCTTCCCGATGTTCGACACATGTCCAGTAACTGTTTAATAATCAGACATATACAGACATGCTGCCTCTGGGGGACAGGGCACCTCTAGGAAGGGTGGATAGCCCCCCGGATGGCTATTCGACCGACGATGACCAGCGGATCCCGAACAAAACGCTCGGGTGGTAGTACTCGCGCTGGGTCGGATAGATCGGGCTGCCCTGGTAGAAACCAAAAACCTCATTGCTGAGGTTCAACCCGGAGACCACGGCTTGAAATCCCTTGGCGACACGATAGCTGCCCTGCACGTCAAACTGCGTATGCGCGTAGAGGTAGAGGTCGCCGTTCGGACCCTTTAACCCGAGGATGGGATCATTCAAGGCGACTCCTGCCGGCTGCGAATAGTTGTAGGCGTAAATGTTCGCATCGTTGTGGCTTACGCCGAAGCGCATCGAAAAGCGCGACTTGTCGTAGGTCATGCCCAGGTTCCAGGTGTTCGGGGCCTGACGCAGCAGTGCCGGGTGGTCGGTCCGGCCACCGGAGAAGCCCGCCGGGAAGCTAACCCGGGAGGAGGTGTAACTGTAGTTTGCGGCGACCCCGAAGCCTGCAAGGAGTCCGGGAAGGAACGACAGGCGCTGCTCCCAAGCCGCCTCAATCCCGACGATGTGTGCGTTTGGTCCGTTGATGGATTGCTGCAGCTGGTAACCTCCAAACTGTCCGGCTGTGATTGTCCCGGTCGTGTTGTAGATCGGGTTCGCCAGGTCTTTGTAGAAGAAGCCTGCTTGGAGGATACCGAGCGGTTGGAAGTAGTGTTCGAGAAGGAGGTCGAAATCATTGCCGCGGGTTGCCTTTAGCCCCGGATTGCCGATTACGACGCTCTTTGGACTCGCGTTTGGATTAATCTGCTCGGATGGCACCTGATCGGAGATGTTCGGCCTGGCGATGCCCATGCCATATGTCGCGCGGACGTTGGTGTTTGGAGTGAGCAGGTACTGCAACTGCACGCTCGGCAGCACGTTGAGATAGCTGCCGCTGCCCCCGACTGGCGTGGTCGAGAGCCAGGTCGTCTTATTCTGCAGGTTCACCTGATTTGCCGTGTAGTCCGACTGCGTTCCCTCGAAACGGAGTCCTGTTTGCAGGCGTATCTTACCGAAACTGATCGAGTTCATGAGATAGCCTGCATAGACACGCTCGTTCGCGTCGTAGTCCGCTGTGTCCGATTTCAGGTGGGTGAGGTTGGAATCGAACTTGAACGCGCCGCGATTGCTCGTGAACAGGTTGAGCAACTTGCTGTAATCGGAGAGCGGCCCAAGCTGGTATGAACCGTCGTAGTAGCCGGGATTCGTGAATGTCCCAAGGCCTTGGTCGAGTGTCAGGCCCGCGGTCGTGGCATCATAGTAAAGATTGTTGACGTTATAGGTTTTGTGGGCATTCCGCACTTTGAACCCCAGCTCGAACGTTCCAAGATGAGAGCCTGTGGCGTAGCGCCTGGCCAGTGAGGCCGCGCCCTGAAAATTGAGTTGCGTGGTGTGCAAGTGGACAGGGACCGCTTGGCTGATGGAATAGGCTTGCGGCTGATAGATGGGCGCGCCATTCACTGCCAGGAATTTCGGCCGGTAGGGGTCGCTCGTATCCAAGTTAAACTGAACGTTGCCAGGTCCGTTGAAGTAGGTGGTCGGAAAACCTCCAATCTGGTGTCCGCGTGCAACTGCGAATTCATAGGTGATCAGCGTCGATGAAAGGTCGTGGCGCACTCCGGTTGAGACGCTGAAGATTTGCTGGTCAGCACGGCGAATGTACTCGCGGTACTGCATGTTGCCGGTGTTGTCGAAGCTCGTCACGGGCCCCGACTGTGATAGGGGATTACCGGGGTTATAGGTATAGACCCAGGTGCTGCCGTAATCGTGGAAATCGGAATAGAGGCCCCTCAGATAGACGCTCGATGCCGTGCCTAGGCGGTAGTCGAGGTTCGTGTCGAAACCGTAACGGGTTCTGTAGTACTGATATTCGCGGGTGTCTACCCCGGTGACTACGGCGATGTTCCGTCCATTGGGTAGTTTGGCGGTCCCTTGGGAAGGCTCGATGTCGTCGATGCCACGTCCGTTCCAGTCATAGCTGCCGCCCAACAAGGCTCCGAAACGCTTGCTTGAGCCAAAGCGCTTGCCGATGGTACCGGTAAATGCATCGAGCCAGCGCCCGTTCTGAATGGGCGTGTAGCCACCTTCGCCCGAGAAAGCATACGTTGGACGATCGGTCGGCTCTTTGGTGACGAGGTTGACCGATCCGCCGATGGCATCGGCGTCCTGATTGGCCGAGAGCGTCTTGTTGACTTCGATGCGCTCGACCAGATCGGAGGGAATGACGTCGAGCTTGACGTTGCGCACGGTCGCTTCCGGAGAAGGCACTTCCACGCCGTCAATGGTCGTGTTGCTGAGACGGGGCTCGGTACCGCGAATCTGAACGTACTTGCCTTCGCCTTCGTCACGCTCGAGCGTTACGCTCGGCAGCCGGCCAACGGCATCGGCGACGTTGGTATTGGGCAAGCTCGTGATGACCGTGGCCGGCAACACTTGCACGATATTGTCGGCTGTGCGCTCAATGTTGATCGCCTCCGCCTCGCCGCGAGGCCGCTCGGCGGTGACGATGACCTGGTCAGTCTGCGAAGCAACCTTCAGCACGGCATCCACGTTCGCCACCTGCCCGGCCTCGACCTTTGCGGCTGCAGTCGAGACTTCGAACCCGACGTAGGAAAACGTCAGGGTATACTGGCCGGGAGCAAGGTTCGTGATTCTGAATTGACCCTGGGTGTCCGATACAACCCGATTTCCGAGCGGTTGGAGTTCGACGAGTGCGCCCGGCAATGGGGAATCAGTCGAATCCTTCACGGTTCCAGCGACCGTGCCCTTGGCCTCCTGAGCCGCAGCCGGAACCGGCCAGAGCATTCTCAAAGCGAGAGCCGTCAAAAGCATCGAGTAAACAGTCCACCGCATCACCCACCTCCCAGTGAGATCATGACCGACACCCGACCCATCGAGCGTCGCGAGCTCCATCGACCTAGAATGTTCCGAAGGGGCAGCCGCACGCACCCCCCACTCGAGAGCGGGTCCGAAGGCGGCTGTTTACTGAATGTGTATGGTGGCGAGTCAATGTAACAATTGGGTGAGGAAGCGGTAAAAATCCCGCGACACCTGCTGATCGGTTTGTTGAAATTGTGGAAAATTCACGCCGGGCGAGCCATATCGAGCATCGATCGCGAGAACCCTGGCTGGCTCTCCCGTCCCGGGAGCGGCGAGGAATGACGCGATGGATATCGATCGCAGACAGCTCTTGAAGTTTCCGGGTGTGCCGAGTCGTGTGACCGGGTGCGACCCGATGAGCCAGCCTATGCGACCGAACTCGGGATCAACTCAAGCGAAGGCCGGTTCGAGATCGCATCCGTGCTCGTCGGACGAGAGGCGAAGGCCGAGACGGTCAGCTGGATTTCAACCTCTCGAGTTCTTCGATGAGGGCCGGAACGATCTCAAAGAGATCCCCGACGATTCCGTAATCGGCAACTTCAAAGATGGGGGCGTTTGGATCCTTGTTAATTGCGGCGATCGTGCGCGCGCCCTTCATGCCCACGACGTGCTGGATCGCGCCACTGATCCCGAGCGCGAGGTAGAGCTTCGGAGCGACGGTCTGCCCCGAGCTGCCGATCTGGCGGTCCATCGGCAACCAGCCTTCATCGCAGATTGGGCGCGACGCGCAGAGTTCTCCGCCCATCAGCTTCGCCAGCCGTTCCGCCATGGGAATATTCTCGGGCGCCTTGATGCCGCGGCCGATCGAGACGAGCACGGGCGCCTGGGTGAGGTCGACGGCCTGTTTCGCTTCGCGGAAAAGCTCGAGCGGCTTCGTTCGGATCTCGTCCGGTTTCAGTTCCACGCTCTCGGATCGTACCGGCGCCCTGCCGCTCTCGCGCTTCCGAACCAGATCCGCGCGAAAGGCTCCAGCCTGAAACGAGGCGACCCAGGGCGCGTCTCCGGTGAAGGTCACGTCTGCCGCCGTGCGGCCCTGGAACATCTGGCGAACGAAAATCAGCTTGCCGTTCTCGTAGCGGTAGCCGATCGAATCACCGATCATTCCCCGGTCGATCGACGCGGCAAGCTTGGGCACGAAATCGCGCACCTGGTATGTGTGGGGCAGCAACACGAGGTCGGGCTTGGCCCGCTCGATCACCTGGCGCAGCGCAATCGTGAACCCGTCCGGCGTGTATTGATCGAGCAGGTCATGCTCGACCAGCAGTACTTCATCGAGCTCGGCGCCCGCGAGCTCCTGGGCGAGCGCGGCGACAGCTTTGCCAATGACCACCCCTGAGAGAGTGCCTCCGGTGTCGTGGGCGATCTCTTGCGCCGCTCGGAGCGTTTCAAAGCCCACCTGGTTCCACTTGCCATCGCGCTGCTCGGTGATCAGGAGAATTTTCATGATTGCGTCTGCTGGGCGCTCGACCCGACTCGCGCCGGCTGATCAGTACTTAGCAGGAACTTCGATCCTATCGGGTCGGCACGGCTAGACTGATTCGAAACACACACAAAACGCCCCGAAGGAAACGCAGGGCTCGGGTCGTGGCCAAACCCCGCGGCGCCATGATTCTTGGACTTCACCCGCCGCCTAGAAACTCCACTCGGCTACGGTCCTTTGAAGCCCACGGGCCTACAAGACTCGGGCTTCGTGCTTCAGCCGTTCGATCAACCTGGCGGCGACTTCTTTCGGCTGCCCCGAGATGAACTCCGTCTTCTTGGCCTTTTCGGGAACGTAAATTCGCTCGACACGCTGCGTCGGACGATCCGGGAGCACGCCGAGAGAGGCGCGGTCGACGGTTCTGATCTCTTTCTTCTTCGAAGCCATGATGCCCTTGAGCGTCGCGTAACGCGGCTTGTTGATGCCGGACTGAATCGTAAGAACGGCCGGGAGCGGCAGCTCGACCCACTGGAACCATCCCGCTTCGAGCTCGCGCTTCAGTTTCATGCGCCCATCGGTCGCCTCGATCTGCATGATGATCGTGGCGTGCGGGTGGCCGAGGAACTCGGCGAGCAACACGCCCGTCTGGCCGAAGCCTTGATCGTCGCTCTGCAGGCCGGTAAGGATGAGATCGAAATTCTCCTGTTGTATAGCTCGAGTGAGCGCCCGTGCGGCGCCCGGCGGATCGAGTTGGAAGAATTCAGGCTCGGCGACGTGGATGCCGCGGTCGGCGCCCTTGGCGAGAGCTTCTTTGATGGTTTGCTTCGAGCGTTCCGGGCCCATCGAGACGGCCACGACCTCGCCGCCATGTTTTTCTTTGAGCCGCAAGGCTTCTTCGAGCGCATAAGTGTCGGGCTCGTTGGTTTCGAATCCGATGTCGGATTCGCGGATCCATTGGCCGCCTTCTAGAATCGCGAGCGGCGCGTCCTTCGCGGGAACTTGCTTGAGGCAGACTCCGATCTTCACGATTGCCTCCGCCTTCGATTCAGCACCAAGCGAGACGGCACGGGCGGACTGCGAGAGCATCTAACATGGCGCGCCTGCTACTTCCCGTTCCAGCGCTTAAAGACGAGCGAAGCGTTCGTACCGCCGAAGCCGAACGAATTCGAGAGCACGTAGTTCACCTCCGCCTTCCGCGCATGGTTCGGGATGTAGTCGAGGTCGCAGCACGGATCGGGGTTTTCATAGTTGATCGTTGGCGGAAGAATCTGGTCCCGCAGCGCGAGAACGCTGATCCCGGCCTCGAGCCCTCCCGCTCCGCCGAGCAGATGCCCGGTCATGGATTTCGTCGAGCTGATCGGGACCTTCTTCGCACGCTCGCCGAAGACGTGCTTGAGAGCGGTCGTTTCGATTGCGTCGCCGATCGGCGTCGAGGTGCCGTGTGCGTTCACGTAGCCTACCTCGTCGGGCGAAATCTTCGCATCCTCGAGCGCGGCGATCGAAACGCGATACCCGCCGTCGCCCTCCTCGGCCGGCTGCGTGATGTGATATGCGTCGCCGGACATTCCGTAGCCCACGATTTCCGCAAGGATATTCGCGCCGCGCCGCTCGGCGAATTCGAGCGCCTCGAGAATCAGCACACCCGCTCCTTCCCCGACGACAAATCCGTCGCGCTCGCGATCGAACGGGCGACTGGCGCGCTCCGGTTCGTGATTGCGGGTCGAAAGCGCCCGCATGGCGGCGAATCCACCGATGCCCATTGGCGTGACCGCTGCCTCCGAGCCGCCGGCAATCATGACATCGGCGCCACACCGCGCGATGATCTTGTAGGCGTCGCCAATGGCGTGCGCCGAAGCGGAACAAGCCGTGGCTGTCGCGGAGTTCGGCCCCTTGGCGCCATAACGGATCGAGACATGGCCCGAGGCCAGGTTCACGATCGCCGCCGGAATGAAGAAGGGGGAAATCTTGCCGGGGCCGCCGGCGAGAAACTTGGAGTGCTCCCGCTCGATGACGTCGAACCCGCCGATCCCCGAGCCGATGTACACGCCCGTCCGGTTCGCGATGCTCGCCGTGACCTCGAGCCCGGCCATGCGCATGCCGAAATCGGCTGCGGCGAGCGCCAGTTGAATGAACCGGCCCATCTTCTTGAGCTCTTTTTTCTCGACCCAGTCGAGCGGTTCGAAATTCTTCACCTCACCGGCTATGCGGCAATCGAAACCCGTCGCGTCGAAATGCGTGACCGGGCCGATCCCACACTTCCCAGCCTGCAGGCCGCGCCACACCTCGTCGGTCCCGATCCCGCACCCGCAGACCAAACCAACACCCGTAACCACGACTCGGCGGTTCAACGGCGATTTCTCCTGTATCGGAATGGGACGGCGGCGGACTACTTCGTTGCCTTGGCGTGCTTCTCGATGTATTCGATGGCGTCCTTCACCGTGGCAATCTTCTCGGCATCCTCATCCGGGATCTCGATGCCGAAAGCTTCCTCGAAGGCCATCACCAGCTCGACCGTGTCGAGCGAATCGGCACCCAAGTCGTCTACGAATGAAGCGGT
>DATMRE010000133.1:0-14093 GCA_035566475.1 Verrucomicrobiia bacterium | reverse complement strand
GAGGATCGCGTTCAGGGACGCTCGATGGTGATTTCCCAGTCCGGAATCGTCGCCTCGGAATCGCCCTTGGCGTCTCAGGCGGGCGCCGCGATTCTCGAGCGCGGTGGCAACGCGGTTGACGCCGCCGTGGCTGCCCACGCTGTGATGACCGTCGTCGCTCCGATGTGGAACGGCATCGGCGGCGATCTGTTCGCCATCGTATACGATGCAAAGAGCGGGAAACTCTACGGCTTGAATGCCAGCGGTTGGGCGCCAGCCGGCCAATCGATAGATCGCCTGCATCGGATGGGACTCGAGAGGGTGCCTCCGTCTGGAATAGAATCGGTAACGGTCCCCGGGGCCGTCGACGGATGGCAAAAGCTGCTTGATCGGTTCGGCAACAAGAGAATGCAGGAAGTCCTCGCCCCGGCGATTCAACTCGCCGAGCGCGGTTTTCCAGTTACCGAATGGATATCGCTCCACTTCGCGAGCAACGTTGACCTGCTAGAAACCAACGAAGGTGCTGCTCGTACGTTCCTGATTTCCCGGCGCGCGCCGCGAGTCGGCGAAATCTTTCGGAACCCTGATCTCGCTTGGTCCTTGCGCCAGATTGCGCAAGGCGGACGCGACGCCTTTTATCGTGGCGAAATAACCGAGCGGCTGCTCGCGCTTTCCGCTGATCAAAAAGGCGTGTTCGGCCCGAAGGACTTCGCCGATTACGCAAGCCAGTGGGTCGAGCCGATCTCGACGACCTACCACGGCTGGACAGTCTATGAGTTGCCGCCCAATGGGCAAGGCATTGGCGCACTTGCGATGCTCAACATCATGGAACGTTTCAATCTCGGACAGTTCGGTCTTAACTCCGCAAGCGCCTTGCACGTGCAGATTGAAGCCAAGAAGCTTGCCTACGCCGACGTGATCCGATTCATCGGTGATCCGAACACCTCCAAGCTGCCCGTCTCTGGCCTGCTCGCAAAACATTACGCCGCTCGGCGGGCTAACCTGATCGATATGGACCACGCAAACTGTGAAGTTGCACCGGGCCATCCCGTTCCCGATGCCGGCGACACGGTGTATCTGAGCACTGTCGACCGCGACGGCAACATGGTCTCGCTGATTCAATCGAACTATGCTGAATTTGGGTCGGGCTTGGTCGCCGACGGCACCGGATTTGTGCTCCATGACCGCGGCGCGCTGTTCAGCCTCGACCCGGCTTCTCCCAATGCGCTCGCGGGGCACAAACGCCCGCTGCACACGATCATTCCAGCCCTCATGCAGAAGGATCAGTTGCGGATTGCCTTTGGCATCATGGGCGGATGGAACCAGGCGCAAGCCCACGCGCAGTTTGTTTCCCATATCGTCGACTTTCACCAGAACATCCAGGCGGCCCTTGAAACTGCCCGCTTCACGAAAATGAATTTCAGCGGCTGCGACGTGGAGATCGAAGATCGAATTCCGGACAATGTGCGCGCCGAACTCGCGGCCAAGGGCCACCAATTGATAGTGCACCACGGCTATTCTGATACGTTCGGAGGTGGTCAAGCCGTCATGCGCGATTACGCCGCTGGTGTGAACTATGGGGCGTCAGACCCGCGCAAAGACGGCGCCGCGATTCCTGAATTGCCTGCCACCGACTGGCCGGCCCACTAATCTGCTCTGGTCATCAGAACGGCATGACGCGCATCAAGACGCTACGGAAGGGATGAGAGTATATTATGGGCGGATTGCAATTGCGCAAAACGCCGCGCGCACGATGAGCGGGGCTGCCCCGCCTCGTGGTAACGTCTGCACCGCCGGCAGGCTCAGACCCAAGACCGGCCCATTGGCGACAAGGCAACCATGCAGGTAGATACAGATTACCTGAGAGAGTGGCTGGGGAGACTCGAGTCAGGCGTCGACCAGGTGACGTCTGCGCCGATAGCAGCCCTTTCTGCGACACTCGATCGGGATGACCCGCCTCCCCAGCCCGGCGATCCAGTTCCGCCGCTTTGGCACTGGCTGTATTTTCTGCCGATCCACCGGCAGTCCGAACTCGGCCCCGATGGACACGCGAAGCGTGGCGGGTTTCTTCCGCCCGTGCCACTGCCGCGGCGCATGTTTGCAGGCGGCCGTCTGGAGTTCCACCGTCCCCTGCAGGTGGGAGATACGATCCATCGTGTTTCCCGCATCGTGGACGTAAGCCTCAAAGAGGGGCGTACGGGCGCGCTCGTTTTCGCGCTCGTGCGACATGAGATAAGCATCGGCAAGGGTTTGGCACTGATCGATGAGCAGGACCTGGTCTATCGCGAGAGCCCCAGACCGGGCGATCCTGTGCCGAAGCCGCAGGTCGCGCCAGGCGGTGCTTCCTGGACGCGCGAGATCCGTCCAGATGATGTGCTGTTATTTCGCTACTCGGCATTGACCTTCAACGGTCATAGAATCCATTACGACCGCCGGTACGCCACGGAGGTGGAAGGCTATCCCGGCCTGGTAGTACACGGCACACTAATCGCCACGCTGTTGCTCGACCTCCTGAGGCGCAACCTAGAGGGCGCGAGCGTCCGGCGATTCTCATTTCGCGCTGTTAGACCAGTGTTCGACACCGCACCGTTTTTGGTTTGCGGGCGCGTCGAACAGGATCAAGGAACGGTCAAATTGTGGGCTGCAGACGCCGATGGCTGGCTTGCAATGGAAGCGACTGCGACGTTCGCGTGAGCAGATCCATTCCGCGCGGGACGAGGAAAAGAACTCCTTCGTGTTAAACACACCCGACCAATATCAGGAATTGCGCCGCGCCGTGCGCGAGATCTGCGCACAATTCCCCCTCGAGTACTTTCGCCGGATTGACCAACAAGGTGCTTACCCGGAAGAGTTTGTCGAAACGCTCACGAAAGCCGGTTGGCTTGCCGCACTGATTCCGGAAGAATATGGCGGCTCGGGGCTTGGTCTGACCGAAGCCTCGGTCATCATGGAGGAGATCAACCACGCGGGAGCGAATTCCGGCGCCTGCCATGGGCAAATGTACAACCTGGCGACGTTGCTCCGCCATGGCTCCGAGGAGCAGAAGCGTGAATATCTGCCGAAGATCGCGACCGGCGGATTGCGCCTGCAATCGATGGGTGTAACCGAGCCCACCAGCGGAACCGACACCACGAGGATCCAGACCACCGCCGTCAAGCGCGGGGACCGTTACGTAGTGAATGGCCAGAAAGTGTGGATCTCGCGCGTGCAGCATTCCGACCTGATGATCCTGCTGGCGCGCACGACGCCCATCGCGGAGGTCAAAAAGAAATCCGAAGGCATGTCGATCTTTCTCGTCGATCTGCGCGAAGCCGTCGGGAAGGGTCTCACCGTGCGGCCCATCCCCAACATGGTGAGTCACGACACCAACGAGCTGTTCTTCGACAATTTGGAAATTGCGGCGGGGAACCTGATCGGCGAGGAAGGAAAGGGATTTCGCTACATCCTCGACGGACTCAATGCCGAGCGAGCGTTGATCGCAGCAGAGTGTATCGGGGACGGCTACTGGTTTATCGACAAGGTGACAAAGTACGCCAAGGAACGCACCGTATTCGGGCGGCCGATCGGCCAAAACCAAGGTGTTCAGTTCCCCATCGCGCGGGCCTATATCAACATCGAGTCAGCCAACCTGATGCGCTTCAAGGCTTGCCATTTGTTCGATTCCAAGCAGCCCTGTGGCGCTCAGGCCAACATGGCACTGCTGGGTGCCGCCGAGGCTTCGTGGGAAGCGGCCAACGCCTGCCTGCAGTACCACGGAGGCTACGGTTTTGCCCGCGACTACGACATCGAGCGCAAGTTCCGGGAAACCCGCCTGTATCAGGTAGCTCCGATTTCGACCAATCTCATCCTGTCGTACGTGGCGGAGCACGTATTAGGACTGCCCCGCTCGTTCTAACTGGAGAACCTCTTGCGCCCGCTTGATGGAATCACGGTCATCGCACTCGAACATGCCATCGCCGCACCGTTCTGCACTCGGCAACTGGCGGACCATGGTGCGCGCGTGATCAAGATCGAGCGGCCCGGCGAGGGTGACTTCGCCCGGTCCTATGACGAGCGCGTGCGCGGCCTGTCTTCTCATTTCATCTGGTGCAACCGTTCGAAAGAAAGCTTGACACTCGACCTCAAGCATCCGGAAGCAGCGGGTATTCTCGAGAAACTCTTGAAGATGGCGGACGTCTTGGTCGAGAACCTCGCACCGGGCTCAGCGGCTCGACTCGGACTTTCCTACGCGGCCCTGCGGGCCACCAACCCGAGACTGATCGTCTGCGACATTTCCGGTTACGGGTCCGATGGCCCGGATCACCAGAAGAAAGCCTACGACCTCCTGATCCAGAGCGAAGCAGGGTTCCTCTCCATCACCGGCCCTCCCGAGGAACCCTCGAAGGCAGGTTGCTCGATCGCCGATATTGCCGCCGGGACCTCCGCCTATTCGAGCATCCTGGCCGCGCTGATTGCACGCGAGAAAACCGGCCAAGGCTGCCGGATCGACGTATCGCTGTTCGAAAGCATGGTCGAATGGATGGGTTATCCCCTTTACTATTCATTCGACGGTGCTCCGCCCCCGCCGCGAGCGGGCGCAGCCCACGCCACAATCTATCCGTACGGCCCGTTTCTTGCGGGCGATGGCAGAACGGTGATGGTCGGTCTTCAGAACGAACGAGAATGGATCGCCTTTTGCGAGAAAGTTCTCGAGCGCCCGCAACTGGCAACGGAACCGCGCTTTTCCTCAAATTCGCGCCGGGCGGCAGCGCGAGCGGAGCTGCGCGCGATCATCACCGACGCGTTTTCGAAACTGACGGCAGAGGGGGTGATCGAGCGACTCGATTCTGCACAGATTGCCAATGGCCGCATGAATGACATGCAAGCCGTCTGGGACCACCGCCAACTCAAAGCCCGCAATCGCTGGGTCGACATCGATACCCCCGCCGGGAAAATCCCTGCACTGCTGCCGCCGGCCGTGCCGGACCAGTACATGCCGCGCATGGACCCGGTCCCCGCCCTAGGCGAGCACACCCGCGCTATATTAGGTGAGCTCGGCTACGATGAAGACTCGATCGCGCGGTTGCGCGCCGAGAGTGCAATCTAATCCGGACCGTGCGTCGGCTCTTGTGAAGTCGAAGGCCTCTGGCCGACCGCCGGGTATCGAGTTTCCAGATCGGCGGCCTGTTCGAATGCGTAGCCCATTTGCAGCACGCCCCAGTCGTCGCTGTGCCGTCCGACGATCTGGATGCCGATGGGAAGGTGGTCCTCAGAGAAGGCACAAGGCACCGAGATCGCGGGATTTCCAACGACGGAAATGTAATAGGCTGACTTCATCCATGCGAGGTAGTTCTCCATTTTCAGGCCATCGATATCTTCCGGGAACGGCGACTTGACGTCGAATGGCAGCACCTGGCTCACCGGGAGGACAAAGAACTCGTATCGGTCCATGAACTCGCGCATTCGATGGTAGAGGGCCGTGCGCTTCGCCTCGATCCGCGACAAGTAGGGCCCTATGAGCTTCCGCCCCTCTTCGACGTGCCAATGGATGTATTCATTGAACTTGTCAGGACTCGCCTCCAGCAAGTCACCGAATTGCGATTCGATGAGCCAGTGGCGCCACGCGAGGAAGCATTCATTCGCCTCGCTCAGGTCGGGCTCGGCCTCCTCGACGATGCAACCGAACGACTCGAATATCCCGCGCTGGGCCGCGATGGCGTTCCTTACCGCCGGTTCCCACGGCAGTCCCAGGCCCTTCATCATGGCAACTCGCGCTCCTTTGAAGCTTCGGCCTGCCAGTGGCCCGGCGAACCGGTCGCCCGACTGGTCGATCGCGATCGGCGAGCGCCGATCGAATCCAGCGAGGGCGCTCAAGAATAGGGCGCAATCGGCTACATTCCGCGCCATCGGTCCGTCGACTCCCTGCGTCGACCACCCCAATTGCGCAGGGCTGCTTGGTACCCGCCCGGGCGACGGCCGGAGCCCGACCACACTGCAGAAACTTGCCGGATTGCGCAGGGACCCGCCCATATCGCTACCGTCCGCAATCGGCACCATGCCGCAGGCCAATGCGACCGCGCTGCCGCCGGAGCTGCCCCCGCAAGTTTTCGTAAGATCGTAGGGATTGAGCGTAGGACCGAACACCCTGTTAAACGTCTGGGACCCGAGGCCCAACTCCGGCAAATTTGTTTTCCCGATGACGATCGCTCCGGCATACGTTTCGCGCTCGACCAGGAGGCAGTCGAAGTTTGGCACGTGATCCTGATAGAGGATCGAGCCCCACGTCGTGCGGATCCCCTTCGTTTGATGACTGTCCTTCACCCCGACGGGCAGCCCGTGCAACGGCCCAATCCGCTGGCCTTTCATTGTGACCTCGTCCGCGGCCTCGGCTTGGGCCATCAATTGATCCTCGGGAACCAGAGTGACGATTGCGTTCACCTTGGGATTCACACGTTCGATCTCCCGCAGATGTGCTTCCATTACTTCCCGTGCCGACAGCTTCTTTTGCTGTATCAGCCTGGCCATATCGGTGGCCTTGAGAGAGCAGATCTCGTTCGCGGGACGCATATCTTGGCGTGAACGGGAGACTCTCGACGTACCTAGATCGTAGTTCGACTTCATCGGCGCTCGATTCTCTCGGGTCCGCTTGCCCGAAGTTCACTTCTTCGGTTCCGATCGCCCGACACTCGAGATCGACGGGGCACGGAACTTCCCAGAGCGAAGTTGTCAGCCTGTACCCTGGATTCTACGAGTTTCGGCCCATGAACGCCGCTCACGTCACCAGTCTGAACTCGGCGAGTTCGGTCCCAGCCTGGAAATACGCCCGCATGAAATCCGCGCGGCTGGCATAAGTGGCCCTTGGCAGCCGCTTGCAAAGAAGCTGCACCGGCAACTCCGGCATGTCGAAGGGGTACGGATCAATTCTCACGGTTCGCGAGTCCAACGGCGTCATGGTCATCCGCCCGCAATCGTTTTCGCCGCCTTCATACTGGAACGGCACCGGCTCGATGTAGTCGCTCTTGATCTCATCCACACAGAAATACAACGACAGAACATCCCAAACCTGATGCAAACGGTAGTTCGTCCAGAACTCCTGTTTGTCGACCGAGCGCTCCTCGATCTCCTGTCGGGCTTCATTTCTTGAAATGAATTCCTGAAGCAGCGGACCCGGGTCCTTGGCGTTAAACACAACGGGATATCGGATCGCGCCGTATCGCCCTCGCCAAAGCCCCGTCCGATGCTTGTTGATGAGCAACCCTGCGTACGGATCGATGTCGGTTAGCCAATCCGTGCCCCACTGGAAGGCGCCGAGCTGGACCTCGTCGAGCGGAACCCTCATGAAACCCAGCGGTTCGGCGCTCTGCTCATCGAACAGAGGACCGACCTGGTAGCGATACCAGCCACAATCGTGGTAGGCGGCCGCGCGCACGACCGACTCGTATGGTCGCGGCTTGGCGAAACGAACATTTCCCCAATGCGCCGCCAACCGGCCGGACAGCAAGCAATGGTCGGTTTGGTTGATCAGTAGCAGCGATCCGTCTGAAATCTTGCGAACGATCATGTCATTCCCCGGCCCACGATCCACGCACGGGTGTCAATCAGCGAGAGCGGTTGGGAGTTCGGGCAGCAAGTTTGCCGAGTATGGAGTCTGGCAGCGTGTCATGTCAACAAGAGCTCGTAAAAGGAGTCATCGCTACCACCCGGTCACCCCTCGCCGTCTTCCGCGCCTCCCTATTCGCGACCGTCCCGATGCTCGGGTTTCTCGCTTCCCCGGCGACCGCTGCTTGATGGTCTTACATTCGATCAAAGGTGGCGCCAGAGAATACAATCCTTTCGTTTGAAACATGTTCTCGTAGACCCGATCGTCGCCCCGATGGAACACGGATCTCCCGGCACTACACCTTCGCGGTACGGGCGGAAGCACGGACTTCAGAGCCAATTTCTTCGAGGCGGAGCCTTTTCGGTTCGACGCCGAGCGCGAGGACAACCAGTATCTGCACGATCAGAAGCCCGATCATCAGACTGAGTACGCCGCCAACTCCATAAAGCCTGAACAGCGCGACGACGATGAAAGGTGTGAGAATCGTCGCGCCTCGGCCGAACGTGTTGCAAATCCCCGATGCGCGCAGGCGGACTTCGGTCGGAAACAGCTCAGGGATGTAAATCGCGAACAGGAGGGTCACCAGGATATAGATCGGAATCGTCAGCAAGAAGCCTGCAATCACCAATACGACAGGGTCCTTGATGAACGGATAAACGCTCCCGATCAGGATCGTGGCGAGCGAAGCGCCGACGATGGTTGGCCTGCGCCCCCACGAGTCGGCCGTAAGAGCACCGATGGCCGATCCGACCGGCGCACCGAGCGACATGATGAGTGAATATCCGAACGACGTGGCGATGCTGAGCCCCTCCTGAACAAAGAATGAAGGTAACCACGTCACGAACCCGTAGATCAACGTGTTGACGACGATCAAGGTAACAGCTCCGACGACCATGCGCGGGAGCAGCACGGGGCTGAGGAGTGAACTCAGGCTCCGGGAATGCACCGGAGTTCGAGCAGGCGCTGGGGGCGGAAGGAGAGTCTTTTGGGCCGAGCATTCGCGTTCGATGGCTGCGAGAATCGCATCGGCCTCTTCGGCCCGACCGACTGATTCGAGCCAGCGCGGCGACTCGGGAAGGGCCTTGCGCAGGTACCAGACGACGAGCGCGCCCAGCCCGCCGACAACGAACATGGCGCGCCAGCCAAAGATCGGGATTAGGAGCGTCCCGACCAGCGCGGTGGCAGGCAAGCCGGCCACGACGAAGACAGACATTCCGCCGAGCCATTTGCCCCGAGCCTGCGGAGGAATGAACTCCGTCAGGGTCGAATATCCGACCACGTTTTCAGCTCCGAGCCCCACTCCGACCACGAACCTGAGGAGTATGAGGACCTCCATCGAAGGCGCGAAGGCCGCGGCAATCGACGCCAGACCGAAGATCGCGAGATTCGCCTGATAGTTAAAGCGGCGGCCGTATCGATCGCCGAGGAAGCCCGTCACAAACGATCCCACCATCATCCCGAGAAACGTAACGGAGACGAACTGTGCGCTCTGACCGAGTGTCGAAAAACCGCTCTTGAGCGTCGCACCAAGGACGGTTGCGACGACGTAGATGTCGAATCCATCGAAGAACATTCCCGCGCCGATCAACCACATAATCCGGCGGTGGAAGGAGGAAATCGGGAGCCGATCGAGGCGCGCACCCGCGTTTACCGGCACAGCAGATTCACTTCTCCCTTGCCAGGATCGCCATGCTGCCGACCGTCAAGGCCTCAATGGCCAGCCGGCAATTCTGGTCGAAGGAATTCTGCTGCGCCGTCTGGAAAAATTCCTTGCAGCGCCGCGTGGCACCTGGGTCGAGCCGGAGAATGCGATCGACGAGAGCATCGGCCTCGAGCGAAAGCCGATCGGACGGACTGACCTGCGAGATGAGGCCGATTTTGAGCGCCTGTTGCGGGCTGATCGGATCGCCGAACAGGACGAGGGGAAACGCGAAGCGCGGCAGAGTGTACTCGCCCAGGTAGGCCATAATGGCGGCTGGCGCGAGACCAGAACGCATCTCGGGAAATCCCAGCTCCGCGTGCTCGGCGACGAGGACGAAGTCACACACAATCGCAAGACCGAAGCCAAACCCGAAGGCGTCGCCCTGGACCTCGGCGACGCTGATCAACGGTGACGCCCTCAAGGCACGCTTCAACTCGACGAGACGAGCCGACTCGTCGTGCACTGTCCCGACGTCCCGGCCCGCTCGCTCGCGCCCGGTGCAGAAGACCCTGCCAAGCGCCCGAATGCGCAAGACCCGGGCTCTTGGTCGAGACGCCTCTGCCCGAAGCTCCGCCAGCATCGCGTCGAACATCGGGCCGGTAACCTGGTTTTCATGCTCGGTACGGTCCAATGTAAATGTCAGGACCTCAGCTGTCCGTTCGATTGCCACCCCGGCCTTGGGATCAGTCCCAGACATAGTCGTTCGTTTCTCAGATGGCATTCCGACACGGTATACAAGGAATGCACGGTAAGTCAACGGATCCCCTGCGTTCTGTGCGCTCCCTCCTTGCGATGGCGAAGGGCTCCCGACGACAAGCAGTCTCAGGCGGCAGCCGAAACCCGTGTTGAGAAAATCCATCGAGAGGATCCACCAAAATGCGGCAACCCGGACTCTTCAATTGCTTCGAAACGGCGCATCTTGCAAAATTTTCGACGGAGCCCGGCCGCTTTCTACCTTCGGCGCTTCGATGCTGATCTTTCTCAAACCTTCCTTCGTAAGGGAGCGGCCAGTCGGTACAAAATGTCAAAGTCAGGAGATCAGAGACACACGGCGTTTCCAATCTCAGAGCTGCAAATCGACAGATTAGAACAGGTTAATCTGCTAAGCGAGTCTGGTGCCTTCCCGTTCGCGATTTCCACCTCAGCGTGCTCGAGTTTCGTCACAATTTGCCTCCACTTATCGCCTCATCGACCGGACCAGGCCAAAAGCAGGTTCATTCCCTCGTATTCCGCCCGATGAGAAAAAGTCTCCTCGACAATTTGCTCATCTCGCAGCGACCGGAAACGATTTTAGGCCGCCTTGCCCGTGTGGTAGACGGCTTGCTGGATTGTCACTCGGGTTTCGCTAGCAAGGCTAACTATTGTGGGAATGTCTGCCGATGACTAAGACGGAACGTTCCGAGACCACGCCGGGTCAGGCAAGAGAGAAACGAACTACCTTTGATCCGGGACTTTCGACACTCGCGGTCGGCGGAGTATCGGTCGAAAGTTATCGAAGCTTGACCATCTCTGACCGCAGTCAGCGTTAGGCGAACCCCTGGGGCGATGGATGACGGACCGGACAGCACTCATCACTGGGATCACCGGCCAGGATGGCTCCTACTTAGCCGAGTTTTTGCTCGAGAAGGGATACCGGGTCTTCGGGCTTGTTCGTCGCAACAGCACGGTCTACTTCGAGCGGCTGAGCCATTTCCAGGACGAGATCGAACTGCTGCCCGGAGACCTGCTCGATCAGAACTCGCTGATTACTGCGATTCAGCAGAGTCAGCCGCGAGAGATCTACAATTTGGCTTCCCAGTCCTTCGTCCCAACCTCATGGAATCAGCCGGTCTTGACGGGAGAGTTCACGGCATTGGGGGTAACTCGGATGCTGGAGGCGGTACGGCTCGTGAACCCCCGAATCCGCTTTTATCAGGCCTCTTCGAGTGAGATGTTCGGCATGGTGCGTGAAACACCCCAGAACGAAGGCACCCAATTTCACCCGCGCAGCCCGTACGGAGTCGCCAAGCTGTACGGCCACTGGATCACGGTGAATTACCGCGAGAGTTACGGGATGTTTGCCTGCTCGGGAATCCTGTTCAATCACGAGTCGCCCCGTCGCGGCTTGGAGTTTGTAACCCGCAAGGTGAGCCACGGAGTCGCACGCATCCGGCTGGGCTTGCAGAAGAGTCTGAAGATGGGAAATCTTGAAGTCGAACGCGACTGGGGCTTCGCCGGCGACTACGTCGAGCCCATGTGGCTGATGCTCCAGCAAGACAGGCCGCGAGACTACGTGATCGGAACCGGAACCACACACTCCGTTAGCAACCTTCTGGAAATTGCCTTCGCGCACGTGGGCTTGGACTATCGGCAGCACGTCGAGATCGACCCGGCGTTGATGCGGCCCGCCGAAGTCCACCACCTGCGGGGAGATTCCTCGCGGGCGGCTCGCGAACTCGGTTGGAAGCCGAAGACTTCTTTTGCGGAGCTCATTCGAAACATGGTCGATGAGGACCTGGCGCGTCTCAGCGGTCATTCTGCGGAGACCGTCAGTCGCCACCGGTCCGCTATGAGCACTTCGAAGTACTAGAATCGGATACCGTGTCTCGATAGGCGCGCAAACATTCCGAATGAAGCCCTACCATCGATCGATTCCCCGTGGTCTCGAGCGGCCGGCCTAGCTCCGTGCGACGGTCAATTGCTCTCTCGCGATGGCGGTCGACGAACCAGTCATCAGCGCGATGCGCTCGTGATACAGGCGCGCAATATCCGACCAGGTGTGCGTTTCGGAGATGCGCTCGGCCGCTAGCCGCCCCCGCCGTACTGCTTCTTCGCGATCCTCATAAATGGCCCTGAGTGTCGCGGCGAGATCAACCAGGCTCGGCTCGAACCATGTCCATTCGCTCGTCAATTCACCGAGCAGAGACGTCGAATCCGGCACGGCTACCTCTGTTGCGGGGATGAAGTAAGCGATTTCAGAAGAGCAGAAATCAAGCGAGGGTCCCGCCGCCGTTGTGACAACGGGCTTGCCGCAGGCCATGGCTTCGATGAGCGGCAATCCGAATCCCTCGCCACGATAGGGAAGCGCAAGTGCATCACAGCCGCGATAGAGGGACGCCAGTGTGCGGTCGTCGATTTCCTCCGTCAGGACGAGCACGGATGGAGCATCGAAGGAGTGTGCAAATTGCTGGATCCGAAACAGAAGATTATTGTGCGAATAAAAACTCGACGCGCCGATGTCTTTGAAAATGAGGGTCACGTCATCGTCGATAGAAAAGGCGTCGGCATAGGCTTGCAACAGAAGATCTACCCCTTTTCGGCCGATGGTGCCGCCGACGAAAAGAAATACGCAGCTCCGGCACCCCTCCGGGCGCCAGGGCACGACATCCGGATGAAATACAGCTGGATCAAAGCCGTAGGGAATCATGTGCACGCGGTCCGATCTCACGCCACCGGCTATAAATGATTCTCGAACGAATTGCGAGGGGACCCACAGCTCATCGACCGACCGCTCGATTTCGCCTACCCAAGCACGGGGAATGGCGCGGTACTCCCACGGCAAGATGCAGGCGAGTTTCCCTGCCTGGGGTCGAGAAAAATTCGGTGGCCATTGATGCCGGATCGTAAGGTCCAGGCGTGCGGGGCTGCGACGCAGTCCTTCAACGACCTGCTTGCGGTTAGGAATCGATCTCGAGGCGGCTGTGGCAGCTTCGGTTGGCTCGAGAGCGGCGTCGAGGTTGTCAGCGTCGAGCAAGCTCTGGCCCAGAGCGCAGTTGATTCGAACGTGTCCGGAAAGAGTCAGGAACGAACCCTCGAGTACGACGCCAGGCTTTTCGGCCCCCACACGCGGTCGAGGGCGCGCCTCGGCTGAGTCGAGGCGCGCCTGGAGATTCTCGCGAGCCGCTTGAAACGACGGAAGAGTTTGCAAAAGGCGCCGGCACGAATCAAAAACGCGATGCCGGAGACAGAAATCGAAAACGGCGTCGAGGTAGAGAGGCTCTCGTCGCACCAGTTCGCTGAGCACGAAACCAATTTTCTGGGCGCGAGATCGTGAGACTCGCTGTCGCAGGACTCCCAGGACGGAAGGAGCGAATGCTGGGCATCGACTCAAGCCGGGCAGGAAATGGGATATTGCCTGGGACTCCTCGCCCATGTCTTCATAGATCGTGCCCAATAGCCATAGGGAGCGATAGGAACTCTCTCCGCCGTTGCCGATATACCCGCGGCCCATCGTGCGAGTCGCACTCTCGAGATGGGCAAACGCTTTCGACGGCTTCTGGCGATGGAGCCACAGCACCGCCGCGAGGTAGTCGAGTTCCGCATATCCGGGATAGATGGTGCTCCCCGATGTCAAAAGCTGCTCCGCCATGTCCATCTGTTGCGCCCGCAACAGGGCCAGAATCAGGTTACGTAAAACAAGCGCCGCAAACAGGGTGTCAGAGCTGTGGGTCTGCCATAGTTTGTGCAGGGCCTCCATCCCAGCTCCGGGATGCTGTTCGCGCAGCAAAGCGAGGTGCAATTGCGCCCATGGTTGCCCGTTTTCGTTCCAAGCGGCCAGCGCCAGCTCCGAGGGCTTCGTGGCTCCCGCAATTCGAAGCGAACGACTTACGATTTGCTTCGACGCATCTCGACGATGGAGCCGCGGCTGCAGGTCGATCAGGTCGGCCTCCGCCAGGCAGGGCAGGTGCACGGGAATGAGAATCGTGGCAGGGCGAGCCGACAAGAATGCGCAGCGGAGGTCTTCGCTTGCGCCTTCGATCAGCTGGTCGCCATCCACCCAGGCGATCGCGCCATCGGCCATGTCGTTCCACGTTCTGCCTCGGAACACGCCGAGATCCTCGGTCGAAATCAGAT
>DATMRE010000132.1:0-3861 GCA_035566475.1 Verrucomicrobiia bacterium | reverse complement strand
CCGCATCGATGTGCGCCATGATCCCGATATTCCGGGTTTGATCGAGTTGTACTTGGCGTGCCATTCTGGGAGCCGGTTGGTGCTACCAACGGTAGTGCGCGAAGGCCTTGTTCGCCTCCGCCATGCGGTGCACGTCCTCCTTTTTCTTCACTGCCCCGCCGCGGCCATTCGCGGCGTCCACAATCTCTTCCGCGAGGTTGTCCCTCATCGTCTTGCCCGAGCGCGTGCGGGAATAGAGCACGAGCCAATGAATCGCGAGCGACTGGCGACGAAACGGGTTCACTTCGACCGGGACTTGATAGTTCGCGCCGCCGACGCGCCGCGTCTTCACTTCGAGCACCGGTTTGCAATTCTCCACAGCCTTCTTGAACAGCTTGAAAGCGTCATCGTTCGTCTTTTTGGCGACCTGATCCATGGCGTGATAAAAGATTCTCTGGGCGGTCGAGCGCTTTCCGTCGTACATCATGCTGGAGATGAACTTCTGCACCAGGTCGCTGCTGTACACCGGGTCGCCTGGAATCTTGCGGCGAAGAACCCATCCTTTGCGAGGCATCGGTCCGCTCTCCTACTTCTGGGCGGCTTTGGGCCGCTTGGCGCCGTATTTCGAGCGCGCCTGTTTGCGATTCTCGACGCCGGCAGCGTCGAGAGTACCGCGGATGATATGGTAGCGAACTCCCGGGAGATCCTTCACGCGTCCGCCGCGCACGAGTACGATCGAGTGCTCCTGTAAGTTGTGGCCGATCCCGGGAATGTAGGTTGTCACTTCGGCACTGTTGGTCAGCCGCGCGCGCGCCACTTTCCGCAGCGCTGAGTTCGGTTTCTTGGGAGTCTGGGTGTACACGCGGACGCAGACGCCGCGCTTCTCCGGACATCCTTCAAGCGCCGGCGACTTCGTCTTCGACCGGATCTTTTCCCTGCCGTTTCTCACCAGCTGCGAAAACGTCGGCACGCTTCCCCCTCAGCAACCCCGCGATAGACTACTTGATCATCAACTGATTCTGTACAAAGCAAGCCGACCCGCACAGAAATCTGCGGGTGAATGAACAGAAAAGGTCGCCAAACCCAAAGGAACTACCAGGTACTCCGCGCTGACGCTTCACCCCGTGGAGTGAACTGCATCCTCATATTGCGGAGAGGCTCACACGGCTTTGCGGGGCTGGCGCCCCATTCCGGCCGCTCTTCCAGACCCCGTTCTCTGTTCCGGGGGAGGAAGACTTCCCTTTCACCACCAGGCCCGTCGGCCTCAAGACAACCGCGTAAGTATAGGTAAAACAGTAAGTCGTGTCAACCTGATTCAGTTGTGGAAATCTAAGTGCGACAATTCTTTGCCGCAGGTAGCACGCTTGGGCGAGGGGCGACCGGGGAGGTGAGCGGGCCTCGTCCCCGGGCGCACATTTACAGTTCCAGCCCCTCGCGCATGGGCCGAAGATCCGCCGCTCCCGCCCCTCGCCCGATCTCGACGGGAATCGACGGATCCGGCCAGGCCGTTGAAATTCCGATATTTAGAAGAAATGTACGTGCCTCATCAGCCGCTCCGGCCTTGGCGCCAGACGGCCAGGAGCCGATGCTCGCGCCCGAGAGTTCGACCACGCCGCCGTCGCCGGTTGCTCAATTTGCCAATCCCGGGCGCTTTACCGTAGCCGAAAACCCGCCTAAACTGCTCCGGTCGGATATCCACAGGGAGCATGCGTGAATCGCTTGGTGGCCTTGCTAATCTGTCTTTCCAGCCTCAAAGCTTCGGCCGCCGCACAGCAAGCGCCTCCCATCGCGGCGCCCGAGGGGAGCACAGCCCCGGCGGACCTGGCTGTTTACTCACAAGAGCCATTCATCATTGAGCAATACAGCACGACCGCGCGCTACGAGAACGACGGCACGGGCGAACGAGATCTCGCCGTGTCGATCCGCGTGCAAAGCGTAGCCGGCGTGCAGCAACTGCGGGAAATCGCCTTCGGCTACAGCTCAGCGAACGAACAGATGGACGTACGCTCCGTGCGCGTTCACAAAGTGGACGGCGCGATCGTAAGCGCCGGACAGGACGCGGTGAAGGAAACGACCGCGATGGTTCTAGGCAGCGCCCCTGTATACACAGACTATAAGGAGAAGCAGGTCACCGTGCCCCCGCTCGACCCCGGGGATACGCTCGAGTACGAGATCGTGACGCGCGTGCTCACCCCGCTCGCACCCGGCGAATTCTGGTTCCAGCAGAATTTTCTCGATGCCGCGATTGTTCTCGACGAACGACTCACCGTGAACGTTCCGCTCGACCGCAAGGTGAACCTCAAATCGTCAGCCTCCTCCTCCTACACCACCGACTCCGATGATGCGACGGGGCGAGTCATCTACCGCTGGAAGCACGCAAACCTCGTCCGCCACCCCGACGACGATCGATCGAAGGCCAAATCCACACACGCAGCAAAGCCGCCCGACGTGCAGCTCACGACATTCGCCGGCTGGCAGGAGGTGAGCCGCTGGTATCTAAAGCTCGGAGAGGGCAACGCGCATCCAACCGCGGAAATCCGGGCGAAATCCGCGGAGCTCGTCCGCGGGCGGACGAGCAAACTCGATCAGATCGAGACGCTCTACGATTACGTCGCGAAAAACATCCGCTACGTCGACGCGTCTTTCGGCCTTTCTCGCTATGAGCCGCATTCAGCGGCCCAGGTTTTCTCGGACCAATATGGCGACTCCAAGGACAAGGCCACGCTTCTTCGAGCCATGCTCGAAGCGGCGGGTATCCATGCCGACGCCGTTCTGATTCCCTCCTCTCGAAAGCTTGATCGCTCGGTTCCCTCGCCCGCGCAGTTCGATCATGTAATCACGGCCGTCCCCGACGGCAACGACCTCATCTGGATGGACTCGACCGCCGATGTCGCGCCCTTCCGCCTCCTCGCCTCCTCCTTGCGAGGGAAATCGGCTTTGCTCGTGCCCCCGAATGGCGAAGGCAGAATCGTCGAGACGCCGGCCGACCCGCCGTTCCCCTCCGCACAGGGCGTGAGAATCGAAGGCCGGGTCAGCGACCTCGGCCTGCTGAAGGCCAAGATCCATTACTCCCTCCGCGGCGACACCGAACTCGTGCTCCGTCTGGCATTCCGCCGCACGCCGCAATCGCAGTGGAAAGAACTCGGCCAGACAATTCTCACTCTCGATGGCATCGCTGGCGAAGTCAGTTCCGTGAAGCCGAGCGATCTCCTGGACACTCAGCAGCCCTTCGAGCTCGAGATGGAGTTCATCCAATCTGATTTCCTCGACTGGTCGAGCAAGAGGGAGCGAATCTCCGTGCCACTCGCAAGATTGGGACTGCCCGATGCGCCTGGGACGGGCAACGAACCGATCGCGCTCGGCAGCCCGTTGGTCGTGTCCACTCGGGTCACTCTCACGCTGCCCACTAACTTTACGGCTCAGGCGCCGGTAGCAACCGCCGTTGCGCGTGACTATGCGGAATTCAGATCCGGCTATCATTTCGAAAACCGCACGCTGACCGCGGAGCGCTCGCTCAATTTCAAAATGCGTGAACTCCCCGCCCCCCGCGCAAATGACTATCTCGCTTTCACGCGCGCTGTCACCGCGGACGAAAATCAGCCGATCCTTGTCGAGAATTCCGTCGAGCATGCGCCCGACATCCCCGCCCGAGCCAGAGCGGACGAACTTCTCGAAGCCGGTCGGGCATCGCTCCATTCCGGCAACGCGCTCCGGGCCATTCCGCTCTTCGAACGCGTGGTCGAGCTCGATCCGCAAAACAAGCAGGCCTGGAGCGACCTGGGACTAGCGTACCTAGGCCTCAGGCGATTCGCCGACGCGCAGATTGCATTCCGCAAACAAATCGAGGTCAATCCTCTCGACGAGCACTCCTACGACTACCTG
>DATMRE010000131.1:0-10862 GCA_035566475.1 Verrucomicrobiia bacterium | reverse complement strand
GCTCCGCGAATCCCTTGAACCGAGTTTTTTCCTGCTGGCAGACCTTACCATCAGCGAGCTGCCTGCAGTACGCGGCGGCCACAGCGCCGTCTTCCACACAATGGACCATGCGGCCCAACCAGTCATCGCCCTGCGGCCACGAGTGTGCAGAAAGCAGGACTATGAGGTCTCCGCGGCAGAGCCTGACTCCAACGTTGATTGCCCTTCCATAACTAAAAAGGGATCGCGGAAACGTGAAGACTCTTGCGCCCATCCGCTTGGCCACTTCTGCGGATTCGTCTTCCGATTCGTTGTCGATCACCACGACTTCGAAAGGGCGATCGAGCCTCTGGATTCGCAGGCATTCGAAGAGCCGGCGAAGCGCGGGCTCTTCATTGTGGACTCTGATAAGCACTGACAACAAGGTTTGCGTGCGCTCGCTCAGATTCATGTAAGTATAGACTCGCCTCCCCCTCTTCGTGCGAGTGGCTTTCAACCAAGAATCGATGTTCTTAACAGATTCCTGCATCGGGCCATGAAATTATGTACAGCCCAGCAAATCATGGGCGAGTTTCTCCTCGCGGTAGCGCCGCCGATGTTCCAGAGCGCGATGCTCTGAGTCGTGGAGTGTCCCTTTATGCCCAAAAGGTTCTTACAACCGCAAATTTCTAAAATCTGGTTCGGGACCAAAGGCGTTGGAGCTTGAAATCTTCTCTCCCCGACCATTCTTGATTTTTGGCGCTTTTGCGCTTGAAGCGGCGACGAGCGTGCGCAGCAATTCGCTTTTCGAGCCATGAGGTCGTAGACAAAGATGCTCGTGGCGCTGGACGAACTCTTGTAGATCCTGGGTCCCAACGGATCGTACTTGAAGCTGACGGTGCCGCCTGAGCCTGGGAGCGCGACACTCGTCATCCGGTTCTCGAAGTCCCACGAGTCATTGGTCGTTCCGCCCGCAAGCGTCTTGCTCATCATGTTGCCGTCGCTGTCGTACGTGAAGCTCGCATTGGAAGTCAATTCGTTCGAGGAGTTGTCGGTATAAGACGTCACACCTAGGTGAGCTCAGTTGATTTCCAACCGAATCGTAGGTGGAGCTCTCCGTTGTGGCTGCTCCCTGGGTCGCCTGCAAGACCTGGTAAGTCGAATCGTACCCGTAATTTGTCGTCACGTTGGCCAACTGGTCTGTCTTCGCCGTTCGGTTCCTCGCAAAATCAAGTGGGTACGAAGCCCCGTCTATCGTACTCCCGCCTGCCTGGTGGAGCACCGAAAGTAGCCGCGACAGATTGTCGTAACCGTAATGCGTGCTGATTCCATTTGGCCGCGTCATCTGGGTCGGACGGCTCAGCGCGTCGTAGCTGAACCCGAACGATCCCGCCCAGGTGCTCGTAAGATTGCTCAGGTGGTTCAACGTATCGTAGGTGCACGTGTTTGTGCTGTTGTCCGGCGCGGTGTAACCCGTCCTGTTTGAATTCGCGTCATAGGTATTACGAGTTCGTGAACGACATGCCCGATAGGAACGAGTATTGTGCCGTCGTCCCGGTCAGTCGTCCCATGTCGTCGTACGAAAACCCGTATGTTCCTGTTGGATCGCCCACGTGCAGAATCTTTCCGAGGAGGTCGTATGTGCATCGGACGCTTGTCGAATCCGGGTAGGTCTTTTGGGTTAGTCGGTTCAGCGCGTCATAGGGGCATTGAATCGTCTGGCTCTTGCGATCTGTCTTGTCCACGTCGTAGCCGTACTCTCATACAGGTTCGACGGGAGCGTTGTCTGGGTCCGGCTAGCCCGTGTCGACGGCAAGAATGACCACGGCGAGTGCGAGCCATTTCACGACCTTCTGGATGAAGTTTTTCGGCTATGCTAACCAGAACGGGCAAGTTTGACATGCACGCTCCGGTACGGTATTTCATTCAAAAAAGGCCGTGATGCTGGCGGACCCTTTACGTCACCGTTGGTCAAGCCTATCGTGACAGGATTTGCCGTTCCCGCTAGGTTCACATCGTTGGCTAGCGCTGCAAAAAGATATTTGCATTTACCTTTTGGAAAGGTTTCCATAATCAGCTTTGTTCCATTGACGTCCCCCTAAGAACGTAAACCCTGCGGCACGGTTCTTCTTAACGAGCCAGCCGGTATGGTAATTGAAACGGCGCCCACTTTGGGTTGCACTGGCTCCGCCGCGGGAGCGATTCCATCGCTTCCATTTCCGGTACCAAGCGTGAAACTACCGAATGTGACGAAGGCATTTTCGTCCAAGTCGATCACCGCCTGCGGTTTGAAAGTCGCGAACGGTTCCGTAGTATTAACAACGGCTATCGCCACTGAGACAGGAGCTTGCCCCGCCGCGAAGGGCGAAGTGCTGGGCTGGGTCAAGGCGCCCGTGGTGCATCGATCTTGTATGCCGAGACGTTGTTGGAAATCCCATTCGCCACATAGGCGAAAGACTGAGAATTGGCAGGGAGACAAGCACCAGCCGCCGCCACCAGCCAAGCGGAAATCGCGTCCAAATAAAGAGTCTTGCTACGCTTCATGCTTTACCACCCAATTGCGAACACGGGCATCTCGACTTCGCCAGGCGCGAGATATTTTGGAAGCATCGGACAGCGTACCAGAAGGCTTGACTGGCCCCTCCTCCGGCAACATTTCGCGTGGCTCGATACGCGGGACCGTCGAGACACGTAGGATGTAAACCGGCTCAGATGGAGGGTTCGATTGGGACGGGGAAAAAGCGCAACGCAGTCGGCGAAACGGCTGTGGAGAATACGCTCGCTTGCGCGAGAGTGGAAATCGCTTCGCGACTTTCCCACAGCCGCGACGGCGGCGGGCCTCCGGTTACATTTCAAATGGCTCGACACGTTCCCGCCTGGTCCCGCGGTTTCCGATTTAGGGCTCTGAGCTGAGCGAAGCCCCTCCTGTAATCTTGGGGCCCGCAGACTTGTCGCGGCCTGGGGTTGGTCCCACCGACGTCTTGGGCCGGTCGATCGAGAGGCAGACGCCCCCCGGAAACCGCCAGAGAACTTCCATGAGATATCGCGCGGTTGCGGTTCCGGACGAGCGCAGTTCGAAGGGCCCGGCTGTGCGGGTCGCGTTCCAACCTGAGAGTATTTCCGGCAGGAGGAACGGTCGATTGGAAAACCTAGTGCGAAGTCGTTCGAATGGCACTAGTATCACACACCGATGCAAACGGGAATTATCGGACTGCCGCAGGTTGGGAAGACGAGTCTGTTTCGCATTTTGACGCGGGCCCGGGTGGACGCGCGCAGCGCTCCGAACCAGGCGCATGTGGGCGTCGCACGCGTTCCGGACGCGCGCCTGGGGAAGCTCGCCGAGGTCTTCAGACCGAAGAAAGTCACGCACGCCGCCATCGAGTACGTCGACATCGGCGGGTTGCAAAAAGACCGCGAAAAGAATTCTGCTTCGCTTGTGCCGCTACGCGAGGCCGATGCGCTCGCGCACGTCGTACGGTTGTTTGAAAATCCGGCAGTGCCGCACGAGGCCGGGGCGCTCGATGCGATGCGGGATATCGAAAGCGTTGATATCGAGCTGATGCTTCAGGATCTCGAGCAGGCTGCGAAGCGAATCGCACGAGTTGAACGGGACCTGAAGAAAAAGAAAGAGCCGCTGCTCGAGGTCGAATTCGAGCTCTTGACCCGATGCCGCCAGGCGCTCGAAGCTGAAACGCCGCTGCGCGAGCTCGAATTCAAGCCCGAAGAGCAGAAGATGCTCAATGGCTTCCTGTTTCTTACGCGCAAACCGATGCTCTATGTCCTAAACCTCGGTGACGAAGAGGCCGCCGATATCGAAGGTGCGGTCAACAAACATCATCTCGAGCGGCTCGCTTCGAAACCGCAAACCGCCGTGGTCCCGTTTTGCGGGAAGATCGAGGCCGAGCTTGCCGACCTCGACGATGGCGAGGCCGCGGAAATCATGCGCGCCTACGGGCTCCTGGAATCGGGGCGCGACCGCCTGATTCAGGCGAGCTATCGGTTGCTTGGCCTGATTTCGTTTCTCACCTGCGGCGAGCCGGAATGCCGAGCCTGGACGATCGAGCGCGGCATGAGCGCCCAGAAGGCCGCCGGCGCCATTCACAGCGACATCGAGCGAGGGTTCATCAAAGCGGAAGTCGTGAACTGGGAAGATCTGCTCAAGGCTGGAAGTTTTCCGGCTGCGCGTGAACGCGGACAGGTGCGGCTCGAGGGCAAGGAATACGTCGTTCAGGAAGGCGATGTAATCTTGTTCCGCCACTCCGGATAGTGCTGTGCGCAACTCTGACGCAACTCGCGTACTGCTGGCGCTTCTGCTGGGCCTGACGGCAGGCGCCGCAAATCTGGTCGGAGGGCTACTGGTCGCGCGCCGCCAATGGTCGCGCGACTACCTGAAATACTTCATCGCCGTGGGTGCCGGTTTCATGCTGGCCACGGCGATGATCGAGATGATCCCCGAGTCGATCAAGCTGCGCAGCGCAACGTCGTCCTTGTCCCCGCACGATCGGAACGCAGTTTTCGTGTTGGTCCTCGCCGGCTACTTGATCGTGCATTTCTTCGAGCACACGGCCGCGCCGCACTTTCACTTTGGTGAAGAAACTCATCACCAGGAGATTTCTCGCGCGCACGCGAGCTATGCGGCGCTGCTCGGCCTGGTGATCCACACGTTTTTTGACGGCGTGGCCATTACTTCGGGATTGTTGGTTTCGACCTGGCTCGGAGGGGTGATCTTCCTGGCCATCTTTCTGCACAAGCTGCCGGAAGGTTTCACCGTGGCCTCACTTATGCTCGCGAGCGGCGAGAGCCGGCGGGTCGCGCTCATGTCGTCAGCAGTCCTCGGAGGGGCGACGCTACTGGGGATGGGGTTGATGTTCGTGCTGCCGGGCGCGGTGGCCGACGCGCTGCCGCTCTCGGCCGGCGTGACGCTCTATGTCGCCGCCTCGGACCTCGTGCCTGAAGTCAATCGCGAGCCCGGGGTGGCCATGGCTGTTCTGGTCTTTCTCGGCGCCGCCATTCTGATTGGCCTCAAGGCCGTGTTTCAGGACTAGCAGCAGGCCTCAGGAGAGCGCTAAGCTTCTTTGTATCAGAAGATTAGAACGACCCCGGCGAAGCCCACCTGGAGGGAAACGCGAATTTCTAGTTCCAGAATCTGCAGCTAGCGGCAACTTTATGACCGGGCGAGTGTTAGATTAGGTTGTGGAGGCCATGGCCAGGTCCGACGTCCAACTGATGCTGGACGTGAAGGCGGGGGATGAGGCATCCTTCGACCTGCTACTTGAGAAGTATAGAACGCCCCTGATTAACTTTCTCTTCCGCATGGTGCAAGACGCCGGGACGGCCGAGGACCTGGCGCAGGAAGTCTTTCTGCGAGTCTACCGCGCAAGACAGCGGTATTCGCCGAGCGCGAAGTTCACCACCTGGCTCTTCCGCATTGCAACGAACCTGGCGTTGAATTCGCTCCGCGACAATCGTTACCGGAAGCTCGAGGTGTCGCTCGATGCGCCCTCGGATGACGAAGGCGCGCCTCCGAGAGAGGTGCCGGCTCCGGAGATGCGCATCGATGAGCACATGGTCGAACGCGGCCGTTCGGAGTTCATCCGGCGGTCGATCGACCGGCTGCCGGAGAAGCAACGGCTGGCCGTTCTGCTGCATAAATACGAAGAGATGGATTACCTGGAAATTGCGAAAATTCTAGATTGCTCGGAAAGCGCGCTGAAGTCGTTGCTTTTCCGCGCCTATGAGACCTTGCGGGTCGAACTGGCCCCGCTTGTGGCCCGGCCGATCGAGCACCCGACGGGGGAAGGAAGCGAGTCATGAAGTGTGAAGAAGTTTCGAAGCAACTGATGGGATACCTGGACCGCCGGACGGTTTCGGCCGGCAGGCGCGAGGTGGAAGACCATTTCCTTACCTGCGTGGCCTGCCGCCGGCGCGCCGAAGAATTCCGCGAGCTCTGGAGAGTGCTCGACGAGATGCCGGTCGTCGAGCCCTCGCTCGGTTTTAACGCGCGACTCCGCGAGCGTCTCCGAGCGGAGCCCGAGAAGAGGTGGTTCGGGCGGCTCATGCCCGCGCCGCGGTTGGTGTTTTCGATAGCGTTGCTTCTGACCCTGAGCGTCTGGGTCTCGAGGCTTCCCCGGGACAACTCGGGAGGCTACGGGACGGCCGCGCCCTCCGAGCAGGAGGATTTCAACGCGATCAGGGACCTCGGTGTACTTGAGAATTATGACGTAGTGACAAAATTCGACGCCCTCTCCGAACTGATTCCGACCTCTGCCGGGCAGCCTGAGCCCGAGCCGGATCATCGGACGAGCGATGACTGAGGGAGCCAGATAGTGGCACACGGGAGGCTCGTGCTTGCGGTTGTTCTCGACCTCCTGGCGGGGCTTGGTGCGCAGCCCGCCCTCGCGCAGGGGCGGCGTTGGCCAGGCCCTCTGGAGCGGCCGGGGATAGAGCGAGCGGCACAGCAGGAGACGGTGACGAAGCCTCCGGGTTCGGGGGCGCGCAACAACATCCGACCGAAGGCTAGCATCCCGGCGAACGCGCGCGGTATGGCGGGGTTGCCGCCGAAGTGGGTGGAAAAGCTGCAGGGCATGGCTCCCGAGGAGCAGCGACGCTTCCTTGAAAACAACCAGCAGTTCCACAACCTGCCCCCCCAGCGCCAGGCGCAGATCCGCAAGAACCTGGAGAACTGGAATCGACTGTCGCCCGCCGAGCGCAGTGCCGTCCGCGATCGCGAGCGCTTCTGGGAGCGGATGAGTCCCGAGCAGCGGCAGTACGTGAAGAACGTTCTCTTGCCGCGATGGCAGCAGATGCCGCCGGATCGGAAACAGTTGATCAATGGCCGTCTCCGCGCTCTGCAGGGGATGAGCCCGCCTGAGAGGCAGGCGGCACTCGATGATCGAAGGTTCATGCGAGGCCTGAGCCCGGACGAGCAGTCGGTGCTGCGCAGTCTCAACTCCCTGCGCAATCGACCGCCTCCGTAGTCACCGGTTGCCAATCCCCAGGCATCGGTCGGCAGTGCCAGCCGTCCGAGCGCCGCGCTTCGACCGCGCTTCACTGTTGACTCTTAGGAGACAATTGTCCCCAATGTTAGGAGACAATTGTCTCCTAAGATCGATTGAACAACCACGAGTCGCGAACGCGTCCATGCTCTTCCACCAGTAATAGTGGCGCTGTTCTGCCCGATAGAGCGCTCGCTCTCGGCGTTTCTGGAAACCCTTCCAATTTTTAAACGATTCCGCTTGACTTGTTTTCGCGCATCCATACAATCGGGCCTGGGTGGGAAAAAGTGGTAGCAAGTGGCAGCCAGTGGTGCTAGCGCGACGCGAGCGAGAGAGAACGAGCGAGTGATTTCAGGGGCGAACACGCCGGGTCGAGTTCCGAAGGATCTGCATGCTGCGGGGCAACTATCTGGGGACCGTGGACGAGAAGGGGCGGGTGAAGATCCCGGCCGACTTCCTAGCCGAACTGCGAAGGTCGGGCACGAAGTTCTACGTGACGAGCTCGAGCGGCGATCATGCGCGTATCTACCCGATGAAGGCGTGGGAAGTGATCGAGAAAAAGCTCGCGAAGCTTTCCTCTCACAACCGGGCCAAGCAGCGCTTTCTGGCCCGGGTGAATTATTACGGTCAGGTGGTCGAGGTGGATGGACAGGGGCGTGTCCTAATTCCACCCGTTTTGCGGGAATCGGCGCAGATGAAGGGCGAAGTGGATGTCCAGGGGCATTTGACGTACCTCGAAGTCTGGAATCATGCGCAATTCCTCGAGCAACTGAACCGTAACCCGATGACGGCGGAAGACGAAAAAGCTTTAGACGAACTGGGCATCTAGGTTTTGAGCGTTCTGCATACGCCGGTTCTGGTCGAAGAGGTCATCGAATGGCTTCGCATTCGGCCCGAGGGGACGTATGTCGATGCGACGGTCGGCACCGGCGGGCACTCAATTGAAATCGCCCGGCGTCTCTCGACGGGCCGGTTGCTTGCACTCGATCGCGACCCGCGAGCGCTCGAAATTGCGCGGGAGAGATTGCGACCCTACGAGCAGAAGGTAGTGCTGGTGCACGCAGAGTTTTCAAGGATCGGCGATCTGGTGCGGGATCTGAGGCTGCCACCCCCGGCCGGGGTTGTCGCCGATCTGGGGATTTCAAGCCTGGAGGTGGACACTCCGGAGCGCGGGTTTTCATTCCGCTGGCCCGGGCCACTCGACATGCGCATGAATCCCGATACGCTGCTGACAGCGGCAGAGATTGTGAATCACTGGCCGGAGAAGCAACTGGCCGACCTCCTCTACCAGAAAGCGGAGGAGAGGAACTCACGCAGAATCGCCAGGGCGATCGTGCGCGCGCGTCCCATCCGGGATACCGAACACCTGGCAACGGTTGTGGCAGTGGGTCGAAAAGCAGGGCAAGGGCAGAAACTGCATCCCGCGACAAAAACGTTTCTGGCGCTGCGGACTGCGGTGAATCGAGAAGAGGAGGAGCTCGAGCAGTTTCTTTCCTGTACCCCTGCCACTCTTTCTTCAGGGGGGCGTTGGGTCGTTCTCAGTTATCACTCGATCGAAGATCGCAGGGTCAAGCACGCGTTTCAGCGCCTGACCAGAGAGGGAAGCTTTCAGGTGCTGACCAAGAAAGTCATCCGGCCAAGCGACGAGGAGATCCTCCGCAATCCTCGCGCGCGCAGCGCGAAGCTTCGCGTTGCTGAGAAGATCGCGCCTGCGGACGGGCCGGCGGCGGGGAATTGGTCATGACAGAATTTCACACGGTAAAGCCCATTGATAATTCACGGCTTCTGCGGCCGGCGCCCCCGGCGCGGCTGCGGGATCTCTGGCGACGGCTCGGGGCCGGCGCGGCGATGGCCGCCTGCGTCCTGTTCTATGCCTGGCAGCATTTCGAATGTATCCAGATTCGCTATCAGCTCGAGCGGTTGCAGTCGGAGCGAGCGCAGGCGGCCGAGCTCAATCAGCAACTACATCTGGAAGTGGCTACGCTGCGTTCACCGATGCGTGTGGATGCGATCGCGCGCAACCAGCTCGGCCTGACGGTTCCCGTGCCCGGGCAAGTCGCTCCGATCGAAGGTCCGGGCGATGGCGTAGTGGCCCAGGCGCGCGCCGCGTTCCAAACGCCACGCCCTTGACATCGATTGGCGCGTGCGAATCTCGGGCCTGATCCGACGACTCGAACCGGATGTCTGCCGGAAGAAGATTCCGATTGAGGTGGGCCGGAGTTCATGGAGCAGCGCAACCCGCGTGTCCGATGGCTGTTCGTCTGGGCCGTGGCCGCAGTTTGGATAGTGGCGATACTTGCTCGCCTGAGTTATCTCCAGCTCTTCAGCTACAGCGAATACCTCGCGAAAGCCCAACATCAACAGCAGCGCATATTTGAAATCAGCCCCAAGCGCGGCGCGCTCTATGACCGCAAAGGCCGGGAGCTGGCCGTCAGCATCCCTATGGATTCCGTTTTCTCGGACCCAGCGGAGATCACCGACGTGTCGATGGTCGCGAATCTGCTCGCACGGGTTCTCGACGTGCCTGCCGAAGAGCTCGAAACAAAAATCCGTGAGGCCCGCACGCCTGTCCGGCTGGCCAGGAAGCTTGCTCCGGAAACGGTCGAGCGGATCAAGGGCATGAACCTGCGCGGCGTCTTCTTTCAGAAAGAGAACCGGCGCATATATCCGCAGCGCGGCCTTGCGGCGCATGTGCTTGGCTACGTCGATGTCGACGAGAAGGGTCTCGGTGGAATCGAGTATTCACTCGATCAGCAGATCCGGGGGCGGCCGGGCAAGATGATGGTGATGGCGGACGGACGCCGCCGCTGGTACGACCGCAGAGAATCGGCGGCCGATCCGGGCGCGAGCGTCGAGCTGACGATCGATCAAACGATCCAGTACATCGCAGAAAAGGAATTGGCGCGGGCCATCGAAGAGACGCATGCAAAGGCCGGAAGCGTTGTCCTGCAGGACCCCAATACGGGCGAGCTCCTTGCGGCCGCCAACTGGCCCACCTTTGATCCGAATCGCGCCGGAGAATATTCCGATGACGTGCGCATGGACCGTGCCGTCAGCGCCGCCTACGAGCCGGGTTCGACGTTCAAGGTGATCACCCTCGCGGGCGCGATCGAGAACGGCGTGGCGGTGCCCACCGAGCTGGTCGACTGCCAGATGGGGAAGGTTCTCGTGGGAGGGAGGGTCATCCACGACTGGCACCCGTTCGGGGTCTTGAGCGTAGAGCAGATTCTCGCCCACTCAAGCGATGTCGGCGCGATCAAAGTCGCGCTGCATCTCGGCGGGCCACGTTTCTACGATACGATCCGTCGGTTCCGCTTCGGCCAGCTGACGGGAATCGAATTGCCTGGTGAAAACCGGGGGCTGCTGCGGCCGATCGAGAATTGGTCGGCCAGCTCGATCGGATCACTCGCCATGGGGCAGGAGGTAAGCGTCACGCCGATACAGATCATCTCCGCCATCTCGGCGATCGCCAACGGAGGGACGCTCTATCGTCCGCGCGTCATCCTGGAGATCCGCGGGGGCCGGTCGAGGCCCGAGCTTCCAGCTGGGGAGCCGCGGCAGGCAACCGACGGAAGGACGGCGGCCGAGATGCGCAAGATGATGGAGCAGGTCGTTCTGGAAGGCACAGGGATCCCCGCACACCTCGATGGCTACACGGCTGCCGGAAAGTCGGGCACGGCGCAGAAGATCGATCCCGCCACGAGGCGGTATTCCTCAAATCAGTACGTGGCCTCCTTCGTTGGGTTCGCGCCCGTGAACAATCCCGTCGTGACCATCCTCGTGGTGCTGGACTCGCCCGTCGGCGGGCACCACGGCGGCCAGGTGGGGGGACCCGTGTTCAAGCGCATCGCCGAGCAGGTGCTGGCCTATCTCGATGTTCCGCACGACGTCCCGTCGCCCTCCGGCACC
>DATMRE010000130.1:0-5976 GCA_035566475.1 Verrucomicrobiia bacterium | reverse complement strand
CTTTGACGCCCCGAGGGATTTCAGCACACCGATCTCGCGCGTGCGCTCGATGATCGTCGTGTACATCGAGAGGAAAATCACCAGGAACCCGATCGCGACGGCGATGCCGATCATGATATTGATGAACGAACTAAGCCCCGGCAGGTTCGACGAGGTCATCAGCGAGATGTAATCCTTGAGCGGCCGAATTTCGTAACCCGGGAGCAGCGATCGGATCTCATCGCTCGCCGCGGCGGTGTGATCGGAGCGGTCGCATTTGATGAAAAAGATCGAGGCTTTGTCGCGCGCACCGGACATCTCCTGAAGCGTAGACATCAGGACGAACAGCCGCGCGCCTTTGCCGTGCTCGACGATGCCGGCAACGTGAAAATCATGCTCGAGGATGTGCAGTGTCTGTCCGACCTGGATCCTTCTGCCCCGAGCGTACACATCGTCGACCAGAATGTCGTCTGCGCCCTCGAGCTCGTGGCCGGCATGAAAGACAAATCCGCCCGAAACCGCCCGAAAACTAGCGGGTTGCAGCCCATACACGACATCGAGTCCGTTGACCGAATTAAATTGCACGAGCACCGGAGCAACCGCCTGCACGTATCCGAGCTGCTCGAGTTTATTGCCGATGGCAATCGGCATCGGCGCTCCGCTGAAGGCCATGAAGACGGAAGCCGAGGGCGGCTGAACCATGATGTCCGCGCCCACGCCTTCGGTGCGCTTGGCCGATTCTGTCAGCAACCCGGTGGTGAGACCGACGACGAGGATCACGAGAGCGACCTCGACGGCAACACCAATCACGGTAATCAGCGTGCGGATCGGCCGATGCAGCACGTTCTGCCCGATCATGTACTGGATCAAGGCCCGGGCTCCCTGGTGCCTTCGCCCACGCGCACGAGTTCGGTTCCCGGCGGCTGGTTCAACTCGAAGCGGCCGGCGGCAATCGGTTCGTTCACGGTGAGTTTGGTGATTCCGAGCTGAAGTTGATAGTCATCGGCCGGTCGCGAGAGTAAGATTTGGCGGGCGTATCGCATGGCCCCAAATGTGTCCCAACCAGTATATCGGATGTCCGAGGCCAGCTTGCCGGGCGAATCGTATCTTTCAATCCGTGCGATGTTGAGATCCGCGCGATCGAACCAAATCTTCCGCGCGATCTCCCAGTCGGCGGGGCCCGCGGCGTCTTGCTCGGGTGTGCTGCCGGTCGGGGAACGCCGAACCGCAGTCAGCACGTAATAGCTCGTCGTCGCTTCGTTCGATTCCTCAAACAGGGTCGGATCTGTTTGCGGGATCGTCGGCCAGAAGAGCGCGTCGATCAAATGCTGTGGCCGGAGGTTTTCGATTGGTTTCGCCGAAGGGCGTTCGAGACTCGCCGGGCCGACCACAAACTGCTTCTTCGAGGGAATGAACATGTGAAACATCTCGCCGTCGCTCTCCATATCGAAGATATTCTTGCCGACGATCGGCACCTGTCCGATCACGCGAATGCTGGTTGGTTTCTGGGCCAGGATGAACCCGTTTACCTCATGGTATTGCTTGATGACTCCCGCGTAAGCCGACCCGGCTGATAGTTTCATCGTCACCGAGGCGTTCAGCGAGTTAATCGCATTCGCCAGGCGGTTATACTGCGCGACGAGCTCGGCTTTTGTCGCCGTCTCGAGCGGCACCGGCGCTCGGGCCGGTGCCGCGGCCGTCTTCTCGCTCACAGCGCAACCGGAGGCGAAAACAGCCATGGCCGCCATCGAGAGCAGCACGGGCAAGAAGAGCACTATCTGTTTGCGTTCCATCACGGGCACAAACCAGTCAATCTAGCAGCCACCCGGAGGGGTGTCAACGAACGCCGCCCCGTAGCCCCGTAGGCCCCGTAAACGCCGCCCAGTATCGAAACAGGGCGAATTGCGAAGCCCGGCACCATCGCTCCGGAGAAGCCGCGGTCAAATGGCGCTCGAGCAGTCTCGGCCTCCCGACTCCCCGACGAGGAGCATTGCAGCGAAACGTGTAAATCTTCTATAATTTAGGAGGTACCCAGCCAGAACCGAGCCAAGCGAGCCTGGCCGACGAGGCCTGCTCAGACTGCCCCCAAATGAATGACATTACCGAGAAGATTAAGAAGAAGCTCAAGGACGAAATCGCCGTCCTCGAACATGAGCTCCATGACGAGCTGCCGAAGGAAATAAAGGTAGCGCGCGCCCACGGCGACCTCTCTGAGAACGCCGAGTATAAGTACGCAAAGGAACGACAAGCGTACGTCTCCGCGCGCCTGGGCCAGCTTCACCAGCGCATGGCCGATCTCTCGATGCTGAACCTGAGCAATCTGCCGAAGGACCGGGCCGCCTACGGATCGAGGATTGTCGTGCGGGATGTTGCGAAAGCGACCAAAATCGAGTACAAACTCGTGACCGTGGAAGAGGCGGACGCTGCGAACGGGTTGATATCCACGAGTTCCCCGATTGGCCGCGCGCTGCTCGGCAAGAAGGTCGGCGATGAAGTGACCGTTACCACGCCGGCGGGCCTGAAGGAGTATGAAGTCGTACGATTGGTTACGATCTATGACGAGGAATAAAGGGGTAAGGCTGACTACATGCTGACGCGGACCAGCGGCCGGTACCTCAGTTGGCCCCTTGACCGTCTCGCGGCTCCTCTGGCTGTTTCAGGCATCCCTCCGAATGTTATCACCTGCTCGACCCTGGTTTTGAATCTCTGGGCCGGCATTCTGTTTGCTTCTGGAAGGTTTGCGGCTGCAGGCGGGATGATGATCCTAGCGGGGCTGTGCGATCTGCTTGACGGGCGCGTCGCTCGGCGGCAGGGCCGGGTCTCGCTCTTTGGCGGCTTCCTTGACTCGATCTTTGACCGTTATGCGGACCTGATTCTCTTCCTGGGCCTGCTCGTCTATTACGTGGATGTGGACCGCTTTCGCTATGCCATCCTTGTAGGCGTTGCGATGGCTGGCGCTGTGATGGTTTCCTATGCGAGAGCGCGAGCCGCATCGCTCGTGCCCGAATCGGAAGTGGGTTTTTGGGACCGGCCGGAGCGGTTGGTGCTGATGATTCTAGGCGCTCTCGTCAATCGCATGCCCTTGGCGCTCTGGATTTTGGCGATCGGCCCGAACATCGCGGTGATCCATCGCATCGTGCGCACCTGGCAGCAGACCGAAGGCATTGCGCGCCTGAGGACGCGAGGCTACCCCGCCGCCCAGGCCAGAATTGCGCGAGAGGCTTCCGATCGACCGCGAGTACTGACTCGCTCGGCAGGACGGGGAGGGTAGTTATGGCGAAGCTTCTGAGCGTCGTCGGCTTACTGGTCATCTGCGCAGGGGTCGATCTGCTCTGGCAGTCGCGCCGGGAGATCCGCTTCTGGCTTGCCGCGTATCTGGCCTTCTTTCGTGCCAGGTTGCGGCAGCAGACCCCGCCGAGCATTTTCCCATCGAAGGAAGCCGCCGAAAAACGCCAGGGCGCGATGCGCGTACTTCTGGGCATGGGATTCGCGTTCTTTCTCGGCCCCATTCTGATCGCCCTGGGGCTCCTCAGCCTGCTGTTGCACCGAAACTTGTAGTTTCTCCTGAGACCTCTTGAAGCCCTTCTCATCGTTCACGGCGGCGCACAATAATAGAGGAAGCAGCAGACGACTATCGCCCACGGAGCTCGTCCTTTTACCGCACGGTTCTAGGGCGGCGGCGCCCGTATCGAGCCACGACGCCGGAGGTTGAAGCGTGGCCTGCGCGTATGCTAGCATCCCGAGTTTCTGCAGGGTTCATCGCGCAACCGCCGGGGGGCGGGTTTCGTGATGTTGATCCCAACGCACAGCACGAAATCGTGGACCGATTTCTTTCCGCACGAAATGCCTGCCCGGGAAGGTGTGTTCGCCCGCTCGTGCTCCCGAGGAGCGTTTCGAGCGCAAGAATGGGAACCAGTTTCAACCGAGGTGACACGTGAAGTCTTACAACACCGAATGGATACGCAACGCAGGCATTGTAGGCCACGGCGATACGGGGAAAACCCAGCTCGTGTCGTCGTTGCTGTTCACCGCGGGCATGACGGCCCGCCTGGGCAAGGTGACCGAAGGCTCGACCGTCACCGACTGGGATGAAGAGGAAGTTGCGCGGAAGATTTCAATCAACACCGGCCTCGCCTACGCCGAGTGGCAGGTTCCCGGAAAGGCAGAGAAAACGAAAATCAATCTGCTCGACACGCCGGGCTACTCGACCTTCATTAATGAAACAAAGTCTTCGCTGATCGCTGCCGACGCTGCGCTGATCGTCGTGGACGCGGCCGCGGGTGTGCAGGTCGTCACCGAGAAGGTGTGGGATTACGCGACCGAATACGATCAGCCCCGCGCGTTCGTGCTCAACTGGATGGATCGCGACCTGGCAAGCTTCGAGCGCGCGCTCGGATTGCTCGAGCATGGGTTCGGGCGCGGTGTCGTCCCGCTCGAACTGCCGATCGGAACGGAAAAAGGCTTCCGGGGAGTGGTGGATCTGGTTGCGATGAAGGCCCTCTGCTATACGCCTGATGGTGACGGCAAAGCGAGAATCGAAGAAATCCCTGCCGAGCTCGCCGAAGCGGCGAAGACCGCACACGAAGCGCTGGTCGAAATGGTTGCCGAGGGTGATGACGAATTGATGCAGGAATTTTTTGATCAGGGCACGCTGCCGGTCGAGGATTTGAAGAAAGGCCTTCGTGAGGCGGTGCTCGCAAAGCGGATTTTCCCCGTGCTGCTGAGCTCTGCTCTGCACAACATCGGCAGCGACGCGATCCTGAACTTCCTGGTAGAGATTTTCCCGTCGCCCGCGGTTCGCGGAAAGGCCATCGGCCACAAAACCCCGGATCACAGGGGCGAAACGATTGAGCGGAGGATCGCCGACTCCGAGCCGGTTTCGATCTTCGTCTTCAAGACGGTCGCCGATCCCTTCGCCGGACGAATCACCTATTTCAAGGTCATGTCGGGCGTGCTGAAGACCGACGCGACGCTTAGCAATTACAATCGCAACTCGCAAGAACGCCTCCAGCACGTGCAGGTAATGCAGGGGAAGGCGGCAACGGCCGTCAACGATCTCCACTCGGGCGACATCGGGGCCGTCGCGAAGCTCAAGGAGACGACCACCGGTGAGTCGCTTGGCGACAGAAACGCGCCGATCTTCTATTTGCCCGCGCGTATCCCGGAGCCATCGATTACATTCGCGATCGAGCCGAAAACGCGCGCGGACGAAGACCGCATCGGGCAGGCCATCCACAAGATTCTGGAGGAAGATCTCGCCCTGCGATTTGGACGCGACCCTCAGACGAAGGAATTTCTGCTGAGCGGTGCCGGTCAGCAGCACATCGAGGTCGTGGTCGCGAAGCTGCGCAAGCGCTACCACGTCGAGCTGACGCTCAAGCCCCCGAAGGTTCCTTACCGCGAGACGATCCGAGGCAAGGCAGACGCCGAAGGCAAGCACAAGAAACAAACCGGCGGCCATGGGCAATTTGGCGTCTGCCGCATTAAAATGGAGCCGTTGCCGCGCGGCGCCGGATTCGAGTTCGTGGACGATGTTTTCGGCGGCGCGATTCCGAAGAACTGGATCCCGTCGGTCGAAAAGGGGATACGGGACTCCGCCGAGCGTGGATTTCTTGCGGGATTTCCGGTTGTCGACTTCCGCGCGAGCCTCTACGATGGCAAGTATCACGACGTGGATTCGAGCGACATGGCCTTCAAAATTGCGGGATCGCTTGCCTTCAAGGAGGCGATGAAGCAAGCGCGTCCGGCTCTGCTCGAGCCGATCATGCACGTCGAGGTCTCCGCGCCGGATCAGTATTCCGGCGACCTAATGGGCGATCTGAGTTCGCGGCGGGGCCGCATCAGCGGGAGCGAGTCGCGCTCGGGCAGCGTCGTCATCAAGGCGCAGGTGCCGTTCGCCGAAATGCTCAGCTACGCGAACGAATTAATCTCGATGACCCAGGGTCGCGGGAGCTACTCGATGGAATTCTCGCACTACGACTTCGTGCCTGCGGAAAT
>DATMRE010000129.1:0-15807 GCA_035566475.1 Verrucomicrobiia bacterium | reverse complement strand
AGCAGCCGAGCAAGTTCCCCCGGATCGCTCGGGAGTCTGCGTCGGGAACTCGAGTGCGCACAGGGACGCGCTTAAAGCGGTCTGACACTTCTTGGGTTGATCTTGGGTGAGCACTTCGCCGGAGGCAGAAGAAAATGCAAGATTTGTGTGCCTACGAGTACGCAGCGAGTGTGACACTAGAAACCGGTCGGTCGGCATCGAGGACTTTCGGGAGGGACTGGAAACTTGCCGGTGACGCTCCGGTGGCCACCATACGGCAACGCCGCCCGATCCATCTCATCTCGATCAATGCGTCTCGTGCCCGTCGGGCGATTCCGAAACATAGCCGGGCCATTTTCTGCGGAACGTTTCGGGAAGAGATCTGGCCAAGTCGGCTGAATCACCGAGGGGCATTCTCCTCTAACGCGGCCGCGCAGAATAATCCCCTTAGATTCAAAGTGAATCCCTGCTGAAATTGCAGCATTCGCTCGGACTCCGAGTGGTGAATATCGGGCGCGAGGCCGCGCCGAGAGCCCGCCTTCGGGGAGGGGTGCTCGAGTAACCTGGGGTTAAGTTCCGGAACCATCCGCCCGGCAATTTGTTGACGCGACCGGAGCCCGATGCGATAATCTTTCTCTTTGGTTGGCCCTAGAAGCTCGAACAGTGTGCCAGACTGCACGCTGGAATCATTACAAATCATCAGGAGCGCGATCGCAGCACGTTTCTCACGATGGATCTTCTCCGCCAGCTAGGTGAACTGTTTCTCGAGGCTGTGCCGACGGTCGTTGTTGTTCTCCTCTTCTATGTTTTCCTGCGATGGGCTTTCTTTCGGCCGATCGAGAGGGTGATGGCAGAACGCAGCGCCCACATCGAGGGTGCGCGTGCGGAAGCCCGAGCCGTCGAGGCAGCTGCAGGTCGGGAACTCGATGCCTATAACGATGCCCTCAAGAAGGCGCGCACGGAGATCTATGCCGAGCAGGAAGTGGCGCGCCAGGCCATTCTCGAGGAGCGCGCGCGGCTGCTGAAGGCTATGCGTTCGCGCTCGCAAGAGGACGTCATCGCGGCTAAGAAGGAGATTTCCGCTCAGCTGGCGGCTGCCCGCACCGAGGTGGAACGCCAGACCCCGGCTCTTGCGAAGGACATCGCTCGGTTGGTGCTCGAGAGACCCTTGCCGTTCGCCGGAGGCGCGGCAAGATGACCGATACCCGTTGCCGGTTCGGGCGGTGGCTCCTGCGTGCCTTCGGATTCGTCGGATGGTTCGTCTTTTTGACCGCTGTGCCTGCTTTCGGCCAGGAAACCGGACCCTCTCCCGCCGATTCAACAACTGGTTGGATCTTCCGTTGGCTAAATTTCGCGATCGTCTTCTCCGGCATTCTGTACTTCGCGCTGAAAACGGCCGGGCCCTACTTTCGGGGCCGGTCGGAGGGAATTTTCCAGAGGGTCCAGGAAGGGGCGCGGGCCCGCGAGGCAGCCGAACGGCAGCGTCGCGAGGTTCAGGTCAAATTGTCAGGGATTGACCAAGAGGTCGCCGAACTCCGCGAGGTAGCGAAGCGTGCTCGGGATGCTGAAGCCGGGCGCCTGCGCACGCTCGCCCGCCAAGAAGCGGAGGCGATTGAACGTGCCGCACGTGCGGAAATAGCCGCTGCCGAGCGGACGGCGCGCCTCGAGCTGAAGGCGCTCGCCGCGCGACTCGCGATCGAGCGCGCTGAGGCGCTTCTGCGGCAGGAACTCGGGCCGGAGGCGCAGGCGACGCTCGTTCACGCGTTTGTCGAGGAACTGGGAAGGAGCGTGAATTGATCGACGCGATTGCACGGCGTTACGCCTCGGCGCTGGCCGATATCGCATTTGCCCGGAATGACGCGGCGACGGCCAAGGCCGATCTCGGCAGATTCATCGACGCGCTTCGATCTTCGCCCGAGCTGCGGAATTTCCTCGAGAGCCCCGCGGTGGGCCGCGACCTGAAGCAGAAGGTGATGGAGGTCGTCGGCGAGCGGATGGACCTCGATCCCGCGGTACAGAATTTCATGTGTCTCATCGTCGACCATCGCCGCACCGACGCCCTGCGCGACATCCAGCAGGCGTTCGAGGACGAGCTAAACGCGCGGCTGGGGATCGCCCGGGCGGAAGTGACCTCGGCACGCGTGCTGAGCGCTCTCGAGAAAGGGCAATTGACCGCCGCGCTCGAGCGGCGGATCGGCAAAAAGATCGAAGCGCGATTCGAGGAAGATGACTCGCTCGTGGGCGGCGCCATCGTGCGCGTCGGCTCGACGGTTTTTGACGGATCAGTGCGCGAGCAGTTGACCCGGCTGCGCGAGCAGCTCGAAGCGGGATAGGAGCAAGGATGGCAAACATCAACGCGGACGAAATTACCAAGATTCTGCGCGAGCAGATCGCCAATTACGAGCAGACCGTTGCGGTCGACGAAGTCGGCTCGGTCATTTCCGTGGGAGACGGTATCGCGCGCATCCATGGCCTGGATCGGTGCATGGCCGGTGAAATGCTCACGTTTCCGCATGACGTGGTGGGCATCGCTCTGAACCTCGAAGAAGACCAGGTCGGCGTAGTGCTCCTCGGCGATTATACGGAAATCCGCGAAGGCGACACGGTGAAGCGGACCAACAAGATCATGTCCGTGCCGGTGGGCGACGCGCTCATCGGGCGCGTGGTCAATCCGCTCGGTGAGCCGCTCGACGGCAAAGGCCCGATCGAGTCAAGCGAGCGCAATCCGCTCGAGCGCATCGCCCCGGGCGTTATTGATCGGCAGCCGGTGCGCGAGCCTCTCCAGACGGGCATCAAGCCGATCGATGCGATGATTCCGATCGGCCGCGGCCAGCGCGAACTAATCATCGGCGACCGTCAGACCGGGAAAACCGCGATCATCCTGGACACGATCCTGAACCAGCGCGGCGGCGACATGATTTGCATCTACTGTGCGGTCGGGCAGAAGCGCTCGACGATCGCACAGGTGATCAAGACGCTCACCGACTACGGCGCCATGGACCACAGCATCGTGGTTGTCGCCTCCGCCACCGAGCCGGCGACGATGCAGTACATCGCGCCATTTGCCGCCTGCGCCATTGGCGAATATTTCCGCGACACAAAACGCCACGCCGTCTGCTTCTACGATGACCTCTCGAAGCACGCGCAAGCCTACCGCGAAATTTCACTTCTCTTGCGGCGCCCGCCCGGGCGAGAGGCTTTTCCGGGAGATGTTTTCTTCCTGCATTCGCGTCTGCTCGAGCGCGCGGCAAAACTGAATGATGAGTTCGGCGGCGGCTCGCTCACAGCCCTGCCGGTGATCGAAACCCAGGCTGGCGACATTTCGGCATACATTCCGACGAATGTCATCTCCATCACCGACGGGCAAATTTACCTCGAAGCCGACTTGTTCAATAGCGGTATCCGCCCCGCGGTCAACGTGGGGCTCTCGGTCAGCCGCGTCGGCGGGAACGCACAGATCAAGGCGATGCGCCAGGTGGCCGGCACGCTCCGGCTCGACCTGGCCCAGTATCGCGAACTCGCAGCCTTCGCGCAGTTCGGCTCCGAACAGCTCGATAAAGCCACGCAGGCCCAGCTTGCTCGAGGCCAACGCCTGGTTGAAATTCTCAAACAGGACCAATACCAGCCCTTGCCGGTCGAGAAACAGGTCCTGATCATTTTCGCCGGCGCGAACCGGTTCCTCGACGATCTCGACGTTTCCGAATGCCGCCGGTTTGAAACCGAGCTGTCTTCATTCGTCGAAACGAATTATGGTGGGCTGATGAAGGAGCTGCGAGAAAAGAAGGCTTTCGACGATGCGCTGCGCGCCGAAGTCTCGAAGGCGCTCGGTGCCTTCAAGGAACACTTCAAAGGGAACCGACCGGAGGCGGCGAAGGTGCCCGCGGCGGCGGCAGCGGATTAGCGCGCGATAGCGAATTGGGGAAGATGCGGTTCCAGCGCTCGGTCGGCGCGTGCCGCGGCTTTCCCCTCGGACGGTTCGCCCGAGAGCTCCCGATCAGGCCCGTATGAGATTTCTCGATGCCTACACTTCTTGACTACCGGCGTCGCATCCGCTCGGTGAAGAGCACGCAGCAAATCACCCGGGCGATGAAGTTCGTCGCGGCTGCGAAGCTTCGGCGCGCCCAGGAAGGAGTGTTTGCGGCGCGGCCCTATGCGCACGAAATTCTGCGCGTGTTGCGCTCGGCGGCGGCGCGCATGGAAACCGCCGCGCATCCGCTGCTCGAACGCCGGCCCGAAGAACGGATTCTGGTCGTCGTTTTGACGGGCGATCGGAGCCTTTGCGGCGCCTTCAATACCAATGTACTTCGCCGCACGGCCGCATTCTCGCGCGAGCACTCCTCGGAGACGATCGTCTCCGTCGTGGTCGGGCGCAAGGCGAGGGACACGCTCAAGAAGCGCGGCTCGACCGTTGTAGGCGAATATCTGAACGTCTCGAGCCGCGTGGATTTCGCCAAGGCCAAGGAAATCTCTCAACAGATCGCCGCGCTGTACGCGAAGCGCGAGGTGGATGCCGTCTATGCCATCTACAACGAGTTCAAGAACGTGATGGTTCAGAATCTCCGCGTCGAGAAGTTGCTTCCGATCGACCCGGCCATTCTGGTCTCCGGTGAGCCCTCGCTCGAGGAGCGGGCTACGGCTCGAGCAGAAGGCAGGGAGGGTTCCTCTCTGCCGCGGGACCTGTCGCCGTCGGGGCGGGCCTTCCTGGTGGACTATATCTACGAAGAGCCGGTCGAGGTCATCTTCAATGGGCTCGTGCCGCGGTACCTGGAATCGGAAGTTTTCCGGATTCTGCTTGAGTCCGCAGCCGCCGAGCACGCTGCCCGGATGACGGCGATGGATTCCGCCACGCGAAACGCGTCGGAGTTGATCGACAAGCTGACGCTGCAAATGAATAAGATTCGGCAAGCAGGGATTACCAAGGAATTGATCGAGATTGTAAGTGGTGCTTCTTCGGCAACCTCGTGATGCGGGAGTCGTCGAGATCACGAGCCCGTGCTCAACCAAGGTGTCGAAGAGATTCGGGCATCACGAACGACGAGTGAGGAGTTGCGGAATTCCCAGGAGCTTCGAATGGCAACCGAGAACACAAGAGTCGGCACGGTCGTCCAAATTATCGGCCCGGTCGTCGACGTGCAATTTCAAGAGCACCATCTCCCGCTGATCCACAATGCCGTGCGCATCACTAGCCAGGGGTTCGATATCCCCGAGCCGCTCGACATCGTCGCCGAAGTCGAACAGCACCTCGGCGAAAGTCGCGTCCGCTGTGTGGCCATGAAGCCGACCGAAGGCCTGGTCCGCGGCATGAGGGCGGAGGATCTCGGCGAGCCGATTACCGTCCCGGTCGGACGTGGGACGCTGGGTCGCGTGCTTAACGTGCTCGGCGAGCCTGTCGACAAGATGGGAGATGTGAAGGCCGAGAAGCGCTACCCGATTCACCGTCCCGCGCCATCTCTGGAAGACCAGTCCACGACTCTTGAGATGTTCGAGACCGGAATCAAGGTTGTCGACCTGATCGAGCCGTATCTGAAGGGCGGCAAGATCGGGCTGTTCGGCGGGGCGGGCGTGGGCAAAACGGTGCTCATTCAGGAGTTGATCCACAACGTGGCCATGAAGCACGGCGGCGTTTCCGTTTTCGCCGGGGTCGGCGAGCGCACGCGCGAGGGGAATGACTTGTGGCTCGAAATGCAGGAATCGGGAGTCGTGGTTCCGGGTGATTCGGAAAAATCCCGATGCGCGCTGATCTACGGCCAGATGACCGAGCCGCCCGGCGCACGTCTTCGCGTCGGGCTGACCGGGCTAACTGTCGCGGAGTATTTCCGCGACGAAGAACACCTGGACGTGCTGCTTTTTATCGACAACATTTTCCGGTTCGTGCAGGCCGGTTCGGAGGTTTCGGCGTTGCTCGGGCGCATGCCTTCGGCGGTGGGTTACCAACCGAACCTGAACACCGAAATCGGCGAACTCCAGGAGCGCATCACTTCGACAAAGCACGGGTCGATTACCTCCGTGCAGGCCATCTATGTGCCCGCCGACGACTACACCGATCCGGCTCCGGCGGCCACCTTCGCGCATCTCGATGCGACGACAAACCTCAGCCGGCAAATCGTCGAGCGCGGCATCTATCCTGCCGTAGACCCGCTCGCGAGCTTCTCGCGCATTCTCGACCCGCGCATCATCGGCCAGGATCACTACAACGTAGCGCGAGGCGTGAAGTCCGTTCTGCAGCGCTACAAGGAGCTCCAGGACATCATCGCCATTCTGGGGATTGAAGAGCTCTCCGACGACGACAAGTTGACCGTGGCGCGAGCGCGGAGAATTGAGCGGTTCCTTTCACAGCCGTTTTTCGTGGCAGCGCAGTTTACCGGCATCGAAGGAACCTACGTCAAGATCGAGGACACCGTTCGCGGCTTCAAGGAGATCGTTGAAGGCAAGCATGATGATCTTCCCGAGCAGGCTTTCTACATGGTGGGCACGATTGAAGAGGTAAGACAGAAGGCAGAGAAGATGGCCGCGACGGCTTGATCTTCCTCCGCCAGCGAGGATCAGAGGAATGCTACCAGAGAGCCTGGAACTTGAAATCGTGACACCCAGCCGCCACCTGCTGCATGACAGTGTCGAATGGGTGGAAATTCCCGGCAAAGAAGGGTATCTCGGGGTCCTCCCTGGTCACGCCGCGCTCATCACCGAGCTTGGCATCGGAGTCTTGAACTATCGCAAAGGCGGCGAGACGCGTTTCTTCTCCGTCATGGAGGGATATGCCGAGGTTCTGCCCGACCGCGTCATCGTCCTTGCGGAAGTCTCCGAGCGCGCCGAGGAGATTAATGTCGAGCGCACTCGCCAGGCGGCCGAGCGGGCGAGGGCCGAGATCGCCAAGACAACCATGGGCGACGACGAGTGGCAGCGTGCCACCCTCGCGCTCGTACGCGCCATGGTGCGCCTCGAGGCGGCTTCGAAGACGGGCGGTTCGCTGGGCCGCTAATCGGTCTCTCCAGTCCGCTTCCGAGGACGTTTACTACCTTTCAGCATCACCGAGTCCCAGCGCGCCTCGCCGCATCTTATGAACAGCAGTTCGATATCCGATCGGGCAGGTGGAATGTCGAAGATCACAATCTATGGCACGCCCTTCTGTGCCGATTGCCGCAGGGCCAAGCAGTTCATGCGGGAGCGTGGCGTTGTGTTCGCGGAGGTGGACATTGACGTGGAGCCCGGTGCGGAACAGCTCGTGCTGCGCGTAAATGAAGGTCGCCGCAGGGTGCCCACGATCGAGATCGAAGGTCGTTATTTCTCCTGCAGCCCCTTTGATCCCTATCTACTCTCTGAAGAACTGAAGATCCCACTCAACCCGATCCATCACTAGCGAGCCCTTTCGCGAGCCCGAGCGATGGGAAGCAGGTCGCTTGTCGACGACGCGAGGGCAAGCCCGAATGCGAGTCGAATCCGGCCTCATGACCGACCGATGGCATGCGCTTAACCCAGTTGTCGCGGTGGCCCTCCAACTTCAACTGGGTCAATGAGAAGCGAGGTCTTTGGTAGGCATCACTCTCCTTCTGATTCGATGGCCTTCGTTTGAGCTTGGAGAAAAATCTCAATGCGGCTGTGGTCCAGACGGCTATGCCGGTTCCAAAAAAGTCGGAATCTTCGGTCCATATCGCACATGCTAGTCCGAGTGCTGTAGCCAACACCGGCCAGTCATCTTCGTCGCGACCGCGCAAACGCTGTCGGGCTTCTGCTTCGAAAGGGCATAAAATTCTCGATCGACCGATTCAATGAAGTGCTGCAGATATTCCAGCGAGGCTGGCAGGTCGGCAACCGGCTTCCCTCTTTTGACGAGCAGAGGAGGCAAATACTTCTCTGCATCGACGAAAGCAACGTCTGGAACGTAGAAGCGGATCCCGCGGCTTGCGTAGACCTCAAGAAGTTGAGGACGCGCTGTCCCATGACAGCGCGGATAAGAATGTTGGCATCCAGAACGATCATTTCATCGGGCTGCGCCCTCTGTTACGACGCAGCTGCTTGAACTCGGCAAGCACCTTCTCCTCATCAACGTCTGCTAACGCTTCGGCAAGTCGTGCAGCGGCAGCCTTAAGTTCAGCGAGGTTTGCTGTCTTAGGCTGCTTTCGCCGCGTAGGGACGTAGACACCGAGAGTCTCACCGTGTCGTGTGACGGCAACAGGTGTATCGGATTCCAAGAAGCTCGCGATCCGCTCCCGGAACTCGCGCACGCCGACCTTGATTGTGGTCATAAGGAACTCCTTCAGTACTCACAAGTGTACACTTCTGAGTACACAACAGACAAGTGGCAATTCACGTAGGTCTCAGTGCGTGAATTTCGAAGAACGTTCTCAGCAGGGTGGTTCGTCTGGTGTTTCCCTACGTCTGGGAGTGTCGGTTTTAAATGACATTGGGCGGGTTTTGTTACCAAGTTGTTCCCGATTTTTGCTCGAGATTAGGCAGAGGGTAGGCAAACGCCGCGTTTCTCTTTGCTTTCGGTCGCTTCCTGAGGGGACGGGCCTACTTGGACAGACGTCCACTGGAACACCCGCTTATTATAGTAGCGGCCGCTTCGAGCACTTCCCGAATCCCTTGTTCTTCGAGAAAGCTGTCGGAGGCCGAACCGCTGTGTTCGGCCACCTTCTCATTTCTTCTTGCTCTCATCGGGACTTCCGCCGGTTCTAGGAATTCTGCTTGCTCCGCGGCTTTAGAACTCGAATCTTACGTTCTGTGGCAACAACGAAACAACCGGCCCACTCGCCGACGTTTTCCTTCTGAAACAATTCCCCGATCCGCTCAATCAAGTCTCTTCGGTTTGGGGAGCGAAGACGCACGAGCAGGATGCCGTGGTGCGAACCAGGGGCGAACTGTCGCAGGTCCGAGAAATCCAAGTCTTGGGTGATCAGGAATCTCGATTCCTTCTGCGTCGCTTCCCAAATTTCTCTGTCTGCATGACCAAGAAGCAGCTCGTCATGCAGCGTAGGAACGTCGGGACCGAGGTCTTTCAGCAGGATTCGAAGCCGGAGAGGAAGATTCTCGTCGAGCTTGATCTTCATCGAATGTGCGGAACAGCTGGAACGGGCAAGTCCTCTTCGGCGGAAGCGGCAGCAAACACAATTGCGGCTTGAACGTCCTCGGCCTTCAGGCTAGGGAAATCGGCAAGAATTTCGTCGGAGGAATCTCCGCCAGCCAGGCTTGCGAGTACGGTGCGCAGGGTGACACGCGTGCCTTTGAACACGGGCTCCCCGCCGCATGTTCCCCGATCGCGAACGATGCGGTCTTCGTAGGTTTTCAGATTGACAGGTGCGTCGTTCATCTTATCGCGCTTAACGGTGCCTCGAGTTTGCCTGGCTCATAATAGCACCTCGAGCAGCGTTTGTGCCCTACTGTGGTTCTATGTAGTGGGGGTGGGCTTCTCATTGCCTATGGCCGCGGTTTTCTGACGCGGTAGAAGGCCCCCCTCCAATCCATGCCGCGCGACAAACTCCCTCCATAATTCTCGAATCCCCGGCTCTTGCACGGCCCCGTGGCCTCACGAGCTGTGATGACGAATATCTCGCACTTGCCACCATGCGATCTAAACAACCGGTGGGCTATGACTGATGTCGATCTCATCCAAGCAGCGACGGAAGCGGGATTAAACCTGTTCACGATTAGATGTTGGGCATCCATCGCTAAAGCTTCGGCGCTCATTTCGCAGTTGTAATCATCGCTCGGTCGGCTACCGGAGGCCTGCGCCGCGAGTCATCACGCCCCTGACGCGAAGCTCCTCGGTCAACACGACCAGATCCGCGTCCGCACCGACGGTGAGAATTCCTTTTTTCCCGGCCAGACCGAGTCGACGAGCAGGAAGCACGGTGGCCATACGCACCGCTTCGAGCAAGGGCACACCCAGGGCGACCACGTACCGCAGCGCGCGGTCGAGTGTCAGCGTGCTTCCGGCGAGCTTCCCCTCCGCGTTTCGGCACACGCCACCCTGCACGCTTACTTCGAAGTTTCCGAGCCGATAGCTGCCATCCGGCATTCCGGTGGCCGCGATGCCGTCACTCACGAGAAGCACGGTGTCGAATCCCTTCGTGCCCATCAGAATCTGGATCGCGGGTCCGGCGACATGGACGCCATCGGCGATAATTTCGGCGGTGACCAGAGGATCGGTGAGTATGGCGCCGATCACGCCCGGGTCCCGGTGCGAAAAAGGACGCATGGCGTTGAATGTATGCGCCGCGTGGCGTGCACCGGCCTCGATCGCGGCCCTTGATTGCTCGTAATCCGCGTCGGTGTGTCCGAGCGAAACTACAACTCCGGCCGCAACGGCGGACTCGATCAATCGAATTGCACCGGGCAGTTCGGGGGCCAGGGTCAGAATTTTCACAAGGCCGTCCGAGGCTTCGAGTAACCTGCCCAGAATTTCAACCGAGGGTTCGGCAATCGCGTCCGCCGGATGGACGCCGCGGCGGAGGTTGCTGATGAATGGTCCCTCGAGGTGGATGCCGAGAATCTCCGCCGCGAGCGGGCCGCCGTTCTCAGTAGGCACCTCGTGGCTGCGAATGTAGCGCGCGACTCCCTCAAGGCTGCTGCAAGTCACGTCGACCGGAGCGCTGACGGTTGTCGCGACCATCGACGTCGTCCCCGAGCGAGCGACGGTCGAGGTGATCCGGTCGAGCGCGTGCGGGCTGGCCTCCATCACGTCGTGGCCGCCAGCACCGTGAACGTGCAGGTCGAGAAATCCCGGCACGACGGTTGATCCGGTGGCAACGTAATCGATCGCCCCGGCGGGCACACGTATTTCATCGCGATGCCCGATCGAGGCGATGCGGCTCCCTTCCACGACAATGACACCGTCGCTGATCTCTTCTTGTGGGGTCAGGATCCGGCTGGCATAGATCGCGGTTGGGGGCACGGCTTGGACATGCTACCCGAAGTCGGCTACGAATTCACAGTCGAGCCTTGCATCCTCGTTTGCATCCTCGGGCTTCTCCGCTACAATCGTGTCGGCGAACGATCCGGAGGAAACGGGATGGCCAACGAGAAGCGTTACATGGCGCAGAAGCGGCAGCGACGGCGCCGAAAGACAGCCAAGGCCAAGATGAAACTGTACGAGCAGGGAAAAACCCCGCACGACAAGCTCCCCTCCCTGGCCAAGAGATTTTTGAGGCGCAAAATGCGGGCTCTGAGGAAAGCCGAGTAGCGGGCAAAAGAAAACGGGCGTTCCGCCGAAAAGCGGAGCGCCCGTTCTCTGCTGTCTCTCGACGACTCTAAGATTCGTCAGTTTCCGGATGCCTGCGCGTGACTCGCGTTGACTTTCGGCACGCTCAGGTAACCCGAGATTTTGTCCTTACCTACCTGGTTCACCACAAACTCGACCGGCGCCCGAGTGCCGTGAGTGAAGAAGTAGATAGGTTCGTTGACGGACCGATTCTTCTTGTCGTACCGCGCGTCGTCCACGTAGAGGGCCACGCTATAGAGGTTCCTCTTCGTGTTCACGCCGTGAAGCTCGACCATCAGATCGCCCACTCTTTCGCGTTGATTCTTCCTTTCGATTGTGAATTCGTAGTAATCGCGTTCGCCTAGACGACGGAGTTCCTCAATTTCGTCATGGTTCTTCGCAATCAGGGTGCCGAACTCACCGCGTGCCAGGTTCAGATTGTTCTTCGTGCTCTCGAGGTCGGTCTTGACGCCGTCAACATCGGTGCCGATCTTGTTGACGGCCTCGACGTTGGCCTTCGTCGCCAGCTGGCCACTCACGTTGTTCTCTAGATCGGCCAGCTGCTTGGTGTCCTCGTCCTTGATCTTCTTGGCCTGAGCGCGTGCCCGATTGATTTCGCTCTCGGTCAGTTTCACCTTGTCGGTTACCACGCTCAGCTCGCCCTGGAGCTGCGCGTTCGTGTCTTCGGCCTTCGCGAGCCGCTGCCCCAGCACCTCGTTGCTCTGTCTGGACTGTTGTAGCTGTATTGCGAAATTCTGTTCGAGCGCCTTCGCTCGATTCGTGGCTGACCAACCGACTCCTAGCGCTCCGAGCGAGACGATCGCCAGAACGACGAACACAACCCCGATCCATCGCGGCGCTGCCGCGTCTTCTACGATAACGTCGTGTCTTTCTTCACTCATACTTGGTTCCTCCCTGGGTCCCTTGCCAATAGCAGATAGAAGCAAGTGCGAAACCAAATGGGCCAGTGTGCCGGGCTCGACGTAAGTAGTTGCATGTTCGCCAGTTAGAGAGGCCGGCGGCGCCCAGATTGCGGGGAAGCGAAGCGAGACCCGGCAATTTTTACGCGCCCTTAATGGTTTCTTCGTACTTGGCCAGTGAGACACACGCTAGCACGGTTTATCGAGTTCTACAAGCACCGATCGGTTACCCGCGATCAGTTTACGTTGCATCACCGGGTGATCGTCATATTCCGCAACTCGGCGATTCGATCGGCGAGCGGGGGGTGGGTGCTGAAGAGACCCGCAAAAACTTGGCGCGCAGCGAGAGGAGCCACAATGCACAGCGCGGAGGTGGAAGGGGGAATGTTCATCGGGATTTTATTGTTGTAAGCGCCAAGTTTTTCAAGCGCGCGGATCAAGCCATAGGGATGGCCGAGCATTTGTGCGCCCGATGCGTCGGCTTGATACTCCCTCTGGCGCGAAATGCCAAGCTGCAGGAGCACCGCTGCGACCGGCGCGAGGAAAAGCATCAGGATCGCTGCGAGCCCGCCGCCTTCGCGATCATCATCACGCCCGCCACCCCAGCCGCCGAAGAAAATTCCCCATCGGCCCATCTCGGCAACAAAGGTGACCGCCCCGGCGATCATGGCCGCGATCGAGGAGGTCAGGATGTCGTAATTGCGGACGTGTGAAAGCTCATGCGCAATGACGGCTTCGAGCTCTTCATCATCCATCAGCTCGAGCAGTCCCTGCGTGACGGCTACGGACGCATGGCTCGGGTTGCGTCCGGTGGCGAAGGCGTTCGGAGCCGGCTCCGGGATCAGGTACAGCTTCGGCATGGGCAGGCCGGCCTTCGCAGCGAGCCGTTCCATCACCTCATAGAGACGCGGAGCCTCGTCACGGCTGATCGGTTTCGCGCCGCTCGATCCGAGAGCGATCTTGTCGGAGAAGAATAGGCCGTGCCATTCATGAATACCGCCATCGCGAGCGCCAACGTCATGCCCCGCTCGCCTCCGAAAGCCTGGCCCAATGCCAGAAGCAGCAGGGTCAGCGCGGTCAGCAGAAATGTGGTTTTCAGGGTTTTCATGGTCTCATCCGTGCGCCTTCTCAGTGGCCGGGCCCACCTTTGAGGTGTCGCGCTCAATGATCATCTCATCACCGTTCGGATCGGCATCGACCAGGACCTCGTCGCCCGGGCGGATCTCGCCGTCGAGGATCTTCATCGCGAGCGGGTTCTGAATCAGCCGCTGGATCGCCCGCTTCATCGGGCGGGCGCCGTAGGCCGGGTCGTAGCCCTCGCGGAAGAGCCGCTTCTTTGCTGCCGGCGTGAGCTTGATCGTCAATTTTCGCTCCGCCAGCAACTTGGTCAACTGCTCCATCTGCAGCTCGATGATCCGCTCGATCTGAGGCTCGCCGAGCGGGCTGAACATCACGATATCGTCGATGCGGTTCAAGAATTCGGGGCGGAAGAGCTCGCGCAGCGCAGCGAGAGCCTGCTCGCGAGCCAATTTAGGATCTCGACCGGCGAGCTCGAAAATGGACATCGAGCCGACGTTGGAGGTCATAATGATCACCGAATTGCGGAAATCAACCGTGCGGCCCTTGCCGTCGGTTAGCCTACCGTCTTCGAGGATTTGCAGCAGCACGTTGAAGACGTCTGGATGCGCCTTCTCGATCTCGTCGAGCAGGACGACCGAGTACGGCCTCCTGCGCACCTGTTCGGTCAGTTGCCCGCCCTCCTCGTAGCCGACATACCCGGGAGGCGCGCCAATCATTCGCGCGACGGCATGCTTTTCCATGTACTCGGACATGTCGAGCCGCACGATCGCGCGTTCGTCATCAAACAGGAATTCGGCTAGCGCCCGCGCAAGCTCCGTCTTGCCTACGCCGGTCGGTCCAAGGAAAAGCAAGGAGCCAATCGGCCGATGCGGATCGGAGAGGCCCGATCGGCTGCGTCGAATCGCGTTTGCGACGCTTGCGAGCGCCGGGTCCTGGCCGATCACGCGCTGGCGCAGGCGTTCCTCCATGTGCACGAGCTTCGCGATCTCGCCTTCGAGCAGCCGCCCGACGGGGATGCCCGTCCACTTGCTCACGATTTTGGCGATCTCCTCTTCGCCCACCTCCTCCTTCAGCATGGGGTGGTCTTTTTGCAGCTCAGCGAGCTTGTCCTGCGCGCTCTTCAGTTCCTTCTCGGCGGCCGAGAGCTTCCCGTAGCGAATCTCGGCGACGCGGGAGAGGTCGCCCGCGCGCTCGTAGCGCTGCTCTTCGGTCTTCAGCCGGTCGATTTCCTCCTTCTGCTTGCGAATGCGGCCAATGGCATCCTTTTCCGTCTGCCAGTGTGCTTTCAGCCCGTTCGATTGCTCGCGCAGCGTGCTCAGCTCTTTTTCAATCTCGGATAGCCGCTCGCGCGAGTGCGGGTCGGATTCCTTGCGCAGGGCTTGCCGCTCGATTTCGAGTTGCAGGATCCGCCGCTCGATCTCGTCGATCTCGGTTGGAAGGGAATCGATCTCCATGCGCAGCCCGGCGGCCGCCTCATCGACCAGGTCAATGGCCTTGTCGGGGAGAAATCGGTCGGTGATGTAGCGATTGGAAAGCATCGCTGCTGCGACGATCGCGGCATCCTTGATGCGCACGCCGTGGTGCACTTCGTAACGCTCTTTGAGGCCGCGCAGGATTGCGATGGTGTCCTCGACGGAGGGCTCGCCGACCAAGACCGGCTGGAATCGGCGTTCGAGGGCCGGATCGCGTTCGATGTATTTGCGATATTCGTTGAGCGTGGTCGCACCGATCGCGCGCAACTCGCCACGGGCGAGGGCGGGCTTCAGCATGTTCGACGCGTCCATCGAGCCCTCGGCAGCGCCCGCGCCCACGAGTGTGTGCAGCTCGTCGATAAATAGAATGATCTGCCCCTCCGCCTCGGTCACTTCCTTGAGCACCGCCTTCAGCCGGTCCTCGAACTCACCGCGATACTTGGCGCCGGCGACGAGCGCGGCCAGATCGAGCGTCACGAGCCGCTTCGGCTTCAGCACCTCGGGAACATCGCCCGCGACGATCCGCTGCGCGAGACCCTCGACGATCGCGGTCTTGCCGACGCCCGGCTCGCCGATCAGCACGGGGTTGTTCTTGGTGCGCCTGGCGAGAATCTGCATGACGCGGCGAATTTCCTCGTCGCGGCCAATGACCGGATCGAGTTTCCCGCGCCGGGCGAGCTCGGTGAGATCGCGCGCATATTGCTCAAGCGCCCGGTAGGTCGTTTCGGGATTCTGGGAGGTGACGCGGTGGCTGCCACGGATCGCAGCCATCGCCTGCAGGATGGCATCGTGGCTTGCGCCGTGACGCGCAAGGAGCTCGCCGGCCGGGTCGTGGTCCGAGCGAGAGATGGCCAGCAGAATGTGTTCGGTTGAGACGTACTCGTCCTTGAGGCGCCCGGCTTCCTCGAAGGCGCGTTCGAGAGCCTCATTGGAAGCCTTGCTCAGATACTGTTCTGAGACGCCGGAAATCTTCGGGAGGCGCCCCAGTTGTTTTTCGATCTCGCTCGCGATCCCGGCGGGCGCGACTCCTAGCTTTTCAAGCAGCGGGGGCACGACGCCGTCGCCTTGCGCAACGAGCGCCCAGAGCAGGTGCAGCGGCTCGACCCGCTGCTGTCCGGAGCGGGCGGCCATTTCCTGCGCCGCCTGCGTGGCTTCCTGG
>DATMRE010000128.1:0-18033 GCA_035566475.1 Verrucomicrobiia bacterium | reverse complement strand
GTGCCCGAACTCGTCCATTGGCACGGCCAGTTCGTCCCGCCCGACGTCGACGGTTCGGAGGAAGAAGGTACGCCGTTTGTTCCGCCGCATGGTCGTCGCAGATTTACGTTCACGCCCGCGCCAGCCGGAACACGCTGGTATCACACGCATGTCATGGCCGGCTCGCACCTGGATCGAGGCGGATTCACGGGCCAGTTCGGATTTGTGTATGTGGAACCGAAGAGCGAGCCTGGCAACTATGATCGAGAAATTTTCCTCGCCGCCCATCATTGGGGACCATCCCTCGCGCACATGGGCCCGGCGAACAACGGCTGGGAAATCGCCTACAGTTCCTGTTCGCTGAATGACAAGGCGCTCGGACACGGTGAGCCCATTCGCGTGCGACAAGGCGAGCGGGTTTTGTTTCGGCTCCTCAATGCCAGCGCCACGGACGATATCCAGCTGGCCTTGCCCGGCCACCAGTTCAAGGTGATCGCAATGGATGGCAATCCGGTTCCGTCGCCGAAATCGGTCGAGGTGCTGCAGTTGGCTATCGCCGAGCGGGTTGATGCCATCGTCGAGATGAATCAGCCTGGGGTGTGGATCCTCGGCTCAACCGAGGACTCCGAACGGATGAAGGGAATGGGCGTTGTTGTCGAGTACGCCCGCGAGCAGGGCGAGCCGCACTGGGTGGCCCCCGGGAAAGCGCCCTGGGACTACACGATTTTTGGGTCCGAGGCCAAGCGCCCTGAGCCCGATCACCGGTTCGAGATGACCTTCCAGAAAATACCGGGCGAGCGCGTCACATTCAATCGCTGGACGATCAATGGGAAGTCTTACCCGGACACCGATCCGCTTCTTGTCGAAGGGGGAAAGCGCTACCGGCTGGTCTTCCACAATGAGACCGGGGATAGCCACCCCCTCCACTTGCATCGCCACAGCTTCGAACTCATCAATATTGCCGGGAAACCGACGGGAGGGATCGTGAAGGATATTGTCAATGTCCCGCGTTTCAACACCGGCGAGGTCGATTTTGTTGCCAACAATCCTGGCCCGTCCTTGTTCCATTGCCACATGCAACTGCACATGGATTTCGGATTTAAAACCCTCGTGAAGTATACCTAGCCGTACGAGTGAAACTGCGATCGCTGCCCTCAACCTCGCTACTCTCCGGTGCAAAGAGGTCTCAGGGGCGGGAGACTCGGCCGTCTCCAGACCGTGCAGTGCTTTCCTTCGACCGCCTGGGGGTCAAGCGAGTCGCGAAATCGCGCGGTCTCGAACGAGGCTTGACAGGTGGGAGGACGGTTGCGAATATGCCTAGAGGATGATTGTCGGCACTCGTTTGGAGCTTTGCCGAGGCTAAAACGTCCCGATGGAGGACTTACAGGTCATGGGTAGTTCTCGAAGGCAGCGCGGATCCCGAGTTTCAGAAGGTATGGATCGTCTCGCAAGGCTAGCATCACCGTCAGGATTTTCGGTAATCATCGCTCTAGCTTCGTTTCTTTGCGCGCTCGTCTTCATGGCGGGCGGGGAGATGTCGGCTGCTCCGGCACCACGGCCCCAAGCGTCGAAATGGGTTGCTCAGTTGCCGGACGGGAACGGGAAGAGCATTGTCGTCGCCAAGTGCCAGTTCTGCCATACGCTCGAGAGAGTGTTGACATCGAGTCGAACGAAGGGAGATTGGGACGACTTAGTGCAGCTGATGATCAGCCGAGGAGCGCCGTTGAGCACCGATGACACGCCCATCGTGGTGGATTATCTGACCGCGAATTTCGGGCCTGGCTCGAAACCTCCGGCGGCGCAATCCGGGACCCCCGGGCAAGCCAGTGAAGGGCAGGAAGCTGCGGCAAAAGACCTGGTCGTGGACCCGGATCAGGCGCAATTTTCGAGCGCTCCGGCCTCGCTCGGCCTTCCGGATGGCGTCAAGATGGCCGTCATCTCGGGAGATCTCTCGAAGCCCGGGCTCTTCTCACTGCTTCTCAAACTCCCTGCAAGCGCGGTCATCGCGCCTCACTGGGCATCGGTCGACGTGAACATCGTGGCGCTGCGAGGAACATTGGGATTTGCCGAAGGCGACACATTCGACGCGACCAAGCTGCAAACCCTGAGCCCAGGTGCCGTCTTGCGCGTCCCGGCTCAGATGCATCACTTCGCTCAGGCCAAGGACCCTGCGGTCATCCTCTTTTACGGCGTGGGGCCCTTGTCGTTCACCTCTGCTGCCGCCACTCAGAAACCTCCGAATGGGATGGCCCCGGCGGCGAACTGACGAGTTCGCCGTAGAAGCCGGGCAACCGCGACGCGGCCGCGCCGAATAAATAAAGGCCCCGGAGGCTGCCGCCGGGATCCCCATCGAAGATCGAATCGGGCCGAAACGTACGACCTGGCGATGGCCAATCTCGAACCATACCGCCGCAAACGACATTTTGATCAGACTCCCGAACCAGTTCCTCGAAAGCCTGCCGCACAGCACGACGGAACATTCGTAGTCCAAAAGCACGCGGCGACCCGGTTACATTACGACTTCCGGCTGGCTGTCGACGGCGTGCTGAAATCCTGGGCCGTGCCTAAGGGTCCTTCGCTAGACCCCTCCGACAAGCGACTGGCGGTCGAAACCGAGGATCATCCGCTCGAGTATGCCAACTTCGAGGGGATCATCCCAGAGGGCCAGTATGGCGCCGGCACGGTCATGGTCTGGGACCGTGGACGGTTTGGGGTCGAGGGCAGCCTTCCGGCTAGCCTTCAATTGGAGCGCGGCGAGATCAAGTTCAACCTTCAGGGAGAAAAGCTGCGGGGCAGCTTCGTGATCGTCAGGAAGCGGAGCGAACGGGGAAACGAGTGGTTGATGATCAAACACAGGGACGAGGCCGCAGACTCCGCCTGGACAATCGATGAGCACGACGGTTCGGTGCTCACGGGACGCACGCTTGAGGAAATTGCTGGAGAGATTCCGCCGAACCGAGAACCCGTGGCGATCGAGCCGGCGGAGGTCAAAGGAGCACGCCTGGCTCGAATGCCTGCGGAGATCCGCCCGATGCTGGCCACGCCGATCGATCGTCCTTTTTCAGATCCGGACTGGCTGTTTGAGATCAAATGGGATGGTGCTCGCACACTCAGCTGGATTGCGGATCAAAACGTTACGCTGAAGTCGCGCACGGGGAATGACGTCAGTGCGCAATATCCAGAGCTTGCCTGCTTGCCTAGGTTCTTCTCGGCGAGCGAAGCGATTCTCGATGGTGAGATTGTCGTTCTGGATGAACAGGGTCGCGGGGCCTTCGAACGGATGCAGCAGAGGATGAATGTCCGGGCACCATCGGCGCAACTGCTGTCGCGGTTTCCCGTCACTTACTACATCTTCGATCTTCTTTACGCGCAGGGTTACGATCTGCGTCGAGCCTCCCTTTCAGATCGCAAGGAGCTCCTGCGCCGTCTTCTCCGCCCGTCGACCAACATTCGCTATTCCGATCATCAACTGGCGCAGGGCCAGGAGCTCCATCGCCTGGCGATGGAGAACAATCTCGAAGGGATTGTCGGCAAACGCGCCGACAGCCGCTACGTCAGCTTGCGCAGCAGGGATTGGGTGAAGGTGAAAGCAACGAAATCGCTCGACGCCGTTGTAGGTGGATGGACAGCGCCACGGGGAGGACGCAGCCACTTCGGTTCGCTTCTGCTCGGACTCCATCAAGCCGGCAAGCTGCGCTTCATCGGGCACGTCGGAACCGGTTTCGACGAGGAACGGCGAAACACCATCGCCGAACAGTTGCACGCGCGCGAAGCGGCCGCCTGTCCGTTCGACCGCATTCCGGAAACCAATGAGCGCGCCTTCTGGGTCAAGGCCGAACTTGTCGTGCGCGTGCGCTTCATGAGCTGGACGCAAGAGTCGCGTTTGCGAGCCCCCGTTTTCATTGCTCTGCGCCACGACATTCGGGCTAAGGACTGCCGTTCGGAGGGCGCAGCGGCAGCCGAACCGGCCCCGGCCGCGGCTCGACCCCCGGACATCGTCGGACGGGTCTTGGCTCAAAGGTCGGACATCGAAGCCGAGCTTCTCGAAGGCACCGAGGAATCGATCACCATCGATCTCGACGGAAAACGGTTCCGGCTGACCAACCTTAACAAGGTTTATTTCCCGGAGTCTGGCTACACGAAGCGCGATCTGCTTGCGTATTACTATCGTGTCGCCGATCGCATCCTGCCATTCTTGAGGCAACGGCCGCTTGTGCTGCGACGCTATCCGGATGGAATCCGAGGACCAGCTTTCTTCCAGAAGGATATCCGCGAAGGTTCGCCGAAATGGCTCGAAACGGTTTCGATCCCCTCCGAAGGCAAGCGCGCCGAGATTCGCTACGTCATCGCAAACGACCTGGCGTCTCTCCTGTACCTGACCGGGCTCGGTTGCATCGACCACAACCCCTGGTCGAGTCGCATCGACGATCTTGAGCATCCCGATTATTTCTTTTTCGACCTCGATCCCGCGGCGGGCACGAAATTTTCCGCGGTCCTGACGGTTGCCCGGGCGATTTATGACAAGCTCGAAGAATTGGGGCTCGCAGTATTCTTGAAGACTTCCGGCGCGACGGGCTTTCACCTGTACTTGCCGGTCGAGCGCGTCTACACCTATGAACAGCTGCGGATGCTCGGAGATGTCGTGGCCGAGCTGGTGTCTGAAGAGAACCCGGAGCTTGTAACCCACGAGAGAATCGTTACCAAGCGACGAGCCGGGCAAGTTCTGATTGATATCACGCAAAACGCGATCGGCCGGCCTCTGGCTGCTCCTTATTCGGTGCGCGCTTTCCCCAAGGCGCCTGTTTCCACCCCCGTCACGCCGGACGAACTGCGCTCGGGCGTTCGCCAGGAGAGACTGAATCTCGGGACGGTCTTCGCGCGTCTCACAGACAAGGGGGAACTGTGGGCCGATTTCTGGAAAAGCTCCCAGAGGATCGAACGGGCGATCGATCAGCTCAGCTCGCGCGTGCTCCCTGGCAAACGCTGAGGCGGAATCGCTCGAGGACATCTCCGCGAGTCGAGAAGCCCTCAACCTACACGGCCAAAAAACAGACAGTTGACCGAGCCACAGGGAAGATCCCCCGCCAAATGCGCGGCTAGGGTATTCTATCCGCAGGTGGCCGGTGTCCGATCGCCGGTCGGCTGTAAGGCGGAGGCAGGAAAGAGATCGATGAGCGTTGAGATCGTAATCCAATATTGCACCGCTTGAAACTACGAGCCGAGGGCCGTCGGTCTGGCGGAAAAACTTCTGACTCTCAAGGAGGGCGTCAAATCGCTGAGCTTGACGCCCTCTGGTCGCGGCGCGTTCGAGGTCATCGTGGATGGGGAGAAGATTTATTCCAAACTGCAGACGGGTGAGTTCCCAGACTTCGACGCGATCCTTCGAGCTGTCAAGGCCATCCACTGAACCCCTGGCCTGCCCGGATCCTCCATTCGACGCCGCGCCTGTCCCCCCTGCCCCGTCCTACCGGAGAGTGATGCGTGCCTGGTGGTCGTCGCGGTCTTCAAAACCGTCGCCCCGACACTCTGTGTCGGGGGGTAGGTTCGATTCCTACCCTCTCCGCCACTTTATCAACTGCTTGCCTAGCCAGCCCGCAGCGGAACTCGCGACCGTCCAATGTCCCTTGAACGGGTCGGCGGCATTTGACTTCTTCTCTGAGTGGTTTCACTCAAGGCGCTCGGGTGAAAAGCGTGCTTGACTGGCATTTCCTCCGAGCAAGGTTCGATGAGTCTCATCTTTTCGAGGGGAGGTGATTGCGCATCTCACGCGACGAGATTCTCAGGCTGACTCAACTGTCCTCCTGTGCGGGTTGAGCCTCGAAACTTAGCCAGAAGGCTCTGACACAGGTTCTGCGTCAGCTACCGATGATGAAGGATCGAAATCTCCTGGTTGGCGCGGCCAGCGGAGATGACGCCGGGATATATCGCCTTGACCGCGATCGTGCACTCGTGCAAACGACGGATTTCTTTACGCCGATCGTCGACGACCCCTTTGCCTACGGCCAGATCGCCGCAGCCAACGCACTGTCCGATGTCTACGCAATGGGCGGTCGTCCGCTGACCGCGCTCAACCTAGTGGGCATCCCGTTGGGGATCGTTCCGCTCGATGTGGTCAATCGGATCCTCCGCGGGGGAGCGGCGAAAATGAAGGAGGCGAAATGTGTCCTCGTCGGCGGTCACAGCATCCGCAATCCGGAACCGATCTACGGGTTCGCGGTCACCGGCCTGGTATCGCCGCGCCACATGCTGACCAATGCGAGGGCCCGCCCCGGCGACCTGCTGGTCCTGACCAAGCCGCTCGGCACGGGCATCATCACCACGGCGGTTAAGCGAAGCTTGGCCGAACGATCACTTGAACGCAAGGCCATCGGCGTGATGACGCGCCTCAACATTGCGGGCCCGGAACTGGCCGAGCGCGGTCTCGCCAGGGCCGCAGTCGACGTGACCGGCTTTGGCCTTCTCGGTCACCTCCAGGGAATCTGCCGTGCAAGCCATGTCGGTGCAGAGATTGCCGCCGATGCCGTGCCCGTGATCAGCAGCGAGGTGTTCAGCCTGATCGCCCGCGAGTGTATTCCGGGCGGCAGCCGCGACAATCTCGCCTATGCAAACGGGTTCACTGAATGGGACGGTGCCACGGCCGCACAGAAGACGCTCCTGACGGATGCCCAGACGAGCGGCGGTCTGCTGCTCTGTGTTTCCGAAAAGCAGCTGAAAACCGTCTTGCGGCTCCTCAGAAGTCTTCGGGCACCCTCTGCCGCCGTTATCGGGCGTGTTGTGCGCTCCGCTAAACCCCGTCTTCAGGTCAGCGCATGAGGGCTTCTCACCTGCGCGCGATTCCCTCGGTCGAAAAACTCCTTCACGCGCTCGGCGAGACCGGCTTAGCCCGCCCGATCGTGCTCGAAGTCGTGCGCAGAGAACTCGGAGGGCTTCGCAAGCAGAAGGCCATTCCGGACTTCCCTACCGTGCTCGCTCGGCTTCGAATCTCGCTCGAGGACCTACGCGCCTCCCGCATCCAGCCGGTCATCAATGGCACGGGAATTCTCATTCATACCAATCTTGGCCGCGCTCCGCTCGGGCCGGAAGTTGTTGAGAGGCTGGCTGCGATCGGGTTGAACTACAACAACCTCGAATACGCTCTCGGGGGCGGCAGTCGAGGCGGGCGCGCCGCGTATCTCGAACGAGGACTCGCGCTGCTCTGTGCCGCCGAGGCCGCAACCGTTGTCAACAACAACGCCGCCGCGCTTGTCTTGGTGCTGCGCTATTTCTGCGGGTCCGGTGGCGGGGCCGATCAGGGTCGCTCGCGGCTCGGGGCCCGCGAACGGCCAGGACCGAAGAACGAAGTCATCCTCTCTCGCGGGGAACTCATCCAGATCGGGGGCGGTTTCCGGATACCTGAAATTCTGGAATCGAGCGGAGCGCGGCTTCGGGAAGTGGGTACGACAAATAAAACGTCGGTGAGCGATTACGCGCGCGCCATAACGCGCCAGACGGCGCTCATCCTGCGAGTGCACCGCAGCAATTTTTTCATGGGTGGGTTCGTTCGGTCGCCCGAGACCGAGGAGATCGCGGCGCTGGCGCACCATAAACGAGTCCCCTTCGTCGAAGACCTCGGAAGCGGCTCGATGATCGAGACTCAGGGAATTGCCGGCCTCGAACATGAACCGACTCCGGCCGAGGTGATACGTCGCGGTGTTGATTTGGTCTGCTTCAGCGGCGACAAATTGCTCGGTGGGCCGCAGGCGGGTATCCTCGCTGGTGAAGCGAAACTGATCGCCGCGCTCAAGCGGGAACCCTTCTTCCGCGCGCTGCGATGCGACAAGTTGATACTATCGGCGCTCGAAGCTACCGTGGAGATCTATTTGCGCCGCTCAAGTGCTGATTCTTCACGGCTGGCAACCGCCGGGGATGACGGGATCCCGGCTGAGGAGATGCGCCGCTACGCCGGCATTCCCGTGCTGGAAATGATGTGCGTGTCGAATGACGAACTACGACTGCGGGCCGAGAGGTTCGTCTCGGCGCTCGACGGGCTGCCGACTAGGGCAACCGTGGGAACGGGGCAAGCACAGATCGGAGGTGGCACGTTGCCACGCTCGGTGATTGCTTCGGTCACGCTCGATCTGACCCACCGCTCACTCAAACCGCAGGAAATAGCCTCTCGGTTGCGGGAGCACACGGTGCCGGTGATCGGCTATATCGCCCGAGGCAAGCTGAAGATCGACTTGCGCACGGTTTTTGCGCGGCAGGATGAGGAACTGCTCAGGGCGATCCGCGCATTGTCCAGCTAGAGGAAGCCGAACGAGGGCGCTCCGACCGATCTCGCCGCCGGTGGCTCTCGCGCTCAGATGAGCCAGGTGATCGGACCGGTCGGACCGGCTCGAGATCCGTTCGCCGGCCGCTCGAAGTAAGGGCCATGGCCGATCCGACCAGGTGAGGGTTCCGATTCCGTAGCCGGAGAGCGAACTCATGCCCCTTGCCCAACATTTCATCGTCGCCACGGCAGGTCACGTCGACCACGGCAAGAGCGCGCTCGTCAAAGCGCTCACCGGTACCGACCCCGACCGCCTGCCGGAGGAGAAGTCGCGAGGCATCACGATCGACCTCGGCTTTGCACACCTCGAACTCCTCTCCCCGGTATCGCAAGCTTCCTCCTATCAGCTGGGGATCGTCGATGTACCCGGCCACGAGGATTTTGTAAAGAATATGGTCTCCGGTGTCGGCTCGATTGATCTGGCACTGCTGGTCGTGGCGGCCGATGATGGCTGGATGCCGCAGACCGAGGAGCACCTGCAGATCGTCACCTATCTCGGAGTGAGCCGCGCCGTGGTGGCGCTGACCAAGATAGATCTAGCACAGAACGAACAGAGTGCCACGGTCTCGATTTGAGAAAAGTTGGTTGACACGCCTTTTGCCGGCGCGCCGATCATCGCGACGTCCGTTGTAAGCGGACGGGGAATTGACCACTTGAAGGCTGCTCTCGCGCGGGCTCTCTCTGACACGCCCCCGCCGCCCGATATCGGGAAGCCGCGACTATCGGTCGATCGGGTCTTCAAATTGCAAGGCATCGGGACGGTGGTCACGGGCACCTTGACCGGAGGCACATTTCGCCGAGGCCAGACGGTGGTGATCCAGCCATCCGGACGGTCGGCGCGCATTCGCAGTATCCAGTCTCACGGTCGCGACTTTGAGCAGAGCGGCCCCGGCACGCGAACCGCCCTCAATCTGCCCGACCTGGACGCGCTCGAAGACATTCGCCGCGGAGACGTGGTCACACTGGCCGAGTTCGGCGGGCCGAGCAGGATCATCGACGTGCTCATGGAAATTTCGTCCCGAGCGAGCCGCCCGCTCAAGACGGATACCCGTGTGCATGTGCATCACGGCAGCGGCAATATAGCGGCGCGCGTCGCATTCTATACCGGCAAGGACTTGGCTCGAGGAGAGAGTGCGCTCGCGCAGCTGCGGCTTGAGACGCCCGCGTTCGTCTTTGCGGGCGATCGCTTTATTGTGCGCGATTGGGCCGAGCAAAACACGCTCGCCGGCGGCATCGTGCTTGATCCGGACGCAAGCCGAAGGCCGTTCCCAAGCCAATTGCGCGCCGAACTCCTCGGTCAGCGGGCGCGACGGCCCGATGAGGTTCGGTACTTCGTTGCCTCACAGGTTGCGCACGACGGCACTGTCCGGCGCTCGCAATTGCTATTGAAGTCGCGGTTCAGCGCCTCCGCTATCTCCGACGCTGTTTCGCATCTCGCGGCCTCGGGGGAACTCGTCCTCGCCGAAGATTTCGTTTCTGACGCCCGGAGCTGGCAGGCGCTGCGCGACCGTGCAGCCGATGCAATTGATGAGCAGCATCGAGCGCATCCCGAACAGGTCGGCTTGTCACTCACTGAACTGCGGGCTGTGCTCAAACGCCAGTTGCCGTTTCCGGAACTGTTTGACGCGTTCGTCAGAGATCTGTCGAAGAGCGAGTTTGTGCGCGTTGGTGCCGCGATTCGGCGAGCTGCGCATCGGCCCGTGTTGTCGGCGCAGCTTGAGGCAGCCGGTCGGAGGCTGCGCGCCACGCTCTCTGCCAAACCATTCGATCCACCCTCGCGGAAGGAACTTGCCCCGGATCCTGTCCTGCAACAGGCGCTGAGGTTCTTGATCGAGACTCGGGAGGCGCTTGAGATCAACGCGGAAGTCGTGATGGCTGCTGAAAGCGTGCGGCGGGCGACCGAGTTGATTCGGCAGTTCATCGGGGCGCACGGACCGGCGACCGTCGGGGAACTGCGCCAAGCTCTCGGCAGTAGTCGGCGCGTCGTCGTGCCCTTGCTGGAGCGGCTGGACCGCGACGGAGTGACACTGCGGCAGGGTGACAAGAGGTCGCTGCGCCGCTGATCCCCGCTGAACATGCCGAGGGAGGTAACCCGTACCGCGCCCGGAGAGCGTCAGGAAACCGAACCGCACTCGATCTCTCGCAAACCGTGCCGCTCGAACCCGATCAGAGGGTCGGCGACTTGCCGTCCCTTCGGGCAGGCGCCTCAGGTTCAGTACGAGAAGAGCATGGATCACCTCGAGAAGGCCTCGCTCGGCTCTTGCCATCTGTTATAGCCTTCGACGCATGGACATCGATTGGGTCCGGCACTGCTGCCTCTTGCTTCAAGGGACGACCGAGGAGGTCCAGTGGCAAGACCAGCTTGTTTTCAAGGTCGGTGGGAGGATGTTCGCTCTTGTGCCACTCGAACCCGGCGAGCGATGGTTGAGCTTCAAGTGCACTCGGGAGGAATTTGTTGACCTCGTGGAGCGGCCTGGAATCATCCCCGCTCCGTACCTAGCCCGGGCCAATTGGGTTTCGCTTGAAACCGACGGCGCGCTACGGCCCGCGGAGATCGAGCGGTTGCTCCGTCAGGCGCGCGATTTGGTATTTGCGAAGCTGCCAAAAAGGGTTCAGGCGAAGCTCCTGCGGAGTGGTCCCGGAAAGACTCGTTCACGTGCGCCGGAGGGATGAGGCTAGCTCGCGCGGCCGGCACCTGGCAGCCGACGCTGATGAGCTCCCGAATTCCCGGCCCCCAGGCGCAGCATTACCGGCAGTCCGGGGATGGAACTTCGTGCGGGCGGAGCTCGGTGGCCGCGAACTCTGCGGAATTCTTCGCAGAGAGAACCGAGCGAGATTGAACGGAGCTCCCGCTCGTTCGCTCAAGCTTTCTCTCGAATCGTTCCCTAAGTGGAATCTCCCATCGACTAGGTAGTGGGCGAGATGTCGTGTGTGCGTTTGATCTCCTCGCTCAGGACGATGGCTGCGGCGATTTCCTTGATGGAGATTCTACGCTCAAGGCTCCCCGTTTCGAGCGCACGGAATGCCTGTTCTTCATTCACCCGCAGGTCTCGCTGTAGGATTCCCTTGGCCCGTTCTACCAATTTGCGGACCTCCGACAGTTCGGAAAGCTTCGTATTCTCGCCGTCCAGCCGCACCATTTCGATTTCAGGCCCGATCAGAAAACCGATGGTCGAGATCAAGTGGATGTCCTGCTCGCTGTAGGTATGAGACTCGCGGTGCTGGACGTTGATGACTCCGACCAGCTTGTCGCGACACAACACCGGCACCGACAAGAACGCCTCGTAGCGGTCCTCGGGCAGCTCGCTGAATGACTGAAACCGAGGATCGAGTGAGGCATGGCAGGCGATCGCAGCGGGTTTCCTGTGCTCGGCCACCCAACCCGTGATGCCTTGACCCAGGCGAAGCTTCAGCCGATCGACCAGCTCCTCATGCGGGTTCATCGAAGCCCGCAGGATGAGTTCATTTCCCTCGAGGACGTAGACAAAGCAGGAGTCGCACTTCACGACGGCTGAAACGACCTCTACGACGAGTTCGAAAACCATGTGAATGGGATCGGCTGCCGCAATGCGCTCCCCGATCTCATGCAGGAAATCGATCTCCGGATGTTCGGAATACACTCTCATGCTCCAGTTTACGAACGCCATCAGGTAGCAGGCAAATCCAAATTCAGGCTCCGTGCTATCAGCGATTCCAATAGCAATCGGCCGGATTCGCCGACTGACGCCCGTGAGGCCCGAATAGAGCCTCCATCGGCACCCGTTGGTCACTCGCTTCTCTGCTCCGACCTGCCCGTCGTGGCGCGCGCTTCGACGGCGAGCTGGCCCGAACCGCTCGCGGCTGGCGGGGAAACGATTTCGCTCCGGTCGCAGCGTTTAAGTTTCGGGACCGACCGTTACCCTGAACCCGACTTCGTTCCGTTTGTTCCTCTTTGTTCTTATTCTCGATTCAGCCCGGTAAACATTAGTCTTCCGTGACGCCCTCATCTTCAAAAATCGAAAACCTCTGGGCCTGGCCCGCATGGCATGGCCGATTCACTTGCACAGGCACGGAGTTATGTGATAGGAAACCCAGTTTGAGTTTGATGAGTTTTGGCTTCTCCGAGCGCTTCAGATAATTTTCATGTTCGGTTGCTATTCTGTGCCCTCGTCCGATGGGGCGACGCGAAAATTGGAGGGGACGACAAGAATCACTTGCTCGAAACGAGTGCGACACGCCCGGGAACCGGCTCTTTGGATTGGTCAGGGATCGATCAGGAAGGAAATTCACGGACTTCACGAAAGAATCGAAACGAAGTCTCGGATCGAACGTCGTTCTAGTACCCGATCTTGCCAATGAACTGAACGGGGGGGATGGCTTGATCGCTCGGCAATGCTGGCTAGAAGGGGGGGAAGAATTCAAATGGGTCGTTCATCTCGGATAGATGGGTGCGCGTTTTTCAGCTGCGGTCGCGGCAACGCGCGTTGTGTCGGTCGTTCGATTCTCCCAGCCGTTGGGCTAACCGTCGTGCTCAGCATTTTTCTCCAGCAGGCCGCCGCACAAACCGCCCCACCTCCGCGCCAAGATGAATCATCGCTACAGCTGGTCGAGCCGTCAGGGCCGGGCCAATCGACTCCTCCCGTCACAATTACCTTGCAAGACGCGCTCGAGCGAGCCCGGAAGAACGATGCTGCGTTCGCGGCCGCTGTGGGAGACGCAAAGAGCGCCCACGAAGACCGTTCGCAGGCAAGAAATGCGATGCTGCCCTCGCTCAGCGAGTCGACGCAGTACCTGAACACTCAGGGAAACGGAAAGACCCCCGAGGGGAGATACGTCACGAACGATGGTGTGCACGTGTATCGTGAATGGGCCGTGCTTCACGAAGACCTCTCGCCCGGCACTTATCTGCGGACCGGAATTCACCGCGCCTCGGCCGCCGAAGCGATCGCCAAGGCCAAGCTCGAAATTGCACGGCGCGGATTGACGGTGACCGTCACCAGGATCTACTATGCGCTCGGTGTTGCGCAACGCAAGTACGCGACCACGCAGCTCGCTCTCGAGCGGGCGAAACATTTTTTTGACATCACTCAGGACGCAGAGCGCGTTGGTCAGGCCGCACACAGCGACGTTGTGAAGGCGGAGATTCAGTATCGACAGCAGGAGCAAGCCTTCGAAGAAGCCAAGCTCACAATGGAGAGTGCTCGGTTGGATCTTGCGGTATTGCTGTTTCCCACGTTGAATGAAAATTTCACGATCGTTGACGATCTGGATTCGGCCGTGGCCTTGCCGCCATTCAACGAGGTCCAAAGCTTGGCCGAGCGCGAGAACCCCGATCTGCGCGTGGCGGCCGAGACCTTGCGGCAGGCAAGTTTCGACGTTACGGCCGCGAAGGGCGCGTTCCTTCCGTCGCTTGTGATCGACACCGATTACGGGATTGAGGCAAACGATTTCGCATTGCATGCCATACCGAAGGCACATGAAGGCCAACCAGGCATCGGACACTTGCCGACGCTCGGTTATTTCCTTACCGCCAGCGTGAACATCCCGGTCTGGGATTGGGGGACGCTGCGCAGCAAGCTGCATCAGAGCGAATTCAAGCAAGAGCAGGCCCGCGTGGGACTGAGCCAGGCCCAGCGCCAGATGTTGAGCAATCTCTACAGCTTCTACAACGAGGCTTCGGTCGCCCGGGCTGCCGTAGAGAAGTCCCGTCACACGGCTGATCTCGCCGCCGAGAGCCAGCGCCTGGTCAACTTGCGTTACCAGGCAGGGGAATCGACGGCGCTCGAGGTGGTCGACTCCGAGAACACCTTGACGCTGGCGCGGAACGCCTATGACGACACCCTGGTGCGCTATCGCGTGGCCTTGGCGACTCTTCAAACACTAACTGGAAGTTTCTGAATTATGCTAAAAGATACCCGGACAATCATGGACAAAAACGACTCATTACTGCTGGCCTCGATAGATACTAGCGGCCGCGCCGTTTGGGCGCTCGGCCGCCTCTCGGGCGTTGCACTTGCCGCGGGCCTCCTGTTCTTCTCCGGGTGCTCGTCGAAGGAAGCAAGCGAAGAAGCGCCCACCGTCACCGTGCAAGTCGGTGCTGCGGAGAATCAGAAGATCGAACGCACGGTGAACGCCGACGCGACCCTCTACCCCCGGGATCAGGCGGCGATCGTTCCGAAAATCAGCGCGCCGGTCAAAAAGTTTTACGTGGACAAGGGCAGCCCGGTGAAAGCTCTCCAATTGCTCGCCGAGCTCGAGGATCAGGACCTGGTTGGGGCCAACACGGGAAGCCAGGGTGAATATGTCCAGGCGAAAGCAAATTACGACTCGGTGGTGCAGAAGGCGGATCAAGACCTCAAGCTCGCCAAGCAGGAACTGGACTCTCAGCAAAAGGTCTTTGACGGTCGGCAAAGCCTCTATGCCCAGGGAGCGGTCTCCGCGAAGGACGTCGAGGACGCGAGAACCCTTTTGATTCAGGCGCGCAACCAGTATGACCTCGCGCAAAAGCAGTTTGACCTGAAAGTCGCCGAGGGCCAGCTGACGGCCGCCCGGGGCAAGACGGCGAGCTCCGAGGCGCAGCTGAGTTATGCCAAGATTGTGAGCCCGATCGACGGTGTGGTTACCGACCGGTCCATCTATCCCGGAGAAACGGCACCCGCTGGCGCTCCAATTCTCACCGTGATGGATTTATCGCAGGTGATTGCGCGGGCGCACATCTCTCAGCAGGAGGCCGCGCAGCTGAGGATAGGTAATCCGGCGACCATTTCCGTGCCGGGTCAAGGTGGTGATATTCACGGCAAGGTGACGCTGGTAAGTCCCGCGCTCGACCCGAGTAGCACAACGATTGAGGTCTGGGTAGAGGCTACCAATCCGGGTGGGCGGCTCAAAGCAGGAACCAGCGTGCGTGTGGCAATCGTGGCCCAGACGGTGGCGCATGCGATCGTCGCCCCGGCGGCGGCCTTGCTGACAGACCCGGATGGGGTCATCTCGGTGATCGCTCTGGACACCGATAACAAGCCTCACAAGCAACATGTGAAGGTAGGCATCCGCAATGGCGATGACGTGCAAATCACAGATGGCCTCAAGGGCGGCGAGCGCGTTGTCACCGTGGGAGCCTTCGAGCTCGACAAAGAGGATCCGGATGTACTAGCAAAGACCAAGATTCAAGTCCAAGCGCCGAAGATGCCGGAAGAGGAAGAGGAGCAATGATGTTAAGGCTACTAGGAGACCGCGGCTGCCTGGTTGGTGTCCTTGGACCTCATAGGGCCGCCGACCCTCATCGATCGTGCCGGCCTCTCGGATGGGTAGACCTCCATGCCAAATAGTACGAGTTCAACCATGACGCCCGCACCCGCCGGGACCGCACCGCGTCGTGAGGATGCCTCACGCTACTGGTTTGCGCGTCACTCTAAGTCGATCATCTTCCTGGTCGTCATCCTGGCGATCGTGGGAATCTACGAGGCTCTCTCGATCCCGATTGCGGTGTTCCCGGCGACGGACTTTCCTCGCATCATCATCGGCGTGGACAACGGTGTCATGTCGATTGACCAGATGGAGGTGACCATCACCCGCGTGATCGAGGAGGCGGTGAACAGCGTCCAGGGCCTTGAAGATGTCCGCTCCATAACCAGTCGCGGGTCGGCGGAAGTGGATTTATCGTTCAACTGGAGCGTCGATATGATCCAGACGCTCCAGCAGGTCAATTCCGCTGTGGCGCGCGTTCAAAGCACGCTCCCGTCGACAGCCCAGATTCAAATTCACCGCCTCGATTTCGCGAGTTTCCCGATTCTGGGCTACAGCCTGACCTCCGACAAGGTACCGCAGACGCAACTGTGGGAGCTCGCGACCTACGAACTCAAGCCGCGGCTGAACCGGCTGAACGGTGTTGCCACCGTCTTGATTCAGGGAGGGCAGGAGCCGGAATTCCAGGTCACGCCCGACGCCGCCCGCATGCTGCGCGCTCACGTAACGCTGCAGGATATTCTGGACTCCGTCAATCACACGAACTTGGTCGATTCCCCCGGCCTCCTCAGCCGCAATCACCAACTCTACCTGGGGCTGGTCACCGCCCAAGTCCAGACTCCCGAGCAGATCGGTGACGTCGTCATCAAGAGCGTGAACGATGTGCCAGTCCGAATCCGGGACATCGGTACCGTCGCCCCTTCGTCGGCCCCGGCCTATACCGTGGTTACCGCGAACGGAAAGCCGGCCGTATTGCTCAGCGTCAACCGCCAGCCCGATAGCAACACCGTGGCGGTTGCGAACGAAGTCCATCAGGAAATCGAGAACCTCCGCTCGGTTCTTCCCGCTGGCGTCAACCTGAGCGTCTTCTACGACCAGTCGAACATCGTCAAAGAATCAATCGCCAGCGTGCGCGACGCGATCATCATTGGCCTATTCCTCACCGGCTTCATCATCTGGCTGTTTTTGCGCGACCTCGGTACGGCGGCACTGGCGGGCGTGGTGGTTCCCGTGACCATCTGCGTCACCTTCGTGGCGCTCAAGATGATGGGCCAGAGCTTCAACATGATGACTCTCGGAGGACTGGCGGCGGCGGGCGGACTGGTAATCGACGATGCGATCGTGGTCGTCGAGAACATCGTTCTGCACCGCGACGGCGGGGAAGCACCGCTCGAAGCGACCAGCAAAGCCCTCAAGGAGCTCACGATTCCGTTGATCGGCTCGACGCTGACTCCGATTGTCGTGTTCTTGCCGCTGATCTCGATTACGGGCGTCACGGGAACCTTCTTCCGCGCGCTTGCCGTGGCCATGAGTATCTCGCTTTTGACTTCGCTCGTGCTCGCCCTGGGTTGGACGACCAACCTCGGCTCTTACATGATTCGCCGCAAACGGACGCCAGAGTCGATCGAGAGAAATGCTCGACACGAAGAGGACGGGAATTCCGTGGGCGTCCGGCAGGACCGGGGTCCCGAGCTGCCGGCGGGATCTACGGAGTCCGTGGAAGCGGAACAGATTCGACGCATGATGGCTGCCGAAGAAGCCTCCTTGAAGGGAGGAACGTTTGAGCACATCCTCACCTTCTACGAGCGCTGGATGCGCCGGGCCCTGGAGCATCCGGTGTGGTTGGCGGGACTCTGCGCGATTCTGATTGTTGTTTCCTACGTTTGCTACAGCCATCTGGGCAGCGACTTGCTTCCGGCCATGGATGAAGGCGGTTTCATCCTCGACTACGTCATGCCCCCAGGCAGTTCGCTCCAGGAAACCAACCGGGTCATCTCCCACGTCGAGAGAATCGTTCGCGCCGTCCCCGAGGTCGAGAGCACGTCGCGGCGCACGGGCATGCAGCTGGGGCTTGCAGCAGTCACCGAGCCGAACACCGGTGACATTGCCGTCAAGCTCAAGGACAAGCGCAGCCGCGGTATCGATGAAATTATCAGCGAGGTTCGCGCCAAGGTCAAAACCGAGGAACCCGCGCTCGACGTCGACTTCACTCAGGTGCTCCAGGACATGATTTCTGACTTGACCGGGGCCCCTCAGCCGGTCGTGGTGAAGCTGTTTTCGCCCGACGCAGACCTCCTCGCTACCTGGGCGACTCGAGTGGCAGATGCGCTGAACAGAGTCTATGTCAACAACAAGAATCCGGTGGTGGATATCCAGGACGGAATCGAAAACACGATGAGTGGGCCGGCCGTGGTATTCACGGTCAATCCCCAGACTGCCTCCAAGGCAGGCTTCACGACCGACCAGCTGGTCGTGGCCGCTTCGACGATCGTGGATGGTGAACCGGCGACCACTCCGGTCCTTAT
>DATMRE010000127.1:0-36243 GCA_035566475.1 Verrucomicrobiia bacterium | reverse complement strand
AAACGAAGGTCAGAACGCTAATTCCCAAAAGAATGACGTTGCCAAGCACGGGTCCTCCCTCTACTTCAACCGGTCACAGGCCCAGACGTACGCCACGGCCACAACAAAAAAAACTACGGTCGCACCCACGAATATCAGATCTCTCATCGGAACCAACTCCCCCGGCGCCGTGCCCTGCCGGATCGCTCGGCGTTTCCCGAGCTAGGAGGAAGGCTACCCCTTTTGCATTAGGAATATATAAAGTACACATAAGGACTACATAAATAGAGCACGTCTCGGTCGTCGTCCTCCGGTGGCTTGGGAGCGTGGGGGGCGGAATGCCTGCCACTCGTCAGTCGGAGCCGCGAGGCGCGGCGATCGACCCAGCTGGCTCCTTCCTCCTGGCCTCCCGGGAATTGGTACAGTGCCAGGGATAGACGGGCGTTCGTTGAGGGCCTTTCTTGTTTTACGCTATGCTCGATCTGGAAGGCACGATTTAGCCAGGTTCCGTCACTGATGTGAGATCCCGAGACTCAGTATCGATTCGACAGATTCGAAACCAGCTAGCCCGAGTTCTTGGATGCCTTGGGTTGGTCGGCGTAGTGACCTACCTGGGCTTTTCCGTCCTGCATGTCAATACCCTCGTCGCTGGGTTTTCGTACATGCTGATCGTTCTGGTGGTGGCAGCCCACTGGGGGTTGTTGGAATCGATCGTGACATCTGTTGCAGCGACGCTGTGTCTAAACGTCTTTTTCATCCCGCCCATTCTTTCGCTCACGATCGCCGATCCGGAAAATTGGGTGGCCCTGTTCGCATTTCTGGCGACGTCGATCACTGCCAGCCACCTCTCCTCTAGCGCTCGCCAGCAGGCACGTGAAGCCCAGGATCGCCAGGTTGAAGTTGAGAGGCTCTACCAACTGAGCCGATCTTTGATGGTGCTCGATCGCGAGCGCGAACTCGGAGTGCAGATCGCGGAACGAGTGAAGGAACAGTTCGGGTTTTTGGTGGTTGCTTACTGCGACGCATATGACGGACGGATCGATCGTTCTGGTTCCGCGGTCCCAGTCCTCGCGGACCAGGTCTTACGCGACATCGCGCGGGGCGAATCCGCTCGGTTTGTCTGGCGGAAGGACTCCGGTCTGGAGGGCCAGGCGATGGTGGTTGCACCGGTCGGCGCGCGCGGGCAGATCACCGGCAGTCTGGGAGCGGTCGGCCCACCGGTGTCGGAACCGGCCTTGCGAGCGATCGCGAATCTGGTAGGAATCACCGTAGAACGCGTACGGGAACAAATCGCTGTAGGAAGGATGGAAGCTGCCCGGCAAAACGAGCAGTTGAAAGGCGTCCTACTCGATGCCTTGGCACATGACTTCGTCACTCCTCTCACGGCGATAAAGGGTGCCGTCACGACCGTGCGCTCGGAGTTCCACCACGAGGCGGACGAGGAGGACTTTCTCTCTATCGTTGAAGAAGAAACGGACAAGTTGAATGGGATGGTCAACGAAACGATCGACATGGCTCGCATCGAGCCCGGGCGCACTCACCTTCGCCGTCAGCTGCTGGCCGTCAGAGACCTCATTCGCTCGAGCGTGAGCCGTATGGCAAGCCTTCTGGACGGGTGCTCGGTCGAGGTTCAGGTGCCCGAGCGCATCTCGGCGGTCAGCGCGGATCCGGATTTGGCGAGCCTTGCACTGCGGCAGTTGCTCGGCAACGCGGCCAAGTATTCGCCGCCCGCTTCGAAGATCCTCATCTCGGCCAGCGAGACCCAGGGCACGATCACGATTCGGGTTCTTGATGAAGGCCCGGGCATTCCATCGACTGAGTTGGAGGCGATATTCGAGCGCTTCTACCGGGGGATTCATGCCGACGACTCCGTACCGGGTACCGGAATGGGATTGAGCATCGCTCGGGATATTATAAATGCGCACAAAGGCCGTCTGTGGGCAGAGAACAGGCCCGAAGGGGGCGCCCAATTCTCAATCACCCTGCCGGTGGCTGGCTCGGAGAAGGAATCGTGAACAAGGGAAAGATTCTCATTGTGGATGACGAGCCGCAGATCCGACGCGTGATGCGGTCTGCGCTCAGCAAACAGGGCTACACTGTAGCGGATGCGCGAACCGGTGAAGAAGCACTGGGAAAAATACGCGTCGAACGATTCGATTTGATCATTCTCGATCACAACATGCCAGGCATGGGAGGGCTTGCGACCTGTCGGGAGATCCGATCGAGTTCCGATGTCGGCATCATCATGCTCACGGTCCGGAAGGCCGAATCGGACAAGATTGACGGACTCGATGCAGGCGCCGACGACTATCTGACGAAGCCGTTCAGCATGCCCGAGCTCCTCGCCCACATCCGAGCGAACCTGCGACGAACGCCGCTCTCGCCGCAAGAAGGACCAGTCGTAGTGTCCTTTGACGGAATCGAGGTCAATTTCGGCACTCACCATGTTTCGGTTCATGGGGAGGATGTCCGGCTGACTCCGAAGGAATTCGAGGTACTCCATTACCTGATCGCCAATCCGAATGTAGCGATCCCTCATTCCAAGATCCTCCAGGCTGTTTGGGGCCCGGACTACGGAGACGAAGTGGGATACCTTCACGTTTTTATCAACCAAATCCGCAAGAAGATCGAACCAGATCCCGCCAAACCGAGGTATATCATCACAGAACCATGGTTGGGCTACCGCTTCCAGTTACCGGAAAAATCCTGAGCCCTCGGCTTTAGAATCATGTGAGCCGAGACGCCGAAGCACCCTTTCTGGTGGTGCTTCGCTCCTTTAGGGAAATTTTAGACGACCTTCAGGACTTCTTTAGGGACAAGCACATACACTCTCGTTCGGTTCCGAAGTCCCGCTACGGCCGAGGGGCGCAGGAGGAGCAGGTTCATGGTGGCAATGGCTTTCAGCATCATCTCCGTTTCGGCGTGCATCTTCTTGGCTTACGTGTTTGTACAGCTCCATCGAGAGCTGACCCGGCCAAGAGGCGAAAAGAAATCAGGTTTATCGGATTGGCTGCATTTCGGACTGCGCAATATCTCGTTCGAGAGGCGTCGTTATCGAGAGCGCTTTCCTCTGAGCGTCCACTAGACGGCACGATCGTCGAGACATGGAGCTTGGTCTGCGGTCCTCAATCTCTTCTGGCTGTCGTAACGACGGCGCTGCGATATCTGTTCCGGAGCTCTCTTGAAGAAATATGGAGCGGTGGAGCAGGTGATGTGGCACACGAATTCCGACAACTGCCGCCTCTCACCTCATTCGGGTTGCTTGCCGTGACAGCGATGCTGATCTCCTATGCGCTCGAGAAGTGCAGCAGACTGTCCAGCCTTGGGTTCGTCGTGGCTTGTGCGAAGGGGGCCATCTACGGGTTCCTTCAGAGCGCCTGGCCGGTCGGGCTTGTGGAAGGTGTCTGGTCTGTCCTGGCGATGCGGCCCTCGTCGGTGGCTCAACCAAGCCCATGATCAAATCCCCGCAGCCTGGAGATCAGCTTGACGACTACCGCATCGACGATGTCGTCGCGCGCAGCGGCATGGCATCGGTCTTTCGCGGCACCGACCTCCGTACGGGCAGGCCGGTTGCAATTAAGGTTCCGCATCCCGAGATGGAGTGCGATCCGCTCTTCTTCGACCGCTTTCACCGCGAGGCCGAGATCGGCCGGAGGCTCGATCACTGTGGCGTAGTCAAAGTGTTCCCCGCGGACGATGCCAGCCGGGTCTATTTGGCGATGGAGTGGGTGGAGGGCCGTCCGCTGCGCCAACTGCTCGACGAACAGAAGAAGTTCTCCCCTGAGCGCACGGTGCGGATCGCGCTCGGCGTTTGTGACGCGCTCCATTACATCCATAGCCGCGGAATTGTTCACCGCGATCTCAAGCCAGATAACATCATGGTTGATACTGAAGATCACATCAAACTCATCGATTTCGGTATTGCTCAAACTGCCGGAGCCAGGCGACTGACGTTTGCGAGGCTTACGAAATCGATGGGAACACCTGATTACATCTCTCCCGAACAGGTCAAAGGGAAGCGCGGCGACGCGCGCAGCGACATCTACTCGCTCGGAGTCATTCTGTATGAAATGCTGGTCGGTCGGGTTCCCTTTGACGGCCCGAGTCCGCTCGCCGCCATGAACTCGCGCCTCCTGAATAATCCCGAGTCGCCGTCGGAGATCAACCCTGAAATTTCGCCACAATTGCAGGAGGTTATTCTTCGCGCGATGGAACGTGCCCCCCAAAACCGCTACGCAACTTCCCGCGAGTTTGCATTCGATCTCGAACACCTAGACCGAGTCGGGGTGGAGGAGCGCCCTTCCCTCGGGCCGCCGAAACCACAGCGGTCGCCGCGAGAGAGAATGCCCCCCTCCTGCTGGATGCTGATGATGATCCCGGCCATCATCTTCGCCCTGCTATTGTTCGTCGCCAGGCAGAGATGAAGGGGACCATCCAAGCCTGGGGCCGCTCCCCAACCGACCTTCAGGAATTGCGATAGCCGGCGGTGACCTCTGAGGTTTCGCCCACGAGCGGGTCAAAGCTTGCCCTCGGCAACATTGCAGTTGCGTCCCTTTGCGGGTATGCAGGATAATCCCGAAATCCTTAGCGGATGCTCCCCCTGGCGCGCCTGCGATGAATTGCCCTCAGTGTACTGCCGTAAATCCTGACCTCGCCGAATCTTGCTCTCGCTGCGGAACCGCGATGCCCATCAGTGACTCGGAGACCATCCTAATGCCGGACACTGCTGTGCTCGGTGCGGGCAGCGATTTCGGACCGCGCTATCGAATCGAGTGCCTCGTCGGGCAGGGCGGGATGGGCCGCGTCTACAAGGCCTGGGACCAGGGTCTCGACCGGGTCGTCGCGATCAAAGTTGTCCGGCCGGGCGCGATGAGTGATACCGAGGCGCTCAAGCGCTTTAAGCAGGAATTGCTTCTCGCGAGCAAGATTTCGCACAAGAACATCCTCCGCATCCACGATATGGGCGAAGTCGGCGATGTGAAATTCATCTCCATGGCCTATGTCGAGGGCCCGAATCTACACCAGTTCCTTCAGGAAAATCCAAAGTTGCCGTTCGAGCGCATTGTGAGTTTTGCGCAGCAGCTCGCCGAAGCGCTCGCGGCAGCGCATGCCGAGGGAGTCGTCCATCGCGACCTTAAGCCGCAGAACATTCTCGTCGCCAAAGACGACCGTGTGTATGTCACCGACTTCGGCCTTGCGAAGTCGTTTCAAGACGAGGATATCGGGATGACTCGCGCTGGCGCATTTCTCGGCACTCCGCGGTACATGTCTCCGGAGCAAGTTGAGGGCAAGACGGCGGACCACCGCAGCGATCTCTACGCCTACGGCTTGGTCCTCTACGAGATGGTAACCGGCGACGTTCCGTTCACCGGAGAGTCGACGCTGAAGGTGATGTACCAGCGCATTCATGAGTCGCCCAAGAGTCCGAAACTGTTCAACCCGGACCTCCCGGACTGGTTTGTCCGTGTCATCATGCGCTGCCTCGAGAAAACACCGGCTTCCCGCTATCAGAGCGCTCGCGAGATCCTGGCCGATTTACAGGGTGCAGGAGCTTCGGTTGCTGCGCCGGGCGCCACCCGAACGGTCGGGATCGAGCTTCCCGAATTCGCCGAGCGGCCGTGGGCCTGGGCCATGGCGGCTGCTCTCGGGATTCTGATTCTGGCCTTCGCGATTCCGCCAGTTCGGCACAGGATCTTGGGGGCAGAGCGAGCAAAAACCGGATCACTCGCTTCCGGCATTCCACCACTTGAGCGGGGGAAGTTCGTCGCAGTCCTGCCGTTCCGCGTTCTGGGAGACGTGCAGTCGCTCGACCATGTCGCCGAGGGCTTGAACGAGGCCCTTTCGGCAAAGCTGTTCCAATTGAAAGATCTGCATCTCACTTCGGACCCGGCGGCCAAGGTTTCAGACAAGGAACCGCTTGAAAAGGCAGGCCGCGCGCTCGGAGCGAACCTCCTCGTCACTGGCGTGGTGCAGGGTTCTGCCGATAACATGCGCATCATCGTCAATCTCGATGATGTTTCCGAGGGCAAGCGGACTTGGAGCCAGGAATTTTCCGGTGTGTCCAAGGACCTGCTGTCGATCGAGGACCAGATCTCAGCTCAGCTTGTAACTGCCCTGGCTCTGAAGCCTACCAACGAGGAGATGGCCCGTAGTGCCGAGCGGCCCACCGACAACGTGGAAGCCTACGACCTCTATCTCCGTGGGCGGCAGTCGCTCCGCGGCCCGGACAGTGTTAAAGCTCCTCAAAAATCGATCGACTACTTCCAGCAAGCGATCCAGAAGGATCCCGAATTCGCTCTTGCTTATGCCGGTCTCGCCGATGCCTCGGTGGCAATCTACATGAACACGAAGGATGGCTTTTGGGCTCAGAAGGCCGTCGGTGCCGCAGAGCGGGCTGAGCAATTAAAGGACGACGTCCCGGAGGTTCATTTCTCGCTCGGCTTCGTCTATCAACAAACCGGCAAGACCGCCCAGGCGATCGCCGAGTTGAAAAGGGGACTCCAGCTTGCTCCTAACTCGGATGCCGGCTACCGCCGGCTGGGCAATGCTTATCTGGATAGCGGCCAGAAGGAGGAAGCCATTGCGGCATACAAGAAGGGCATCGGCGTCAATCCTTACTACTGGGTTCTCCACATTGAGCTCGGCCGCGCCTATTTCTCGATTGGGCAGAACGAGAAGGCGCTTGAAGAATTCAAGCGTGTAACCGAACTCGAACCCGAGAACGTTACCGGATGGGATGACCTGGCCGGGGCTTACGAGCGAATGGGGAGATATCAGGAGAGCATTCCCGCATACCGGAAATCGATCGAGCTCGCTCCTACCTGGCTCGCCTATTCCAATCTCGGCTACGTTTACACGGTCTTGAAGCAGTATCCTCAAGCGATTCAAGCGCTCGAAAAGTCGGTGGAACTGGGCCCCTACCAAGAGTTACCGGTTGGCAATCTGGCGGACGCCTACCGGTACTCCGGCCAAAAAGACAAGGCCGACGTGATCTACGATAAGGCCATCGCTCTGGCGTTTCAGGAGCTGCAGGTAAATCCACAGAGCACGAATGCCATGGGTGACTTGGCTGAATATTATGCCAAGAAGGGAGAGCCCATGCGTGCTTCGGAATTCATTCGGCGGGCCCGCGGCATCGATAAGAAAGATGTGGAACTCATTTTCAGCCAGGCAACTGTGGAGAATCTTGCGAGCCAACCCTCGGATTCCATTCGCACGCTTCGCGACGCTTTGAGCAAGGGCTATCCGGTGCAAGAGGTAGAATCGAACCCGGACTTCGATAACTTGAAGAGCCGTCCGGAATTTCAGGCGCTCGTAAAAGAATTCCGCCAGCCCGCCAAGTAGCCCCCCAACAGATGGACTCGAGCGTGACACCTGTCGACCGGAATTGTCATGGAAGATGGCTGGAGCGCTGCTGGCCACTAGGCGGTGGCCGCAACGCCCCGGGGACGCTAGCCGCTAGCGCGCGAACTTGCGACGCACAAACGGCAATACCGCCAATCCCAGAAGGAGAAGCGAAAGCGACTGCGGCTCCGGAGTTAAGGTCGCGAGAGGTGAATTGTTGGCCGAGACATCAAATAGCGAATTCTCGGCAAAGAGCTGGTTCGGACTAGAAGTGGTGAAATTGACGTCACAGCCCACGGGTATCCCCAGCAGGAAGTCATCGAGGTCGCAATCGCCGTCGTTGATCCGAGGGCTCCCGTCTTGAGAGATGGAGTGAAGGTACGCCCCCCGCGTAATCGTTGTCGGGGCGGTAAACGAGCATTGGTCAACCGTCGCGCCGTTCATGACCGATGTCGTAACCGGACTCCCGGTCCAGTTAATCGATGTCAGGTCCGGCGCGCCACAGGAAAGGCCGCCGTTCGAATTCTGATCGAGGATCGCAAACTCTATCGTGGTAGCCGCCTCCCCGGTGACCGCGCAGTGTCCGTTGATCAGGCCGCTGGCATCCGTCGTCGCTTGGAATGAGTTGCAGGATGGGCTGCCCCCGCCCCCGCCTCCCAAGCGAACGTGCCCGTCGAGGCCATCGGCACAGACGATGCCGGCCGAGAACAGAACCAGGGCCGATATTGATGCGATTTTGACAAGCCTCACCTGTGCACCTCCGGAGTATGGTTCCCGATACGACGAGCACGCCGAAGGCCGAATTTCGATCTCGCTCGCTAAAATAACTCCAGCATTTTGCTCGCGAAAATTCACATCATTCGCAAGACCACTCCCGACCGGCAATTGTTTGCACATCCGCAGAAGGCTCATTCCTCTTGTCTGCGGTCGGAATCGCGGCCGCTGTCGGGCTTCCCCGAGGTACGATGCGATCCCAGTCACCAGCTGGGAGGGAGGTCTTTGCTAGACTCGCTTGCCGGGGCTCTCGCGGCGAGCTCGGCCCCCCCTCGCCGAGACGGATCATCGCTCTGGAAATCCTCGGTATCCGGCATCGGCTGGCTTCGCGGGTTTCCGGTATCTTCAGCCGACCGAGCGTCACAGGCCGGCTCTGTTCGATTCCCTGGTCGCCGGAGAAATGTATCCCTCCCGGGATTTTCTCTAGACGCGATCGGCCGGAAATCGGCGGATGGGTGAGTGAACCCTGGTGCCACGGAGCGAGTTCTAGAGAGGTTATAAAGATGTGAGCTTGAACTCGCAACCGAGCCCGCGTACGATCTCGGAGACTTGAATTCGAAATCCACCTAGACGGGGTTTGAAAAACACGATGGCGATCGAGAAGAAGCGGCCGAGATCGACGGCTCTGCGGATCGGAGCCGCGATTCTATGGTTAGTCCATTCGACTGGCGCCCAGAGCGGCGAAACGTTTAAAGCCAGACTGTCGACAGTGCCCATCGACATGACGATGATGTCCACAGTTGCCGGATCTGGTTCGCTCACCGCGGTACTGGCAGGCAAGAAGCTCACGATCACCGGAACCTTCGAGGGGCTGCGCTCGCCGGCCACCGTCGCCCGCGTTCATCGAGGGCCAAGGGGGATTCGCGGGCCCGCAATGTTTGACCTCGCCGTCTCGAAGGCGACGAGCGGCACTGTCAGCGGATCGCTCGAGCTGACGCCTGCACAGATCGAGGACCTCAGGAATGGCCGATTCTACGTGCAGATCCATTCCGAGGGTGCCCCGGACGGTAATCTGTGGGGCTGGCTTTTGCGCTAGGGCGAGGAGGAGTTGATGATGCTGAAAGCGTACCGGTTTCTCGTTTCGATCGCGGTCGTCGCGCCCCTGCTCGCTGTTGCCGCTGCTCAGCAGCCCGCAACGACAGGACCTTTCACAGCCGAGCAAGCGGCTGCCGGTCGCACAGCGTACCAAGCGAACTGCGCGGCTTGCCACCAGCCCGACCTTCGGGGAAGCAACGAAGCGCCTCCTTTGGCAGGCAGCAATTTCATGACCGCCTGGCGCGACCGCACGACCAGCGAACTGTTTGATCGAATACGACAGACGATGCCGGCCGACAATCCGGGCACGGTTGGGGAGCAAGAAACGGTCGATATCGTTGCCTATATCCTTCAGGCCAATGGCGCTCCGGCAGGTACGCAGGCACTCCGACCGACGACGGCGGTCCCGATCGGGCAGGTGGCCGGACGAGAACGGGTTCCGCCACAGCCACAGGCACCGCCCGCGCAACGGTCCGGGCCGCGAACCTCCGGGGCACCGAGCGGTCTGACCGTCACGGGCGAAGTGAAGAACTACGTGCCTGTCACCGACGATATGCTGCGGCATCCTGATCCGAGCGACTGGCTGATCGTCCGCGGCAACTATCAGGCCTGGAACCACAGCTCGCTCAGCCAGATCACTCGAGACAACGTGCGCGACCTCAGACTGGCATGGGTCTGGGCGATGAACGAGGGTGGAGCGAATGAGCCTACCCCGCTGGTGCACGACGGCATCATTTATCTGGCGAATACCGACAACGTAGTGCAGGCGCTCGACGGCCGTACGGGCGAGCTAATTTGGGAAAATCGCGTCCGGCCTGCAGGGCAACTGGGCGGTGGGACCGGTGCCACACGCAATCTCGCCATCTATCAGGACAAAGTGTTTCTCGCAACGACCGACGCCCACCTGGCCGCGCTCGACGCACGCACAGGTAAAACCGTCTGGGACACGGTCATTGCCGACAACGCCAAGGGCGCCGGCAATTCGAGCGGGCCAATCGTGATTGGCGGCAAGGTCCTGGAGGGGCTTAGCGGGTGCGACCGCTACAAAGCGCAGGACGATGAGCAAGGCTGCTTCATCAGCGCGTTCGACGCGGCGACCGGCAAGCGGGTCTGGAGGTTTAACACGATTGCGCGCTCCGGAGAGGTCGGTGGAGATAGCTGGGGTAAACTCCCGAACATGCTGCGCGCCGGCGGCGAAACATGGATCACCGGCAGCTACGATCCCGAACTCAATCTGACCTACTGGGGCGTCGCTCAGGCCAAACCCTGGATGCAGGTCAGCCGCGGGGCGGGAGCAACGGACCAGGCGCTCTATACCAGTTCGACCTTGGCTCTCCGGCCGGACGACGGCACTCTCGCCTGGTATTTCCAGCATGTGGCTGGCGAGACGCTCGATCTCGACGAGGTTTACGAGCGCGTTCTGGTCGACATTGGTGACCTGAAAGTGGCCTTCACAATCGGCAAGGCCGGCATCCTGTGGAAACTCGACCGCAAGACCGGGAAATTCCTCGACGCCAAAGAAACAATCTTTCAGAACATATTCAGCGGGTTCGACCCGAAGACCGGCAAGCTCAACTACCGGGCCGACATCATTGAGCAGCAAATCGGCGCATGGGTCCAAGCCTGTCCGAGCACCGAAGGAGGCCATAACTGGCAAGCGATGAGCTATCACCCCGGAGTCGGGTTGCTCATCATACCGCTCAGCCAGAGCTGCATGGAAATGTCTGGGCGGAAAGTCGAGTTCACCGCGGGATCGGGTGGCACGGCAGGTGACCGTCGCTTTTTCGAGATGCCCGGGACCGAGGGCAAGGTCGGCAAGCTAGCCGCCTACGACGTCAAAACTCTGAGACAGGTTTGGAGTCTTGAGCAGCGGCCCTCGTTTCTGACCGCTGTGCTGTCGACCGGCAGCGGCCTCGCGTTCGTGGGTGATCTCGATCGCTACTTCCGGGCCGTCGACGTCAACACCGGCAGGGTGCTCTGGCAGACCCGCCTCGGGACCTCCGTGCAGGGCTTTCCGGTGTCGTTCAGCGCCGGAGGCAAGCAATATATCGCTGTCCCGACTGGTCTCGGCGGAGGCAGCCCGAGGAACGTTCCTCGAACCATATTGCCCGATATTCACCACCCACAAAACGGGAATGCACTGTACGTCTTCGCGTTGCCGGAGTCGAACTAGCGGTCCGATGATCGCGCCCGGATGGCCCGGGAGCAGGTGCGGGTACGGCACCCCCGCTCCGCGTCGTTCGGCGAAGTGAATTCCACCGCTCCATCGCAGACTATCGGATTCGGCCGACGCCGCTGTGTGGTTCTGGCCCTCACGTCATTTGGACAAGAGAAGAGCAGGAAATTCGATACTTTTCGGCTCAAAATCCGCCCGCGCCCTCGGTGCGGCATCGGTATCATGCCGGGTTTCGAAACGAGTCGAGGGATCGGTGGCCAGTTATTTGCTCAGATCAGAACTCCTTCGAGTCCCGGGGCTCTTTCAAGCTACCAGAGGTAGACCTCGCCTTTGGGCGTTCGGGCGCGGCGTCGGGGTTTGAGCGCACCCGCGAGAGCATCTCCCGGCATCACGCGAAGATTGACGTGCCAAGGAGGCTCGCTATCGTGACAGACGCCGTTAGTTAGGTGCCCGAGCTTCACGCGACCGATAGCCTGGCCGTTCACCGTGTTCGGGTGGAGGTCGAAAGAATGGAAAGCCGCCTCTCAAGATCCACTCGAACTCGATGTCCTTTCTTCTAGCGGGAGCCCAAGCCCAACAAACCGACGTTGGGCTTGGGCTCCCGCAACTTCAATTCCCGTTTGACAGGATCGTTCCTCGAGCACGCCCGACTAATGGCCGAAGTACGGAGCCGTCCTCCGGTCGAGAATTCCCGGCTCCTCAGCCCGGAAATCGATGTGTCGGCCGAACGCGGCCGTGCGCGCCGTGATATCCTCGGGACGAGGCGGTGAGCCCGACAATCATGAATGCTTTGTGGCGATTAGGGTGGGCATTGGCTCTTGTCGGCGCGCTGTGTGCTTTCCAGCGCCCGTTCCGGGAGTATCCCTCGGTAGAATATGGCTACCAGCCGCTGCCACCGGATTGGCAGCAAAAGACTGAGTGGGCCTTCGCCCGGTTGATGTTTCCGCCGGGCCCGAATGACGGCTACCGCGGACGGTTCGACGGAGACTGGAGGAAGGGTCTCTCTCTCTGGACTCAGGATTATCCTCCGGCAGATCGGAAGTTTTCCCAGGCGCTCCGCCGTTTGACCCGCATCCAGGTGCGCTCGGTCGAGCAGCCGGTGAATCTCGAGGATGGAGATGAGGTCTACAACTGGCCCTGGCTCTACGCCGTCCAGGTGGGTGAATGGGGCCTGACGGCTGAGCAGGCGAAGGTGCTTCGCGACTACCTGCTGCGCGGGGGTTTTTTCATGGCCGATGATTTCCATGGGACCCTCGAGTGGGAGGTGTTCGAGAGGAGCATGAAGCTCGTTTTCCCGGACCGTCCCATTGTAGAAATCCCTAACTCCGACCCGATCTTCCATACGGTCTTCGATCTCGATGAACGGTACCAGGTTACGGGCGCCGAGCACTTGGGACTCGGCTACAAGAACGACGGGAGGATACCGCACTGGCGAGGCATCTACGACGACAAGGGCCGGGTCATGGTGGCGATCTCGTTTAATTCGGATGTCGGCGATTCCTGGGAATGGTCAGATGATGCGCGATATCCGGAAAAGTTCTCCGACCTCGGAATCCGCATCGGCGTGAACTATGTGGTTTACGCGATGACGCACTGACTCCGCATTCGGCAACGTTATTGATGAGAAAACGGATTACGATCCGTTGCCCGTTCGACTCGCGCCAGCTACCGCAGATGCTGAGAAAGCGTGTGGTTGCCGGGCGGCTCGATCGGGGAATGTAGAGCCGAGACCGGGCTCGGGGAGCTCCCTCGTGTGCTCCTCACGGCCCTTTCACAAACCGCTCAGACCGTCGGTCAGCTCAATGTATGTTCCCCAGGGATCGGTCAGGTAAGCGAGCGAAATTCCCAGTTCAGGCCGCTTGGTATACGGGCGGTCGAACTTCACTCCGCTCTGTTCCGCCTTCTTGCAGAAGGCCTCGAGATTTTTGACCTCGAAACCTATGTGATCGAGCGCCCGTCCTTTCGTTCCGACCGTCGGGGTGTCGGATTTTCTGAACGTCAGGTTTACTCCCGGCAGGTCGTCGGCGTCGTCTGGGCCCCTTTTCCCTGGCTTGGCGCCAAACATCTTGGCATACCAGGACTGGATTTCCTCGACGGAGCCAGCGCTAGGACCCGCCTGCGCGACAAAGAAATGTATGTGATGAAACGCAACGGGAACCGAGAGTGACGGGTCTTCCAAAATCTCGATTCTCACCAGATTGTCCGGAGTCGTGACAAAGCCTTGTTGTGCATTTCGACCGTCTTCTGTTTTCAATCCCGCAGCCTTCCACCTAGCCATTGCTTGCTGGACGTTCGGGACTCTGAACCCCACATGATTCACAATCGATCCGACCGTACCGCCCGCGGGGTCCTCCTTGCGTATCAGGATCAGCACGCCCGGGAGCTTCATGGCCTCCCCTGGACCGAATTTGACAGGAGAAGCTCCGAAGGCAATCCAGAACTTTTCGCTGGCCTCGGTGTCCTGGGCAAGCAAATGCAGGTGGCCCATGGACACACCTGCTTCATTCGGAGCAGCCAGTTGCGCCCACGATGAGCCTGCCGGCAACAGGACCGCAAGACACAGTATCAGGATGAGTTTTCTCATCGATCGCTCCTTGTTCTCGAGATTCGATCAACCGTGCGATGATTGAATGCTGAGGCTGCCATTCTTCGTTTCAAAAAGCAAGGCTTCGTATCGAGTCTTCGTATCGAGTCTATCGAGTCTGCAGTAATGACTCGTTTTTGAGCCGCGGATCAGTTCGGGGCCCAACCGCGGTCGCGCGGAAATTTCGAAATCCGGCATCCTGTGCCCGAATCCCGGGTTGAATCGTGCCCTATCACCGGGCGTGATTCCCTCACGCGGCCCTCACAGGGTGACGCGAAACGAATCGCCCTCCGGCTCAATCAGGGCGTTATCGATCAGGCGCACACCGCCCACGCGTGCCGCGATCAACACATAGCAGGTCCGCCGGAGGTTCACGACGGGCTCGAGCGTTTCGGCATCGACGATCTCCGCGTAGTCGAGCGTTATACCTGGTTCGGCTTCCATCACGCGGCGGACCGCCGTCTCGAGCCTCAGCGCATCGCGTTCTCTGGAGGCGATCTCGAGACGCACGCGATCGAGCGATCGATAGAGCGCCGTTGCCGAGCGTCGATCGCCGTCCTTCAGGTAGGCATTCCGCGAAGAGAGCGCCAGGCCGTCCGGTTCGCGCACGATCGGGCAGACCACGACCGTCGTGGTGAGGTTCAAGTCCAGGGCCATCTGGCGAATAATTCGGACCTGCTGCGCGTCCTTGCGGCCGAAGTAAGCGAATCGCGGCCGTACGATTTCGAAAAGCTTCAAGACAACGGTCGAGACGCCGCGAAAATGGGCGGGCCGCGAGCGGCCCTCCAATCGCTCGCTCAGTCCTTCCACGGTGACCGATGTGCGAAAGCCGCTCGGGTAGATCTCCTGGGCCGAAGGCGCGAACAGATAATCCACGGCGAGGTCGTCCAGGGCGGCGCGATCTCGTTCGAGTGTGCGGGGATAGTTCTCGAAGTCCTCCGAAGGGCCGAATTGTTTCGGGTTTACGAAGATCGAGACGACGACGGGCGAGCACTGCTTCTGCGCTTCCCGAATGAGCGAACGATGGCCCTCGTGAAGCGCGCCCATCGTGGGGACCAAGCCCAGGATGAGATCCTTCCGGCGCGCATCGCACGCCACCTGCTTCATCCACTCGACGGTGTGAATGGTTTCCATCGGAGTGTCGATGGGATTCGGCTCGAGACCACCGGCTCGAACTGGCAACAGGAACTAGGGGGTACCCGCCTCCGGTGCGCGCTCGCGGTAGAAAGCAATCAGATCCGTGCCCGTGGGCTTCGACCCTAGCTGCCGCAGCATGGCCGTGACCTGGCCGCGATGATACGTACTGTGGTTTGCAAGATGCTGCAGCATTTGCCAAAGCGGCTGCTGCCCGGTTACGCCGGCTATGGTCCTGTAGGCGATGACGCGCTGCAGATCCTCCGGTGTGAGCGAGGCCACGTAGTCAAGCAGGTCACGTTCCAGTTCCGCCGAACGGCGGCGCACGGCCTCGAGATTCGGGAAATCCCGGGCCACAGGGCCCGTCTGCGGCGACCGCCCATGCCACCGCTCGAGCCATATCCACTGTGCTCCGCTGATGTGCACGAGCGTGTCTCGAACCGAACGGAAACTCGAGCCCAGGTCGCGCGTGAATTGCTCGTCATCGAGTGCTTCGCACGCACCGAGCGTGCGATGATTCGCCCAGGCATCGTAGTCGTAGAGTAGGCGGAAATCTTCAACGTTCATGCGAATCGGCTCCTTCCGCATCCGAATTCCCGCGAGGAACTCTCTAGGGTCAAATTCGCTTGCTCAGGGCCGCTGCCGGGCAGGCAGATGCTCGCGTGGTTCGGCCGGCATGTGGTACGACTCCGCGTCCGACGGAAAGGTCCCGCTCCGAACATCCTGGCAATACTCGGATACGGCGCGGGAGATTTCGGCCGAGAGATGCGCATATTGCCGCGCAAATTTCGGCGTGTGGCCCACCGTGAGGCCCACCAGATCGTGGAACACCAGCACCTGGCCGTCGCAATCCGGCCCGGCGCCGATGCCGATCGTGGGAATGCGAAGTTTCTCGGTGATCCCGCGGGCCAGCTCGCGGGGCATGGATTCGAGCACGACCGCAAAGGCCCCTGCGGCTTCGACGGCTCGCGCGTCCCGCTCAACCTGCCGGGCGGCCTCGGTCGTCTTTCCTTGGACGTGAAATCCGCCGAATGCATGGATGGACTGCGGCGTGAGTCCGATGTGCCCCATCACGGGAATCTCGGCCTCGACGAGCTTCGCGATCAGTTCGATCCGTCGCTCGCCTCCTTCGACTTTCACCGCTTCCGCGCCACCCTCCTTCACCAGCCGAACCGCATTGCGGATGGATTCCTCAGCCGAGACGTGGAAACTGCCATAGGGCATGTCCGCTACCAGCAGGGCGCGACGCGTCCCGCGGCGAACCGCGCGGACGTGATGCAGGATTTCGTCGAGCGTCACCGGCAGCGTGCTCTCATATCCGAGGACCACCATGGCGAGCGAATCGCCTACGAGCAGTACGTCCACGCCGGCCTCATCAAGCAAGTGCGCGGTCGGATAGTCGTAGGCCGTCAGGCAAGTAATCTTCGGGTTTCTTTCAGGCGGACCAGCGAACCAGCGGGACTTACGGGCGACGATGTCGGGCACGGTAACCTTCCCGCTGCCCGCAACAGGTGCGACGCTCATGTTTCTGCCTCCGGTGCCGCTCCCAAACCGAGGGATGCAGCCCACAGCCACACCGATGCTATCAGAACAGCACAGGACTTGACAAACGGTATCTCGCCCTCGTCCCCGAATCGAAACGTCGCCAGAGGTTTCGAGAAGCTCGTCAAAGTTGCGCGACGGGAGTCGTCGGCACCGGCATTTGCGGCTCGACGCCGCGCCAACCTACCGGGCGTCCCTCGATTGCTTCCTTGAGCGCGCGGAACAGCACCACATACATCATCTGTCGGTAGTAAAAACGCTGCAGGATGAGCGGTGCGAGGAGCGTCCAGTCTTCGTCTCGTTCAAGAGCAAACGCGACGATGCAAGTGAAGAGGTCGATCAGCATGAACAGAGCGAAAAAGATCAGCGAGCGCTCGACGTCCTGCGACGTCCAGAGCGGAGGCAGCCTCGTGATGCGGAGCTGCGCGAGCGCCCATAAGGCGAGCGTCAGCAAGAAGAGAAGGTCGATTAACGGCGAAACGAGCGGAAGAATGATCTGGAACATAAAGATATTGGGAATGGCCACCCAGCCGAGTGTGCCATAGCGCGGCTTGCCGACCGCATCGCGATGCTTCCAGATCGCCTGGAGCGTACCGAACGTCCAGCGGAACCGCTGCCGGACCAGGGCATCGACCGTGTCGGGCACCTCGGTACGTCCGATGGCATGTTCGTCATAGCGGATTTTCCAGCCCTCGCGGCGGATCGTCAGCGTGAGATCGGTATCCTCCGCCACCGTGTCGCCGGAGAAGCCGCCATTGCTCCGTAGCAGATCGGCCCGCCAGGCGCCCACGGCACCGGGCACGACCGGAATGCAATTCAGCAGATCGAAGGCGCGTTTCTCGAGGTTTTGGCTGGTGATGTACTCAAGAGCCTGCCAGCGTGTAAGCCAGCGATTGCGGTTCATCACCTTGACGTTTCCGGCCACGGCCCCCACGTTGGGATTGGCGAAGTGCCGGATGAGCAGCCGGATCGCTTTCGCATCGACGATCGTATCGGCGTCGATCGAGACCACGATTTCGCCGGTTGCCTCGCCGAGCCCGTTATTGAGTGCCGAAGGCTTGCCGTGGTTGGATTGCAAAAGCAGCCGCACGCGGGGATCGCGTCCGAAGTCCTCGCGCACGATCTCGGCCGTGCGGTCGATCGAGCCATCGTCGACGACAATCACTTCGATCTCGGGATAATCGGAAGCGAGCGCCGAGCGAACCGTAGCCTCAATCACCGCCTCCTCATTGTACGCAGGGATCAGCACGCTGACTCGGGGTTTGTAATCCGGACGATCCTCGGGCTCGGGACGAAGCTTTTCGGCGAGCGCCAGCACCCCCACGATCAGTGCGCGCCCGCTGACCAACATGATCCCGGCAACAAAAATGAAGCCCATGATGGTCCGGAACCACCGAAACACGTCGAAGATGAAAGCGTCGGCCCGTGCCAGCAGCCATTCCTGATGGCTCAGCGGCGGCATCACCTGCGCCCGCGTCTGCCCGAGCAGCTCGCCGACAGAGGCAAACTGATAGCCCTTCGAGCGCAACGCATCGATGATTTGCGGCAACGCCTGCACGGTTCGGCTCCGGTCACCGCCGCCGTCGTGCATCAGCAGGATGTTCCCTCGATTGCCCTCGACATCGGAGAGAACTCGTTCGACGATCGTGCCCACCGCAGGAGGAGGTCCCCCGTTTGGTTCGCCCCAATCGTGCGGGTCAACTCGCGCACCGACGATGATGTAGCCCATCGATTGGGGGATCGGAAGCATCTGGATTTCGCTCGCCGTTTCCGGCTGGTGGTCAATTCCGTACGGAGGCCGGAAAAGCGTAGTCTTTACGCCCAGGCTGCTCTCCAGGAGCAGTTCGGTGAGATTCAATTCGAGCTGCAGCTGCGTCTTCGAAATGATGTCAAATTCCGGATGCGTGAAGGTGTGATTGCCGACCTCGTGGCCCTCCGCGTATTCTCGCTTCACCACCTCGTCATCCTGGTTGGCCGGCTCGCCGATCACGAAGAACGTCGCGGGCACCTGTTTCTGTTTCAGTATGTCGAGAATCTCGGGCGTCCAGCGCGGATCGGGGCCGTCGTCAAAGGAGATCGCGACTTTGTGGGGTGAGGCGCCCATCTGCTCGATCCGCCAGGAGAGCGGATAGCTCTGGAAACTCTCGTCATCGATAACGTCACTCTCAGAATCGTAGTCGAACGTTCGCTTGCCGCTCTGCGGAGTTGCCGTGATGCGCCAGACGTCACCGTCGCCCTCAAGAATCAAATCGTAGCCCGGCGGAAGGTCCATGAGCTTGCTGCGCACCCTGTCGTCGGGATGCGTCGAGTCCCAGATGTCCCATATCGATGGATCTTCCATCCCCAGACGCCAGACCGCCGTGCCTCGAACGCCAGCGCGCTCGGCGGCGCGGAGTTGGTTGTAGGCCGTCACCCCGTCGAGCATCCACACGTTGTGAACCTGATGCTTCTCGTCTTCGTAGGAATAACGCGGGTTGAGTGTGTCAGGATCGAATTGGATGTCCGATCCGGATTCGACCGCGGTGATGACCCCTTGCTGAAATGTCACCGCCTGGGCGACCGGGTGCGGCACGAGCTTCGATTTTGCCGGCCAGTCATACCCATAATTTGCAATGCCCATCACAATTTTTTCCGGAGGCACCAGCTTGACCATGTTCTCGATATTCTTCACAAACCAATCCTGAGGTGCGATCGGACCGGGCGCCGAAGAAGGCCAATGGAAATCGTAGTTCATCACGATGATGGCATCGGCCTGCGAGGCCAGATACTTGTAGTCATAGCTCCAATCGGCGGCCGGAAGGGCGACCATCAGCTTCAGGTTCCGCCCGTGCAGGGCCGTCGCCAAGTCGTGAATGAATCGCCCGAAGTCCGGCTGGCTCGATTTCGGGACCAGTTCGAAATCGACGACGATACCCGGCTGGTGCTCCGCATCGGCGAATTCTCCGAGCTCGGTCGATAGGCGCTCGCGGGAGGCCGGGTGTGCGAGCATCTGAACCATTTCCGGCACCAGCCAGTCTTTGCCATCGTAATTGTTGACCATCGACATCACCGGCAGCTCGACGCCGCGACTCTGAATGGACTGCATCCAGGCCGCGAGTTTCGGGTCAGGGTCTGCGACCAGGCGCCCGTCGGAGGAAACCGCGTGCAGGGCTTCGGGGATCAATAAGTCGAGATCGTGGTAGTGCGCTTGGAGTGAGGCCAGGCTCGTCGAATCGTATTTCACGTAAAAGGCCGCGCGCAGCGGATCGTAGTTCTGCGGGATGTAGCCGAGCGCGGCCACCCTGCGCTTGCGCCCCGGACGCAGGGGCTTCGACTTGGTTCGGAATCGAACGGCGTGCAGTCCGGCGTGCGTGTCGGGGCGGAGAAGATCGGGCAATTCAGGATTGCGGACCACGTTGAGCAGGAAGATGACCAGCACCAGCGTGAACAGGGCGCCGCCGGCTTCCAGTACCAGACGCGTCCGTCGCCAGCGGCGCTGTTCCTGGTCGTAGAAAATGGGCTTGCCTTCAGGCATCAGGACAATCCAAGCTAACCGTCCGTCTCAGAGCTGTCAATGACCCTCGCTCATAAGATGCGTCGAAACGTGGCAATTGCTGTATTCGGGGGACTGGCGCTGCGCTTGTTTTTCATCTTCAAATTCCCGGTGACGGATTCGGGCGATGCGCCATTCTACATCGAGCTGGCCTGGAACTGGCTGAAGAACGGCGTTTACGGTTTCCCGATCTCGGGCCACCTGACGCCGGTGGACATGCGCGTGCCCGGCTATCCCGCCTTCCTCGCGGCAATCTTCTGGTTCGCCGGGAAGTCCTCCCGGGCGGCGATGCTCGCGCAAGCGGTCGTGGATCTGGCCACCTGTCTTCTGATCGCGCTCATCGCCGCGCGGCTGGCCCCGGAATCGTCGCGCCGCCGCGTTGCCCTCGCAGGTCTGTGGATTGCCGCGCTGTGCCCTTCCACCGCCAACTACACAGCCGTCGTTCTGACCGAGACTCTGGTCACCTATCTCACGGCGCTTGGCCTGCTGGTTCTGCTCGAGGCGGGCCTCGGCAGGCCCGACGCCGCGAGACCCGGAGCCTGGCACCCGGGTCCCGGTTTCAGTGCATGGTTTCTCGGCGGGGTCGTCGCCGGACTGGGCGCGCTCGTGCGGCCGGAAACACCTCTTCTGCTTCTCGCTGCGGGGCTCGTGCTCGGGGCCAAGTGCTGGCGGCCGGCCGAGTGGAGGAAGCTTGCGTCCGCGGCCGTTCTGATGGGTTCGGGCCTTCTGCTGCCGCTCCTGCCGTGGGCGGCACGCAATTGGTACGTGCTCCATGACAGGCAGTTCCTCGCGCCTCGCTACAGCGAGCTACCGGGAGAATATGCTCCGCTCGGATTCAATGCCTGGACCAATACGTGGCTCTGGCGATTTCGCGACGTGTATCTGGTGACCTGGAAGCTCGACGTGGAAGCGATCTCGATCGACGACATACCCGCGTCCGCCTTCGATTCTCCGGAGGAGAGAGCCCGGGTGGCGCAATTGTTCGAACAGTACAACGACCTCCTGACGCTCACCAGAAGCGAGGATCGTGAGTTCGGGGAAATCGCACGCAGACGCAGGGCCGAACATCCCGTGCGCACCTACGTCAAGATTCCAGTGCTTCGCGCACTCACACTCTGGTTCACGCCCCGCGTCGAGTTGCTTCCCATCTCCGGCCATCTCTGGCCTCTCCGCGATGAATGGCAGGACGACCGCAAGGATTTCGAGCCGACCCTCGCCCTGGTCCTTGCGAACTGCGTTTTGATTGCATTGGCGCTCAGAGGCGCATGGGTCGCGCGGCAGCGTCCGGGTTGGGCGTTCTTGATCGCCTTCATTCTCCTGCGTACCTGGTTCTTCACCGTGTTCGTCGAAAGTCCCGAGCCGCGCTACGTTCTTGAGTGTTTCCCCGCCGTCTTGGCCTTGGCCGCACAGGCGGCGACCAAACGTGGCTAGCCGAGCGCGAACTCGCTCACATCTTCCAATCTCCTGGGCGTTTCGCTCGACCGGGCCGAGAGCGCTCGGAGTGCTCGCAAGCCCGATCAAGCTCCGTCTGGGCCGGGACTAGCTCTCTTCGACCGGTTCGGGATGGATCGTCAGGCGGAAAATCTGCGGGAAATGCTCCTTGATTCGGCTTTCCAGCTTCGCGGTGAGGTCATGCACTCGGGTGATGGGCAGGCCGCCATCCATGGCGCAATGGCAGGAGACCAGAATCCTGTGTTCAACGCTCCGGACATGCACCTCGTGGCAATCCACCAGTTCGCGGTATTCCGGCTGGAGTGAGTTCAACAAATCTTGGACTGCGCGCGATAACTCCTTCATCTCTCGCGCCCCGCCGATTCGTTCGCCGGCGGGCTCGATATGAATATTCACGCGGGTCTCCGGGGCGGTGACGCCGCGGATTTCCTCTTCGAGCTCATTTGCATGACGGTGCGCCTCGCGCAGGCTTGCTCCCTCGTTCACTTCGAGATGCAGCTCGACGAAGAGGCGACCTTCATACTGGTGCGCCGAGAGTTCGTGGACGGCCAGGCCGCGGCGCTGCGCGATCGCACGAATGGTCTCAAACAAATGTTCATCGCTGCGAGCCCGAGGTTCCACATGGACCACGACGTCCGCCGGCAAGATGCGCTCGATCTTCTGTTCGACCGCGTTGCTCGCCGCATGCGCCTGTTCGAGGCTCGCCGTGCGCGCGAGGCTGATGGTCACATCGACGAAGTAGCGCTGGCCCGCTCTTCGCAAGCGCACGCGCTCGGTCTTGAGCACGCCTTCGGTCTCATCGACAGCATTGGCGATCCGCTCGCGCAGGCCGCTTGGCGCCACATCGAGCAGCGTCTCGACCGTGCGCTTCCCCAGCCGCGAGCCGATCCAGATGATCACCGCCGCCACACCGAGCGCCGCGAATGCGTCGAGCGTGCGGAGCCACGGGATGCCCAAGCTCAGCCCCAGCCATGAGCCGGCGATTCCCAGGATTACAACGAAGGTGCTCCAAACGTCGGTCGAGAAATGCAGGGCGTCGGCCTCGATCGCCTCGCTCGGATATTTCCTGGCAACGCGGTCAAGTGATCGCGACCTGAGGGCATCGATTCCCATGCACACAGCGAGAATGACGATGGCCTTCAGACTTGGTTTGATCGGCGGATTGTGAAACAGCAAACGCTGGATGACCTCCCAGATGATGTAGATCGCCGTCAGGAGCAGCAAGCCGGTCTCGACGAATGCCGAGAAGCTTTCCACCTTTCCGTGCCCGTAGAGGTGATCCGCATCGGCCGGTTTGTCGGCGACTCGAACCGAGAGATAGGTAATGACCGCGGCGACCAGATCCAAAATCGAGTGCATCGCTTCCGAGAGAATGCCCAGGCTCCCGGTCACGATGGCGAGAAACACCTTCAAGGACACGAGCACGACGGCTGAACCGACCGAGCCCAGCGCCACGAGCCTCTTTTGGCGGGTCGCGTGTTCGATGGCCTCAGGCATCGTCGGGAATTATACGCCTCGGGGGAGGGTGAGCGAGGGCGTTCCGCCCCAGCCGTGCGGAACCGGATTCGCCCGCAAATCATTCGATGCCGATGGCCGGGCGCTACTCGATCGGCGGTGGGGGAACCAGTGGGACGCGGCGCGGTTCCCCGTGGAAGCCGCGGATTTCAATTTCGTCCAGGAGCAGAGAAGGTGCGATCACGGTGCTGGGAATGCCGCCCTGTGCTGACCCGAACGCCCCGAGCGCCGTTCCCGAGAATCCCTCGGCGGAATTCTGCATGTAGGTGAATGCCTGGGCATCGTCGCCGATCCCGAGGATGTTCCGCAGCGAGCGCAGCGTCAAGCCTTCGAGGACTGCTCCGCGAACCATCTCTTCTCGGCCATCGGCGACGTAGACGCGGTAGACAATCAACGGCATCCGCTCCCCGCTCGCGATCCCTCCGGCGACACCGCCGATAAAGTCCGAGAAATCCTCCTGGCGGACCGACGAAAGCGCCGGATTGTCCATCTGCCTTACTTCCAGGCACCATTGATGGCCATCGCCTCGGCACGCGTCGATGAATTTCTTTCGCAGGTCGTCCCGTTTCAGAGCGTCGCTGGCCTCGAACAAAAGATTGCTGCTGAGCGGCCGCGATTCGGTGAGATCCGCCGACCGCCCATGGCCATTCGAGCTTTGAAAATCCGGGCCGGGACGGCGAGACATCAGCAGATTCTTCAAAATGCCGTTCTCGACCAGCGCGACCCTCGCCGACTTCACACCCTCATCGTCGACTTCGTAACTCCCGAGCAGAGGCTGGCCTTTAAATTCCTTGAGCGTGGGGTCATCGACGAGCGTCGCGCTCGTCGGCAGCACACGCGTCCCGACGCGTCCGGTCCATTCGCTTCGCCCTCCGAAACGCTCCATCACCGCCTCGAACTGCTGCGTCATCGAAAGCGGCGGGCGCGCACCCGAAACTGACGGCGCGAGCAGTTGCGCGAGCGTCGACGCGCTGGCCGGGGCATCGAACAGCACCGGGCCGGTGTAGTCTGGCACAAGCGGGCTCGCCCGGAGATCGATGAGTTGCCCGGCCGCCTGCCTGAGCCCTCCCGAAACGTTCCCGGCATCTGGCAGATCAGCCGGACGCCGACCGTAAGAGGCGTAAAAACCGTGCAGCGGCATGCCATCATCGGCTTGCGTGTCAAGCGCCGCTTCGACGCCGGCCAAGCTGCGGGAACTGCGGATCGTCGTGCCCTCGCTGGTCATCAGGTACGAAGTGACGTAGACCAGGTAGTAGTTGACACGCGTCCCGTACAGTTCGGGAAATTTCTTGAGCACCCCCGATACCGTGCGTGCTTCTTCCTCCCAGTTGCGCGAAGTCCAGTCGGGCTCAACCCGCGGCTCGACCTTTACGACCGGTGGCTGCTGCGAGAAATCATCGATCTCGGGCGGTTTCGTCAGGCTGCGAAGAAACGCTTGCTTGAGAGACATTTGCGTCACAGCGGCCTTGTATGCCTGGTCGGTCGCCAGCCACACATCCTGGCGAAGCGAATTGTAGTCGCGGTCGATACCGACTTGGCCGGTCGAGCCAAGGAATCCTTGGAATCCGTCTTCGCTGATGAAATTTGAACTGTCGAGGTGATAGTCGCCCACGCGGACACCGACGCTCATGAATCGGCTGCGCGCCGTGTTGCTCGCAAGAAGCGACCCGAACGAGGCCGTTACGCTGCGGACATCAACATCCAGCAGGCGGTACTCGATGTAGAACGGTTTGTCGACACCGGGCAGCCAGAGCCGCGTGCGCGAGCGTTCCATCTCATCTTTGAGCGCCCGCAGGGTCTGATCGTTGTCCCCCGCGACCGATGAGGCTTGCGCGGAAGACCGCGCTCGGTCCTGCCTCGCGGCTGCCGAAGAAGCCGCACACAGGATGGCGGCGGCCGCCAGCAGCATCAATTGCGATGATTTCCTCACTGCGGCGGCCCCTTGGTCTCGACGTCGTGCGCCGGCGGCGGCAGTATCGGCGGGCGATCCGTCGAAGTCTGTTTCTTCTGCACCTCCATCTCGGAAATGAGAATGGCCGGCGCGACGGCTGACACCGGCACCGAGCCGGACTCAGCACCGCAGTAACCGTTGAAGATGTCCGGTGTATCGCCCGTTGCCACGATCTTGGTCAACGAGACAAGCGGCGTGCCCACGATATCCACCCCGCGCACCAGCTGATCGGGGCGCCCGTCGGGGAACACTTTGTAAACCACGAGCGGGAGCACTTGAAACGCCTGCGGATTGCCCCGGCCGGTGAAGGTAAAGCCGCCGGCAATATCGTCGATCAGGAGGCCGAACGGCTTCCCCTGCATTTTAACGAGCTCGACCAGCTTCGCTCGAAGCTGCTCATTGGTCACCGCGCGCGAGCTCGAGACAATCAAATTTCCTTGCCGCGCCACCGGCACATAGCCGAGCTGCCGCCGACCGTGCCCGTTCGAATGCGGAATGTTCACGAGCGGCGACCGTGACATCAGGAAAGTCCTGAGGACCCCGTGGTCGACGAGCGGGACGTTCTCGGCCTTCACTCCCTCATCGTCATAGAGATAGTTGCCGAGCAGCATTTGTCCGCCGAACGACGCTTCGGTCGGATCGTCCTTGATTGAAATGAAATCCGGAAGAATTTGTGTACCGACCTTGCTCGTGAACGTCTGTCCCTCGTTGATATCCTTCTGGCGGAATCCCTCGGCGCGGTGGCCGAAGACCTCATGGAAGAACACCGCGGCGGCGCGGCCGGTCAGCAGAGCGGGCCCGGCGTACGGGTCGACGAGCGGTGCCTTGTCAAGCGACTCCGTCTCCTCGATCATCGTCTGGATGCGCGCCAGGACGGTCTTATCGTCCGGCGCATTTTTCGGATCAACCCAGTCGAAGTTCGCGTAGCGGTTGATGTCCATCCCATCGGGAGCCTTGCTCTGTACGTACAGCTCCAGCCGGTAATGCACCTGGCCGAATCCAAGCTTCGTGCCCTCGGTCGTCACCTGGTACTGATTCATGCCGAGTGCCGTGAAGGTAGCAATCGAGTTCAGCACGGCGGGCGATTTGCTGAACGCCGCCGTATACCTCCGCACGCGCTCTTCCCAGGGCTTCCGTTCAAGATGGATTTCGACTCGCGGCCCTATGTAGCTTCGCGGGGCTTCGGCGGAAAAATCCGGCGCGGCCCCTTCGGTCGTCTGCACCTGTACCTGCTGACTGGTCTTTACCTTGATCAGAGCTTCGGACGCCGCGCGGTACTGGCGATCGGTCTCGCGCCAGATTTCGCGGCGCAGCACGGGAATGTCATCGTCGAGGGCCACCGTCGTACCGGGGCTCGTCCAACTCGGCGGGCGATCGCCGACCCGGTGCGTGTCATCAAGCTGATAGCCCCCCACGCGTGTCTGTACCTCGAGCCACCGTCCGCTGTCTTCGGTGCTCGAAAGCAGAGCGCCGTTCGAGCCCGAAACCGCCGCGTAGCGCCGGTCGGCGACCGTAAAGCTGAGGAAATAGGCGGACGGGTCGCCCTTGGAAAGGGCGGCCATCGAGCGACCGAGTTCATCCTCAAGGGCGGTCAGCACGGCCGGCGCGGGGACCTCGGCAGGACGGGCACCCGCCAGGCAGACCGACGCCACCCCCAAAATGATCATCCCGGAAACCGAGCCCCTACGATATCGCCGTTTGAGTTTCATCTTGCGCAAAGTCCAACAGTTTAAGATAGGATGCCTTGGATTCCCAAATGAAAAGCCGGGGAGTGTTGTCCAACCCGGCTGGGCGAGCGGGCGGGGCCAGCCCGAGTCCTTCCGCCCGAAGGAGATTTAGATGCGTGCCGTGGTCGTTCGGCGGTATGGGCCGCCTCAAGTTCTTGAGTCCGAGGAAGTGCCAGATCCGCTGCCAAAGGCGGGAGAGGTTCTGATCCGTGTCAAGGCCATCGGTGTTAATTTCGCCGATCTCATGCAGCGCATGGGAATTTATCCCGGCACGCCCAAGCCGCCGTTTGTCCCCGGCCTCGAGATCGCCGGGGTGGTCGAAAAAAGCATCGAGGGAGGGAAACAGCCCGAGGGTGAGCCGCTTAACCCGGGCGATGCGGTCGTGGCCCTCGCGCCGTTCAAAGCCTACGCGGAATGGATCGCCGTTCCCTCCCGCCAGGCCTTTCCACTGCCGGCGGGCATGCCCTTCGACGATGCAGCCTCGATTCTGGTGAACTATCTCACGGCCTATCACTCGATGTTCACGATGGGCAATCTGCAGCCCGGCGACCGGGTTCTGATTCACGGTGCCGCCGGCGGCGTGGGAACCGCCGCCGTGCAGCTTGCGCGCGCACGACACCTGGCGATTTTCGGCACGGCCGGCCCCACGAAACAGGAGTACTTGCGGAAAATCGGTGTCGAGCATGCCATTGACTACGAGAAAAACGATTTTGTGAGCGTGGTTCACAAATTTGCGCCCGACGGCATCGAGCTGGTGATGGACGCCGTGGGCGGAAAATCCTTCTCCCGCAGCTACAAGTGTCTCGGTCCGACGGGCCGCCTCGTGGCCTACGGACTCTCCGCGGCGGCCGGCCCGAGCGGAAAACGGAGCTGGCTGCGCAGCCTCACGACCCTGCTCGAGACCCCGTGGTTTCATCCGCTCAAGTTGATGAGCCGCAACATCTCCCTGATCGGTGTGAATCTCGGGCGGCTGTTTTCCCGTCGCGCCTTGTTGCGCGGCGAGCTCGACGAACTTTTCCGCCTCTACGGCGCGGGGAAAATCAAGCCCGTGATTGCCAAGACGTTTCCGCTTGCGCAGAGCGCCGCGGCGCACCAGTACATTCATGACCGGAAGAATCTCGGGAAGGTGGTTCTGATCGTAAAATAGCGCTGGGCCGGTCATTTCGAAGCCGCGGTCTCAGGCTTCGAGAACAGAGAGTCATCTACGCTGGGGTTCAGATTCAGCTCCTCGATCGTCGACTCCATGTATTTCACGCCGTCGCGATAGACGACGGTTGAGTAGGCAAACTCGCGGCCTTCGATCGTGCGGTAATCACTCCAGCGCTGCTCGTCATCCGAAGCGCCCTGCGCGGTCGCGGATCGATAGCGGGCCGCGGCCAGCAGGTGGGTTCGGGAATCGAAATACAGCTTGATCGTGCCGAAGGGCGCCCCGACGGCCACGCCGGAGGTCTTCTGCCCGTCGATTTCCTCTTCTCCAATCGATCGCCCCTCGATCTTTCCCGCCAGCACTTGCTGGTAGAGCCCCCAACCCCCGCCGTAGAGTGAAATCCCGCGTTCGAATTCGTGCAGCATGGGCGTCGCGTCGTGGGTCTGCGAAGGCATTTCCACCCACACCGACTTGCCGTCGCACACCTGGACGACGTTCGTGCCGCGAGCAGTCAGATCGCCGCGCGACCGGTCCGGATAAGCGACAACCCACCTCACGTTGATCGGCATGTCGGCATTCGGGCCGGTCAGTTTTCCATCCTCTTTCATCTGAATGGACGAGATGGAGGTGAGCCGATCGCCTCCGGCGGCCCTGGCGGCCGCGAGCAGAATTTGTCTGCCTTGCTCGAGCGACTCGGGCGTGGCGAGCGCCGAGGTTTCCTTCGGCCTTCGGAGATCGGTCGCGAGCACATCCACCTGGTCAAATGGAATCTCGACGTAGGTGGCATTGGGAAACTCCTTCCTCAATCGGTCGCGGAACGAGCTCGTGTTTCCGGCGAGAACGATGTCGAGGTCGTTGGTCTTCAGATATTTCTGCGCCACACCCCGCACTTCGTCTGGACTCACCCGGCGTATCATCTCCGGATACTTGCTGTTGTACTCTGCCGGCAGATCGTACGCCGCTGCCGTAAGGACGCGGTCGGCCACCTGCTCGGCCGTCTCCGACTGTATCGGATACACACCGGCCAGATAGTCCCGGGCGAAATTCAGCTCCTTCTCCGTCACGTCGCCCGTCGCCATCTGGGTGATCAGGTCGACGGCCAATTTGGTCGCCTCGACCGTGGCTTCGGTGCGCGTATAGGTTCCCACCGTGAACGAGCCAGCGTAGCGGTGCGGAGTGAACGAAGAGTAAGCGCTGTAGGTGAGTCCTTTCTTGACTCGAACTTCCGTGTTCAGCCGGCTGTTGTAACCGCCGCCGAAGATGCGGTTCATCACCACGACTGGAATGTAGTTCGGGTCGCCGCGGCGAATGCCGAGTTTCCCGACGCGAATCTGCGTTTGAACCGCGTCGGGCTTATCGATGAGCCAGATCTGCTGGCCGGCTGCCCGGATTGCCGACGGCGGGGGCACGACGGCCGTCACATCGAGCTTGGGCCAGGCTCCGAAATATTTTTCTGCGTCCGCAAAGGCTTGCTCCGGGGTTATGTCGCCAGCGAAGGCCAGCAGCGACTGATTCGGCGCATAGTTGGTATCGTGGAATTTTCGAAGCTGTCCGCGATCGAATTTCTTGACCGTTTCCGGCGTTCCCTCACTGGGCCAGCCGTACGGCGAGCGGTCGTACACAACGCGGCCGAAGACAACCGAAGCCAGGTAGTCGGGATCGGAATATTGGACCGTCAAATTCGAGAGAAGCTGCTGGCGCTGTCGGTCGAGTTCGTCTCGGCTGAACGCCGCACGGAGCGTCACGTCGGACATCAGGTCGAGCCCGGTATCGAGGTCTTTTTTGACGATGTTGAGCGTCACGGTTGTGGCGTCTTTGCTCGCCGAGGCCTCGAGCGAGCCGCCGATGAAATCGATGGCCTCGGCAATCTCCTGCGCCGAGCGCTTCTCGGTCCCCTGCGTCAGAAGGCTCGCCGTCATCTGAGCCACGCCCGGCATTCCCGCCGGGTCCTTGACGCTTCCGGCCGTCAGAATCTCGAGCCGCGCTGCGATCGCCGGCTCCTGGTGATCGGTTACGACGAAAACTCGTAAACCGTTCGGGAGCGTCTTTGTGGCCGCCTGGGGAAACTGGAACGGCTCGGGCGGGCCCGGGGCAGGCATTTCAGGCGCGAGCTTCACGCCCGGGGGCACAACTCCGGTTCCATTCCGTTGTTCCCGAGGCGCCGGGTTTCCGTCGCGAGCCTGCGATGCTGGTTCGGCCGGAACGGCCAGTGATCGCGTGCGAGATGCCGATCCCCCGAGCAGGAGCGCCAAAACAAGGAATTTTGATCGTTTCGTTGCACGCCTCATGATTGCTCCTGACATGCGCTCTTCCGCTGACCTTTCTATTGAGCGTGCGCGGCTGGATTGACGATCAACACGGTCGCGTGCTGCGGAACAAAATAGTCCTTCGCCACTCGTTCGATCTCTAGAGGAGTGACTTTCAGATACTGTTCGAGCTCGCTGTTCACGAGATCGGGATTTTTCCCAATCACCGCAGCCGTGGCGAGGGCCACAGCCTTCTGTTCATCGGTATCGCGGCCGAGAATGAATCCGGAAATTTGCTGGTTCTTGGCCTTGTCGAGTTCTTTTGATTCGACCGCCTGGGTCTTCAGTCCTTCGAGCACGCCCACGACCGCGGCTCGACCCTCATCGGGAGTATGTCCCTGGTTCATGATCGCGTAAGCCCAGAACAGATTCGGCGCCTCGCTGAAATTCCCGAAGCCGGCCGATTGCACAGCGATCCGCGCCTTGTAGACCAGTGTTTGATACAGCCGGCTGCTCTCGCCTCCGGCAAGAATATTCGACGCGAGATCGAGCGGGTATGCGTCGGCCGCGTACCGCGGGGGAATCTTGTAGCCGATTACGACGGCCGGAAGCGGCGTGTTCGAATACGACTTGTTCACCACTCGCTCATCGGTTTGCGGCGGTTCGGGTGCGTGCAGGCGAGGAATCGGTTTCGCCGATGGCGGGATCCCCTCGAAGTATTTCTTGGTCCACTCGAGCGCCTGCTCCGAGTTGAAATCGCCGACGATCACCATCGTGGCGTTGTTCGGCTTGTAAAACGTGTTGAAGAAATCGCGAACGTCCGCAAGCGTCGCCTGGTCCAGGTCTTTGATGCTGCCGATCGGCGTGTGATGGTAGCCGTGCACGGTGAAGGCGGCTGCTCGGAGATCCTCTTCGAGCGAGCCGTAGGGCTGATTGTCGACTCGGACCCGGCGCTCCTCCTCAACCACCTGGCGCTCGGATTTGAAATTCGCCTCGTCGACGTTGAGGCTGCCCATCCGGTCGGCCTCCAGCCACAGGATCCGCTCAAGATAGTTGCTCGGGAAGGTCTCGAAGAAGTTCGTGGTGTCATCGCCCGTCTCCGCATTATCGAACCCTCCGACGGCTTCAATGATCCGCGAGTGCTCGTCCGCTCCCACGTGCGCCGAGCCCTTGAACATCAGATGCTCGAACAAATGCGCGAAGCCCGTGTGCCCGGGCTGCTCATCCTTCGAGCCCACGTGGTACCACACCTGAAGGTTGATCACCGGGACAGAATGGTTTTCAAGCAAGATCAGCTCGAGGCCGTTCGATAGCCTGTGGCTCGTGAAGTCCAGTTTGGGCGGGCGAATTTCAGGCGATTGTGGTTGGGCCAAGAGGGATCCCGCAAGAGCCGCCGCGAACGACAGAACCACCACCGACTGGAGAAATCTCCTCATTCTGACCCTCATCGTCGCCCTCGGGACCACCCTCGTGAGCGGTTCAACCGGAGGGATTTTCGCGAACGGCCAGCTGGTCGGTCTCCGGGCTCAACAGGGATAGGGTTTTCACTTCTCAACGCCAAACCTCGCGAGTGAAGTTTCCCGACCTTCGGCAACGGTGGCTTGCGGTAATCTTGGGGGCCTCGCATTCGACTCCTTCAGTATCGCGACACGGCGCGTGACTGTCAAACCATGCGCACGGCGCATCCCGGAACCATCGAGCGTAGACTGCCCGCTCGCCCGGGTGTTAGACGCGCGCCGGGCCGAAAGGATAACTCGCACTGACGAGGGCGTCCAACGGTTCGAATCGGGCCGGCTGTTTCCCGATTCGCACATCCGGCGAATACTCAGTTGCCGCCGCCAGGTCGCATGTGCTGCTATGGGTATCGGCGAGCAGGACGGCTCGGGACCATCGTCCTCCAGGTCGAGCGAGGCCGGCTGTCGAGTGTCGGTCGGAGGGTTTATGAGGTGCTCGTGCGAAATCTAATCGGACTTCTGGTCGTCTTGGTGATCGTCTTCATCTCCTACAAGGTTTACTTCTCCGAGCTGCAATCGACCGGCAGCGGCTCGCCCGCCCGCGCCGTTGACGCAGTCGGCGTCGAGAACGATCTGCTCGCAATCGCGCAGGCCGAGCGCACCTATCAGGCCGAACAGAGTTCCTACGCTTCGCTCGGTGAGCTCACCTCGAGCGGTCGACTCGCGATGTCGAAGCCCGGCCGCGGCGGTTACACCTACGAAATCGAAACATCCGCCAACAACTTCCGGGTGGTGGCTCGCTGTCCTGAGGCCACCAGTCCCGGCTGCACGAATTACGCCGTCGACAACACGATGGAAGTTCATGCTGTGCCCTAGAGATCTCCGCCTTCCAGCAAGAGATGATTCCCCCGCAGTCCGAGGCTCGATGGAAACGGAGCGCGAGCGAGTGGGAAGACCGCGAGAACGCTCGCCCCTCGCGGGCGCCGGCGGGCGAAGGGCTCCGCGCAGCAGTGTGCTAGAATGGCCGAACGGTGCTGAAGGTTCTTCAGAATCTGCTCGAGCTGCAAAGCGTCGACACGCGCCTGAATGAGGTCCGCGCGAGGCTCGCCAAATTTCCGAAACGACTTGCCGACGCGGAAGCGCGCGTGGCCGGCGCCAAGGCAGAAGTCGAGCAGAGCAAGGCCGCGCAGCTAGCCTCCTTTAAAGACCGCAAGAAATATGAGCTCGACGTCGAACAATGGAAGGAAAGGGTCCGCAAGTACCGGGACCAGAGTTCCCAGGTAAAAACGAACGAAGCCTACAAGGCGCTCCAGCACGAAATGCAGGCGGCGGAAGCGGAAATTGCCAGTGCCGAGGATCGCCTGCTCGAGCAGATGGTCTCGGGCGAGGAATACGACCGGCGCATCAAGAGTTCCGAAAGAGTATTGAAGGAAGTGGAAGAATTCGTGCGTGCCGAGCGATCCAAGGTCGAAGCTGAAAAGGGCGCGGCGGAAACTCTTCTGGCGGGGTTGACTGCCGAACGCGCTCGCGTCCTAGAGGCGATACCGGAGGATCTGCTCGATCACTACGAGCGCATCGCGAAAAAGCACAACGGCATCGCGCTCGCCGAAGTTCGCGACGAGAAATGCACCGCCTGCGGCATGCGCGTCCGGCCGCATGTCTTTCAGGAGATGGGCCGCCGCACAAGCCAGGAAATGTTTCACTGCGAGACCTGCACGCGCATCCTGTACTACATCGACCCGTCGGCAGGCGTCGGACAGATCTCTGAGCCCCAAGCGTCCGCCTCCACCTCTCCCTCCCGTGAAAGCTAAATCCACGCCGCCGAGGCCTTCTGTACCGACCCTCGGGCTGCGCTTCGCCTGGGCACTGACGTCTAGGAACCAAGTTCCTCCACAGCGGACAAACCTCCGGCCCCGCCGTAGAATGAGTGGAGTGAAGATGGCCTCCGGCGCCCGGGACCATGGGTGGTTAGGAGTCACACAGGTTCGTCCGCGCCCGGAGGTTGAAACGAGATGAGCCGCTCGGCTAGGATTCCGCCCCCGGCTAGCGCTCCTCTGTTCTCGGACTCCCGTCCCGGTTCGCCGCCCCCAGGCGTTCACGTCGCGAATATCGATGGCGCCTCGCGCGGCAACCCGGGTCCGGCTTCCTACGCCGTCGTCCTGCGCGACCCGGCCGGAGGAGTCGTACTCGAGTTCGCCAAGAAGCTCGGCCGCGAAACGAATAACGTGGCCGAATACTATGCATTGCTTGCGGCGCTCGATTACGCGACCAGCCACGGCATCACCGCGCTCCGCGTTCGCAGCGATTCCGAGTTGCTCGTCCGCCAGATGCAGGGGCGCTACCGAGTGAGGAGCCCGGAGCTCAAACAGCTTCACGAGCGCGCCTCGAAGCTCGCTCGCGAGCTCGGATACTTCCAGATCGAACACGTTCGCCGCGAAATGAACAGCGACGCCGATCGTCTGGCCAATGTCGCGCTCGATTCCGGCGGGTTTTCCTCCGCAGGCTCGAAGTCTGAAAGCCCTGCCGCGACGACCGAGGTTTCATCCGACGAGGCTCGGGATAGGGGCTTGAGCGCTCGGAATTCCCAAGCCGCCGTTGCTAGCCCCTCCCTGCCGCGTTCCCGCCCAATCCGCGCCCTGTTCGCGAAGGGCGTGCTGGTGCCCTCTGAGCCGCTCAATCTTCCCGAAGGCACTGAGGTGGTCCTCGAACTACGCATCGCTCCGGGGGAATGAATTCCCTGGGAGTCAGACAAATTCAGCTGGAATGCTCCTGCGCGAACCGACAGGTCGCGAGAGTCTTCGGCGGCCTCGAAAAGAAGGAGGCTGGCTAGACTCTAGCCGTTTTACCGCAGGGCGGGCATCTGCCGGTTGCCATCTCTCGACCGGCCGGCGAACCCGCCCGGGCGGACCTGGCCTGTTTGTCTAACTCGGAGTGAACGGCCTCTTCAGGACGTAGGAGCGGTAGAGCGTATCGCGCTGCGCGGGGATATAGCCGGCGTCGGAGATGATGCGGCGGAGTTCCTCTTCATTTGTGCGGTTGCGGACGCCGGCGGCATAGACGACGTTCTCCTCGATCAAAATGCTGCCCACGTCATCGGCTCCAAACTGTAACCCTACCTGGCAAATCTTGATTCCCGGCGTGAGCCAGCTCGACTGAATGTGGTCGAGATTGTCGAGATAGAGCCGGCTGATGGCCAGTGTCTTCAGGTAATCGAACGCAGTCGCTTCCGCTACTTTCTTTCCGAGAGGGGTGTTCTCCGGCGCGAAGATCCAGGGGATGAAGGCGGTGAACCCGCCGGTATCTTCCTGAATTCGGCGCAGCCGCTCGAGATGATTTACGCGATGGCGGACCTCCTCGCCGCAGCCGAACATCATGGTCGCGGTGGTGCGCATGCCCAAGGCGTGGGCCGTGCGATGCACGTCCTCCCACTCATCGGATCCGCACTTCAGCCTCGAGATACGCGCGCGCACTTCGTCATCCAAAATTTCGGCGCCGCCGCCGGGAATCGAAGCGAGCCCGGCGTCGCGCAGCCGCGCAATCGTGTCGCGAATCGACAAGCCGGAAACTTCGGCGATGCAGGTGATCTCGGGCGCGGAGAAGCAGTGCAGGTGAACCTGCGGGAAACGCTCGCGAATCGCGCTGAGCATGTTCTCGTAAAACTCGATTCGCAGGTCCGGGTGCAGGCCGCCTTGCAGGAGCACGCCCGTACCGCCCATCTCGATCATCTCCTCGATTTTTTCGTAGATGGTTTCAAGAGGCAGAATGTAGCCGTCCTTCGAGCCGAGCGGCCGATAGAAGGCGCAGAACGAGCAATACTCGGTGCAGAAATTGGTATAATTGATGTTGCGATCGATCTGGTAGGTCGCGACGCGCGGGTCCGTCTTCTTGCGGCGGACCTGGTTCGCCGCCATCCCGATTCCGATCAGGTCATCGGAGTGGAACAGATCGAGTGCTTCTTGAGCTCGTAGCCCCATCGTCGCTATGCCAATTATGCAGCAAGACTCACGAATTGGCTAAATAAACCGGATCGCCCGCGCGCACGATGCCCTCGCGCAGCACGGCCCCATAGATTCCGGCGCAGCCCCGGTGATTGCGGACAACCTTCTCGAGCACTTTCGGAGATGCCGCAGCAGTTTCCGGGTCGAGCGTAATCATCGCACAGCGCGCGGTCTTTTTGACGGCCTGCACGGCGAGCGTATCTCCGATCCCGAGCGTGCGGCCAATCAGGCTGTCCTCGAAGAACGGTTCGTCGCTCGCCCACTCCACGTCAAAATTCGCCCGAAAGCGCCGCGCATCGAGCTTCACGCCCGTCTCTCCCGCGAGCGCCCGAATCGTGCCCAGCCCGAAAAGCGAAACCGGCCGCGAGTCGTTCATGCTGCGCTCGGAGAAGCGCAGTCGCAGTGACCGGCCGGAACGTTGTTCGAGGTACTCCTTGAACCGTGGGTCAGTCACCTCGAATCGCTCGTCTTCCGGCGTCGTCACCTCCGCGCCGTACCGTTCGGAGTTCGGGTGTTCCTCGACGACCGACGGAGGATTGAGAAATTGCGGGCGAAAAAGAATCAGATCGGGAGCCTGGCGGCCGGTCAGCCAGGGAAAATTCGAATGATTCCCGTCTCGACAAACGCATACACGCGATCTCCCACAAGACCGG
>DATMRE010000126.1:0-11658 GCA_035566475.1 Verrucomicrobiia bacterium | reverse complement strand
CGGTCGTGTGCCTGAACAGGTTCCCAACCACCGGCAGGCTGCCGAGCAACGGCACCTGTGCGATGCTTGTCTGCTGCTGTGTGACGATGATGCCGCCGATCACGACCGTCGAGCCATCCGTCACCGTCACATCGGTCTGTGCGGATTGCGTGTCGATCGCCGGGATACCTTGGACGCGCGGAATGGCCTGGTCGATCTGGTCGTTTTGGACCGTCACATCCATGAAGATGGTGCCGTCCGCGGTGATCTGCGGCGTCACATCAAGTTCCAGAACGGCGTCGACGAACTGGACCGAAACCGTGTTGTTGATAACCGTCTGAACCGGGATTTTAGTTCCCTGCTTAACCGTCGCCTTCTGGTTGTTCTGCGTGATCACCTTCGGTTTCGAGAGCAGCTTGCCAACGCCCCTTGACTCGGCGGCGTCGAGGATGAAATCCAAGGCAAAGTTAGGAGATGTGAACGCGTACTGGATTCCGCTCGTGGGAACCAGTGTACCGAGACCGATGGCCAGCGGGGTCTGGCCGGAGGTCGCACCCGATCCGCCGGAGCCCACAAAAATCGGCGGCGCCGGCGTGAAGGTAAGCGGCGCCGGCCCGACGGTGTTATCGCCTCCAAGGAAGTTATGGCTCGCTCTTCCCGAGAGCCCTAGTTCGGTACCGATCTCGCGAGCGAAGGAACGGTTGGCGGCTACCACGCGGGCCTCGATTTCCACCTGCTGCGATTTCCGGTCGAGCTGGCGAAGCAAATTATCCACGATGGGCAGCGTGCTCGGAATGTCGCGAATGATCAGGGTATTCGAGCGGTCATCGGCCAGAATATCGCCGCGCGAAGACAGGAACTTCCTGAGCGTCCCCGCCATCCCCGTGGCCTTTGCGTAGCTCAGGACCCGGGTCGTCGTGACCACATCGGCGGCCTCCGCCTGAGCCTTGGCGAGGTCACGATTTTCTTCGGCTTCCCTCCGGAGCGTGTCCTTGGTCGCAACGCGAAGGACATTCACATCCAGCTGTTTGTCCAAGCCATTGTTGTGAAGCACGATATCGAGCGCCTGATCCCAGGGCACATCGTCGAGCACGATCGTCAGGCTGCCCTTTACGGCAGGATCTACGACGACGTTCAGGCCGCTGATCTCATGGATGAGGCGGAAGAAGTCCCGCAGGTCCACATCTTTCAGGTTGACGGAAATCGGTTCACCCGAAAACTTGTTTGCCACTTGAGGGCCCGCTGACTGCGCCGCTCTCGGCGGCGCCGGGGGGGCGGAATCGGGAACCGCAACGGCAGGTTCGCGTCGAGAGGAAGGGTTGTTGGCACTTGTCGGAAGGGCGGCGGAAAGCTCGGTTGCGGCTCGGGTAGCGGCAGAAGCCTCCTGCTGCTGAACGGCCACAGGCAGAGGAGGAGGAGCCTCGATCGCTACGTTCGGCGCGGGAAGGACGGGCTCGGGCGCACGCTCGATCGCCACAAGCGGTTGCAGCTGGAGCGGAACCGGAATCGCCAGGGCCGAGGAGCTTCGCGTCAGATCGGCGGGTAAGACTGCAGCCGGCGCCGGGACCGCGCCCGGATTGTCCACCGCCGTTTCGCTCGCAGCCCTCTTCGACGCCTTCGCCCTCGTCCTCGTCAAGTTCGAGTTTCTCTCCGTCGGAGTAGTCGTCGCTGCCGCCCCGGCCGGAGCCTCCGGCACGAACGATACGGTGACCGTGTTTCCGACTGTGTCGATGTTGTAAGGGGCCGGCTCGCGAAGGTCGATCACAATCCGCGAAACCTGCGGCTTGAACTGAGCCAGGCGAATTTCGCGTACGGGATCGAGATTGCTGGCAATGTGTTTTTCAGAGGTCTTCAGCCGCGAACCAGCAAAATCAAGAACCACGCGGTCGGGATTCTGTAGCCGGGTCGCCTGGTAGCTCAGAGGTCCGGAGCCGAGAACATGGACGTCCGTTTCGTCTCCGTTCTGCGCCAGGTTGACCTGTTCGATCGATGCATAGGTTCGATCGGTCTTGGTGTCCTGCGACCGCACGGCGGCCGGCAGGATGGCTGCGGGTGGAGGAGAACTAGCCTGGGCCCCCGCGTTGCGGGAAACGAAGACGGTCAGCTCCTGTGAGCTCGTTCGCTCGAGCTGTGGCTCGGCGCCCTGGCTCAGCAAAATCTCGAGACGCACGACGGGCTTTTGCCCGGCCGAATATGCGAACGCGCGATAGCTCTTCACGAGGTCGGAGGCAACCACGCGTGCGCCCGCCGGATCACCGTCGGATACGCCGCTCAGGTCGAGCACCAGGAGGTTCTCGCTCGGTCGATAGGAGCTGTACTCGAACGGGCCATTGGCCTGCGCTTCCAAGCGCACCGACCCATCCTTGACCACTGTTTTCACGTGTACGACCGGTCCATCGTTTGCCGAAAGCGCTCCAGCCGTCAACATCAGTCCGGCCGCGACCAGAACGCCCGGCAGCGCCCCTGCCCGCCACATGATCCTCATTGCTGCTCTCCTGCACTCGCGTAGATTCGCTTCGTAACCACTCGCTCGACCGCCTTTCCGAAAGCGTCTTTAGAGTTTTCTCGAAACGTGACTCCATCCAAACCAATCTTTTCGACGTTACCGTCGTAGAGGCGATCTCCCTCGCGAACGAAATACACCTGCTGTTCCGGGTTGGAAACCACCGCGATCATGGCGTCCCCGGAACGCACCGCGCCGTCAACATGCACTGTCGCGATCACCAAACCCGCCTTGCCCGGCAAATGCGATCCGCCGGAGTTTTCGACCTTTTTATTGATCAGCGGCGAGAACGGATCGCGCTTGTTCTTCCCTGCCTCCGACTTCTGTGACACGGGAGGCCCGGCCGGACTTTGAGCGGCTTCGCTCTGTGCAGGTGCCGCTGTATCGGACTTCCGGGGCGGCTCGCCCTGTGCCCAGAGCGTGGGGGCAAGTCCGATCGAGACTGCCAGAACTGCGAATCGGTTTCCGAATAGCTTTCCGAGGTTCATCGTGTATGCCCTAGCGTTTTGCCGGTAGCCAGAGCCGCCGCCTCGGCTGCCTTCGTAAAGAAAGTGGTGATCGTAAATGTGCCGTTCACCGAAGTTCCTGAGGCTATGTGAAACCGAGCGCCGCCAGCACCCCCGAACGCCGTCAGCTTCAGATCGCCCACATTCATGATTCGGGAGAGACGGCCCAGCCGGGCGAAGAAGTCCAGCACCGAGTAATAGGGTCCGTCGGCGTCAATGTCGAAGGGCATCTCGAAGTAGTAGGACCGGCTCGCCACCGGTTTCGCCGTCAAATGCCGTATGGCGACACCCGAGCTCAGGGCGGCGCCTTCTACCATGATGATGAACTGATCGGTCTGCTTGTCCTCGGGAACGATCGTCTGCAGCGTTGCGAGCTGCTTCTCGAGAGCGTCCATCTCGGACTGCAACTCAGCCCGGCGCTGTTTGTAAACCCGGAGATTGGCCACCTCCGTTTCGAGCGGCTTGAGCTGCGCCTGGGCGCCTTCCAGCCGGATGCGAACGTTGCTGAGCGGCAGACCCGGAATGTAGAGTCCGGCCAGTACCAGAAGAACCGCGAAACCGGCGTAGAAGAGAGCCTGCAGTGGCCAAGGCCAATCGCGGAAGCTTGTTGCCATACGGTTAGCTCCTTCCCTTCGCCGGCGGTAAGGAAACCTGCGGGCCGGCAGTCGGCTGGGCTTTGGGCTGAGCCCCGTGCGCCGCCTGGCTTACGGAGGCCGTCATCGAAAAGGCGTAGGTCTCAACCGAAGGCAGGATGTCATTCTCGATGGCCTGCTTGATCTCCACATTGTCGAAATATCCGGAACGCTTCAGTTGAGTGATGAAGTTCGCAACCGCATCGATCGAAGCAGCTTCGCCCTCCATATTGAGCGAATTGCCGGTCCGATCGAACGCGGTCAGCCAGACCGAATCGGCGCGCACAACCGTGTCGGCGACCATCTGGAGAAGCTCCTGGCCGCCGCTGCGATTCCGCTGCAGCGCCTCGATCACGTCAATGCGCTGCTGCAGGACGCCCTTCTGACTCTCGAATCGGTCGACCTCCTGCTTGATCTGCTGGAGACTGGCTTTTTCCGCTCGGAGCGAGGCGATCTTGGCGTTGGTTCTCTCGAGCTCGCTCCTCTGCTGGTAATAGGTGATTCCGAGGATCGCGGCGGCAACCAGGAGAGCCACGAGCGCGAATACCACTTGAACGGTGGCCTCGAGCGGCACAGCCTTCTTTGCGGCTCTCGGACGAGCCTGGCCCAATAAATTGATCCGGATCATGGGGTGTCAAAACTCCTCAGAGCGAGGCCCACGGCGATAGCCAGGCGCGGCGCCAACTCCCGCAGCTGGTTTTCATCGTGACGGCCAGGATTGATGGCTACTTTCCGAAATGGGTAGAGCTCCTCGACCGGCATGGCGAACTCCTCCTTGAGGAGTTCGAGCAGCCCTGGGACACGCGTCGTTCCGCCGCCCAAAAAGATCCGGCGGATATTTTCGCCGCTGGCGGTCGCGCGAAAGAAATCGAAGGTTTTCTGAATTTCGAGGATCAGGATGTCGGAAACCGATCGCAGGATGGCCGTTCGTTGTTCCTCGCTCACTCCGGCCAGTGTCCCGCCCATCTTCAATTTCTCTGCGTCCTCGAAGCTCAGATCGAGTTCCTTCTGCAGGGCGTCGGTATACTGATTGCCGCCGACGGAAACATCGCGGGTGAAGAGCGGCGTCCAGCCGCGGATGATATTGATATTCATCACGCTCGCGCCCACGTTGAGCAGGGCCACGACCTGCGAGGGATCAGGCTCGTAGTTCACTTCGAAGCAATTCTGGAGAGCGAAAGCGTCGATATCGACGACCACGGGATTCTTCCCGGCCTGGGCCAGGACGTTCGTGTGGTTCAGAATCTTGTCTTTCTTGACGGCCACCAGGAGCACGTCCATCTGATTCTCGGTAGCCTCGAGGAGCTGATGGCTCAAGTTGACATCAGCAATGTCGAACGGGATGTGTTGGCTTGCCTCTGCCTGAATCCGGTCGTAGAGTTCTTCCTCGCTCATGAGAGGCATGCTGACCCGCTTGACGATGACCGAGTGGCCTGAAACGGACGTGGCCACGTCCTTCACCTTGATCTTCTGGCCGTCAAAGATGGAAATGATCTTCTCGGCAACCGACGGGGCGTCCATGATGGCGCCGTCGACGACGGTATCCTGGGCCAGAGGCTCAAGACCGAAGCTTACCAACTCGTAACCAGCCTTGGTTTTCTTGAGCTCGACAGCCTTTACAGAGCTCGAGCCGATGTCCAGGCCGATCAGGGATTTCGTTTTACCCATATTGAACATCGCGCGAATCCTCAGTTCCGGATCGCCCCGCTTCGCAGGACGAACTCACATACTTCTCTTGCCCGCAATCTCCCAAGAAAATTCGCGTTCGCTGGTTCTTGCTGCTCGCGCCCCTTCGAGCAGTTACCGAGTCACGGGGACCGCGGTACTGTGACGTCCGGTACGCTCCCGTGGACCATTAATCACACCCGCAACGATGGCTGTCAACCAGCATGTTCGAGGCGTGTGCCGTTGATAAAAACAATGTCCCACGGGACAGGTGGGGGAAAAGCACGGGTCAGAGGGCGGGAAGGCAGGCTTTGAGCAGGCCAGCAAGAGCTCGGGCGGTCGGGAAATCGCGGGTTGATACAGTCCGATTTTATTTTACTTTTTATGCGCTCGATCCAGTCGTAGTCGCGGCCAAATCGCATCGACCCGCTCCTTGGTCGCTTGATCCATCTTGATTTCATCGGGCCAGCGGCCCGCATAACCCTCTTCGGGCCACTTGCGTGTCGCGTCGATTCCCATCTTCGAGCCGAAGTCCTGCAGGCGTGCCGCATGGTCGAGCGTGTCGACGGGGCCGAGAACAAATTGGATGTCGCGCTCGGGATCAATCGCGCAGAGTGCCTTCCAGACGACTTCCCGCGGATTCTGCACGTCGACGTCGTGGTCCACAACGACAATCACCTTTGTGAACATCGCTTGCCCGAGCGACCAGATTGCGTTCATCGTCTTCCGCGCTTCGCCGGGGTAACTCTTGCGGATCGAGACGATCATGAGATTCTGAAAAATGCCCTCCGCGGGCATGGCCACGTCCACAACTTCCGGGTGCTGCATTTTCATCAAGGGAAGGAATGCTCGTTCGATGGCGTGGCCAATAAAATAATCCTCCTGAGGAGGAGGTCCGACGATGGTCGCGAGATAGAGCGGATCCTTTCGGTGCGTTAAGCAAGTGAGGTGGAACACCGGGTATTGCCCTTCGAGCGAATAGAATCCGGTGTGATCGCCGAAAGGGCCCTCGGTGCGAAGCTCGCCGAGCTCCACGTAGCCTTCGAGGACAATCTCCGCATTTGCGGGGACCTCCAAGTCGACAGTCTTGCAACGCACCAGTTCGACCGTATCCCGGCGCAAGAACCCGGCAAACAGAAATTCATCCATATCGGGCGGGACCGGCAGGATACCCGCGAGACAGGTGGCCGGGTCGGCGCCGATCGCCGCGGCGACCTCGAGCCTCCCTTCCCGACTCTTGCTGCGAGCGCTGCGAAAGTGATCGGCTCCGTGTTTCTGAGTCTGCCAGTGCATCGCGGTCGTGCGTTCGTCGAAGACCTGCATGCGGTAGCAACCGACGTTGCGTTTGCCGGTCTCAGGATTTCTCGTGACGACCATCGGCCAGGTGATGTACCGCCCGCCGTCCTGCGGCCAGCATTGCAGAATCGGAAACTCGAGAAGTGAAAAGTCCGCGGTTCGCACGACCTGCTGGCACTCGCCCTGGTCCACCGTCTTCGGAAAAAACGAACCGAGCTCGGCAAGCTTCGGCAGCATCTTCATTTTTTCGAGCAGCCCTCGTGGCGATTGCAGGTCCAGAAAGGATGAGATGCGAGCGGCCACGTCGTCAACTGAATCCACTTCGAGCGCGAGGTTCATGCGGCGCTCTGTGCCCACGAGGTTTGTCACCACCGGAACGCGGGAACCTGTGGGATGTTCAAACAAGAGCGCCGGTCCACCGGCTTTGACCGTGCGGTCGGTGATTTCGGTGATCTCGAGGACCGGATCCACCTTCTCAGAAATCCGCTTGAGTTCGCCTTCCCGTTCCAGCTTGCGCAGAAAGTCCCGAAGGTCTCGATAAGCCACTTGATCTCCCTGATGCAGTCGGTCGAACGCAGGTCCGAGGAGCCGTCCACTCTAACACGAGCGATCGCGCCCGACGAACATCGGCACGGGCCCCTGACGGGCGCCCTCGTGATCCCGCACGGTAAGCCCGCGCGCGATCGAGCCGTAACTTGCCGGCCCGTCGGCGCGTATCATAGACGTGGAAGAGGTCGATCCCCGGGACAGAGCTCCTGCGCGTGGTCAGCTGCTCTTAATTCTTCCCGATCAATGAGAGAGCAATGTCCCTACGCGAATCCTACGATGAGCACAAGACCGGCTTCGTCGTCGGTGTGACCTGCTTGATTCTGATTTTAGGCGGCCTGTATTACTACCGCGGCCGGTCGAAGCAGGTGAAGTACATCACCGCGCGCGCCCGGACGGGCGAGATCACTGCGGCCGTGCAGGCGACCGGGACGATCAATCCCCTGACGACAGTCGCGGTCGGTTCCTATGTCTCCGGGACCGTGAAATATATCTTCGCGGATTTCAATACGCGCGTTCGCAACGGACAAGTGCTGGCTCAACTCGATCCCGCCATCTACGAGGCGCAGGCGGCCGTGGCGAGGGGAAATCTTCAGAACGCCCAGGCCAACCTGGTGACGCTCGCGGCGAATGTCCAGGTCGACGAGGCCAATCTCGCCAAGGCTCAGGCGAACGTGAAGTACCAGGAGGCCACAGCCAAGCGATCGCTCGATCTGTTTCAGTCGGGTGTGGTTTCAACCGATTCGAACGATCTGTCGCAGTCGACGCTCGGGCAGTCACGGGCCGATGTCCGCGCCCAACAGGCAAACGTGGAACAGGCGAAAGCGCAGCTCGAACAGGCTCGAGCCCAGGTGATCGCGGCCGAAGGAAACCTGAAGGCCGCCGAGACGAACCTGAAGTATACGACGATCGTCTCGCCGATCGACGGCACTGTCGTGGCGCGAAACATCGACGTAGGGCAATCGGTGGCAGCGACGCTGCAGGCGCCCCAGGTGTTTACCATCGCGCAGGATTTGACCCGCATGCAGGTCTATGCCAAGACCGACGAGTCGGACACCGGGAACATCCGGGTCGGAGCGCCGGTAACCTTTCAGGTGGACGCGTTTCCGGCCGAGATGTTTCGCGGACGGGTCAGCGCCGTGCGCTTGAACGCCGTAACAGTCCAGAACGTGGTGACCTACGACACCGTAATTGATTTTGACAATCCGAACGAAAGGCTGCTCCCGGGCGAGACAGCCTACGTCACGATCCCGACCGGGCATGTGTCGGGCGCGGTTTTGATCCCGAACGCGGCGCTCACCTTCAAGCCGGATATCCCTCGCCCCAGCTTGCAGGCCCTCTACGCCCAGCACAACATACCCCGCGAGGCCTCGACCACACACCTGGGAGGCTGGCAGGTGGTCTGGAAGCCCGGGCCCGACACCCAGGAGCTGATTCCGGTGGCCGTACGATGCGGAATCACTGACTACACCAATACGCAATTGCTCGATGGGGAGCTGCACGGCGGCGATGCTGTGGTGACGGCCTCCGAGGGAGGTAGCAGTGTTGCGACCGGAACACGGCCGCTGGGTTTCGGCGGGCCGAGATAATTTCCGAAGGGCTTCGAACCGAGGTACCGAGAATGAATCTCAGCGAAGTGATCCGGGTGGCACTGCGAGCCCTCGGCCGGAACAAGATGCGGACGCTTTTGACCATGCTCGGAATCATCATCGGCGTTGGCGCGGTGATCTGCACGGTCGCGATCGGCCAGGGAGCTGGAGCGCAGGTCCAAGAGCAAATCAAGAATCTTGGCACCAACTTGATTGTTGTCTTTGCCGGCAGCGTGAACTCAGGGGGAGTTCGCATGGGGAGCCAGGCCACGAAGACGCTGACGGCCGATGACGCGCAAGCGATTGAGCAGCACATTCCCAGCATCGTCGCGGTATCCCCCGGTGTAGGCGCAGCCGTTCAAATCGTAAACGGAAACCAGAACTGGGCCACGCGCGCGACCGGGGCCTCGGCGGCATTTTTCGACATTCGCAGCTGGCCCGTGGTCGAGGGCAGCGCTTTTTCAGAGCGGGATGTGGTCGAGGCTGCCGATGTTTGCGTGATCGGGAAGACGGTTGCCGAGCAGCTGTTTGGCGATCAAGACCCCGTCGGGCAACTGATCCGCGTCCAGAAGCTGCCGTTCCGGATTATCGGCCTGCTTGCTGCCAAGGGACAAAATTCATTCGGTCAAGATCAGGACGACACGCTCGTCATTCCGTACACGACGGTTCAGAAAAAGATTGCGGGGATTGACTGGGTGCAAATGATCAGTGCAAGTGTCGACAGCGAACGGGAGATCCCTCTCGCGCAAAAACAAGTCGCGGCGCTCCTTCGCCAGCGGCACCACCTGCGGTCGAGCGAAGACGATGATTTCATCATCCGCAGCCCGGATGAACTCGCGCAGGCGTCGGCGGCTACTTCTCAGATCTTGACTCTCCTGCTATCCAGTATCGCCTCGGTCTCCTTGGTCGTCGGCGGGATCGGAATCATGAACATCATGCTGGTCTCGGTGACGGAACGGACTCGCGAGATCGGGGTGCGCATGGCCGTGGGAGCCACGGAGAGCGACGTGCAGCGGCAGTTCATGAGCGAGGCACTCGTCCTGAGTTCGCTCGGCGGACTGATTGGCATCATCTTGGGGATCGTGGGGTCAGTGGTCGTATCGAACGTGTTTCATTGGAAGACGATCGTCTCCCCCGTGGCCGTCTTGGTGGCCGCTCTGTTCTCGGCTGCGGTTGGAATCTTTTTCGGCTATTATCCTGCTCGCAAAGCGGCAAGGCTTGATCCCATTGAGGCGCTACGATATGAATGAGTTCTTCCGGCCGCTCACGTTGGTTGTCGTGACGGGAATTTCTTTGGCATCCACCGCCCCGGCGCAGAGCAAGAAGATGAGCGGCGCCGAGGAGTTCTTCATCATCGCCTCGGTCGATCAGGCGAAATCGCAGGTGTTACTCAAGCGGCCGACCGAAGTCACTGCGCTCGAGAAGGTCAGCGAGAAGACTCAGTACCTCGACGACCAAGGCAAGCCGCTGCGACTTTCTGATCTCCGCGCCGGCGATACAGTGTGGGTCGTTTCATCGGCCGGCCAGGACGGACCGAGCGCTATCCGGATCCGTAAAGGTCAGATGACTCTAGCAGCGCTCCACCGCGAATACCTGGATTATCCCGAGATCAAGTAGAGGACGGCAGCACCGGGCGCGTACCGTTCCGGCGTCAAACATTCTGGCCCGTTCAAGCGATTCGGAAGTTCCGCCGCTGACAGGCAAAAAGCGAACATTAAGTTCCCCTTATTCGCCTTGACGGTCTCCACCAAAGGCTGGACCTGCTCTCTCGCCTGGCCGCCTCCGGCCGGCCCGGACTGCTTAGATCGCAACTAGTGCCGACTGGCGAATGGGGGGTCGTCACCGGGTGCGCCGCGAGACGTCCACGGCCGGGTTCGGGTTTTCCTCGCGCCGTACCCTATGAGTAGGATTTGATTACGCCCGGGACACCTTCGAGACTGCCGTTGCCGTCGGCGATGAACCAGGATGCCAGATCCCGATAGCGAGCAATGAGCGCATTGTTCGCGCTTCCCGTCAGTGGCATCCCGAGCTGCACTGCTTCCGTGAGTTGGCGATAGTCATTTGGTAGCCGGGTCAAAATCGTCCGCCTGAGATTCTTTTCCAACGCAGCGACGACAGCATCGTCATTCTGTCGCCACCGATTGAGTACGATCTGGATTCGTTGGCAATCAACACCTGCGGGCGCGGCTGCGGCCATATGGCGTTTGATCATAGCGAGGGACAGGACAGTCGGCTCGGCCACGAGCAAGATCGTCTGGGCTTCACGCAAGACCTCGGCCCATTCCGCCGCATTCACGACCCCCACATCGACGATGACGAAGTCATATGCGAGACCGGCAATCTTGATAAGCCGCGAGATTGCTTGGATAGTGACACTCTGCCGCTGCTCCGCTTTCATCGGCGCGTGCAAGGGCCCCGCAATGATTTCAACTCCAGTCTTGTGCCGCGTGGCGAAACTGGCAAGCAACCGTTCATCGAGGCGTTCTATCCTTTCAAGCGCGTCGAGAACCGTGAAACGCGGCTCGAGATCGAGCATCAGGGATATCTGCCCGAATGGGCGCGCCAAATCGACCAGGGCAACGCGCTTCTTCGTCAGCATCGCCAGTTGCACCCCGAGATTCAAGGCGACCGTGGTGGTGCCAACCCCACCTTTACAACCTGTCACTAGGATAGCTTTTTCAGCCACAGACTCCCTTTATCGGATCGCCCGCACCGGCGACCCCCGCTCGGTAGCCGGGACCGAAGCCCCGACGTTTTGAAGCACATGGCGTGCCAGACTGAAGCCTTAGTATCGATCGGCTTGATGGTTCCTGCGCTTCAACGATAAGAAGTCGACGCGAGCGTAGCGAGCAATGACCCACTGGAGCTTCGGTGGCATTCCGAGCGGGTCCCCCACCTGAAGATGCCGTTCACTTCATGAGGGAATTCACATGCGCAGGGGA
>DATMRE010000125.1:0-2079 GCA_035566475.1 Verrucomicrobiia bacterium | reverse complement strand
ACCGAAACGGCCGTAGGCTCATCCGCAGTCTCAGTGGCCTCGGTAGCGGTTGAACTCGCCAAGAAGATTTTCGGATCACTGGCCGGCAAGCACGTGTACCTCGTCGGAGCAGGGAAGATGAGCGAGCTGGCAGCTCGTCATCTGCTTGCTCATGGCGCGGCGTCGATCTTTGTGGCCAATCGCACGTACGACCGGGCCATTCGCCTGGCCCAGAAATTCGATGGCCAGGCCATCGAATTCAGCCGGCTCTACGATACCTGCGACAAAGGCGACATCGTTATTACCTCGACTGGAGCTTCGCACGCGATTTTTCGTCGCGAACACGGCGAATTATTTCTGAGCCGCCGCAAGAACCGTCCCATGTTCTTTATCGATATCGCGGTGCCTCGTGACGTGGACCCGGAGATGAATAAGCTGGACGGAATCTTCGTCTACGATATCGACGACCTGCAGCAAGCCGTGTCATCGCACGTCGCAGATCGCAGGAAAGAGGCCGAACACGCCGCTGCCATTATCGAAAGCGAGGTCGAGCGATTCCAGGCTCGTTTGCAAACTCTAGACGTCGTACCCACGATTGTTTCTCTACAAGACCATTTGGAAACCATTCGGCAGGCCGAAATCGATCGGGTTCGTGGACGCCTTGGCGTGTTATCGCCCGACCAGGAGCTTGCGATCGACACCCTGACGCATGGAATCGTGAACAAGATCATGCACACGCCCATTAGCACCCTGAAGACCGCGGCCCGCGAGTCCGAAGCCACCACGGTCGTCGATATTGTTCGCCGCTTGTTTAATCTTCAGGAAAAAGAAAAAGACAAGAAGGCGGCCCAGTCCGGCGGTGGGCCTGGAGGGCGCGGCTGATGGCCCGTCTCCGCATCGGTTCCCGGGGTTCGCAACTCGCGCTTTGGCAAGCCAATCACATCAGCGCGCTCCTCCGTGAACGTGGTAACGAAGTCGAACTGGAAATCATCAAGACCACCGGCGACAAGATCACCGACGTTGCCCTCGCCAAGGTTGGAACCAAAGGAATGTTCACCAAGGAGATCGAAGAGGCGCTCGCCGAAGGACGCATCGACCTTGCCGTACATAGTTTGAAAGACCTTCCCACAGAACTTTCCCAGGGTTTTGAGATCGCGGCCGTGACCACCCGGGAGAATCCGCGGGACGTATTTTGTTCTCGCAACTACGAAAGCATTGAAGATCTGCCGCGAGGAGCACTGGTGGGTACCAGCAGCCTGCGCCGTCAGGCACAATTGAAAGCCGTGCGGCCCGATCTCGAAATCCGCCCGCTGCGCGGAAATGTAGACACGCGCTTGCGGAAGCTGGAAGCAGGAGAATACGATGCGATCATTCTGGCGGCGGCGGGTCTGAACCGGTTGGGCAAGACACAACTCGTGAGACAGGTGATCCCGTTCGAGGTAATGTGCCCGGCGGCCGGGCAGGGAGCGCTTGGAATCGAGATTCGCGCCGGGGACTCGGTCACACGACAGCATCTTGCCTTTCTGGATGACGCCGAGGCGCATGCAACTACAACGTGCGAGCGAGCCTTGCTCAACAAACTAGGAGGCGGCTGCCAAGTCCCTATCGGGGCGTTTGCCGAAGTCCGCGAGGGACGGCTACACCTCGAGGCAATCGTAGCCGAGCCCGACGGCTCCAAGATTCTGCGCGAGTCACTCGACGGCACCGATCCAGTTCCGCTAGGAGAATCCGTCGGTGAAGTGTTACTGCAGCGCGGGGGAGAGGCGATTCTCGAAGCAGTCTACGGGCAGGGAATTGCCGTGCCGCAACAGCCGTAAACCTGTGATGCGGACGCTCTTGTCCGCGTCGTTCCGATCGCGAATCGCGCCAACTAGGAGACCTGAAGGTGTACATACCCGAATTCAACCGCCTTAAAGATCGCTCTACCATCCTCGCTTTCCTGCGAGCGAATCCATTTGCCATTTTGGTTACCACCGCGGTGGGTGTTCCCTTCGCCACTCACCTCCCGCTTCTGATTGACGAAGCCGGAGATCAGATCGTGGTGCAGGGTCATATGGCGCGGGCGAATGCGCACTGGAAGTCGATGAAGGAGAGTGAGGA
>DATMRE010000124.1:0-15416 GCA_035566475.1 Verrucomicrobiia bacterium | reverse complement strand
AGTACGTCTGCGTCAGGCCGCGTCCGACACCCTTGTCACCGGGGAAAACCAGGCCCAGAGGGAACACGGAATTTGCCGGCCCCGTCGGGCTGCAGTCGGCACTGTTGCCGGCAGCTTGAGAAATCGCAAGGGCGCTCGGATTCGAAGGGTTGTTGACGTTGAGCAGGCAAGGGTACTGGGTCGTGGCCTGGCCGGCACGGAAAGTCTGAAGCCGGTTGCCGAGGTCGTGGTAGGGTACGTTCAGTTCCCACCGCAGTCCGTAGTTGAGAGTCAGATTCGACCGTAGCTTGTAGCTGTCCTGCAGAAACAGATAGAGGGCCGTATTCCGCAGGTCTTCCCTCTGGGCGGCGCCTTGGCCATAGGTCGAGGAAGCGCCGAGAAAATAGTTCGGGTAGGCCGGGTAACCGATGTCACTCAGAACCATGTCCCCGGCGGGAATGTTGTCCGCGATGGTGAACCAACCGTTGATGTTGTAGTACGCGAACAGGTTGAAGCGCTGACGACGAACGTCGGCGCCGAACTTGAGCGTGTGCTTCGAGAAAGTCTTGGTGAAATTATCGGTCCACTGGAACGTATTCCCTGTCTGCGGAATCTCCCCGTTATAGTTGTTGCCTATCGAAAAGCCCCCGTTCACCGCAATCAACGGCACGCCGACCCGCCCGGGAATGTTCGTCGTGATTCCGGCGTACGGGTTGGTGGGGTCGGTGAAGCACGTGGCCGTCATGGTGGGACCGCAGGCGTCATGCACGCTCTGTAGGGTATTGACGGGATGGTTGAGGCTGCCCTGCCCCTCGCGGAAATAGTTAAAGCGGAATTCGTTGACGGAGGCCGTGCCAATCGTCCAGGTGTGGCTCAGGTTCCATTGCTGGTTGCGGGTCTTGAAGATCGAGCCGAAACCCGGAATGTTGGCACCCGAGGACTGGAAATTCGAGAACGCACCGGTCGTGTCATCATCGTTGAAATAGTAGTAGGCCGAGAATTGTTGTGTGTTGGTGACCTTTTGGTCGAACCGAATGGTGAACTGGTCCTCGCGTTCGTGGTTATTCGGAATGCTGTAGGTCTTGCCGGTGCCAGTCGGTGCGACATACCGGTTGTAGAGAGCCACTGCGGTTGGATCGAAGCATTGCTTCGGAATGATGTTCCCGGGGAACACGGCCGAGTACGCGTAGCCCCCCGCAGGAACCGGATTCCTGAGGTCGGGGCCGCCCTCGTTTGAGATGGCGGAGGCGCACCCCGGGCGGCTCGCCAGAACGTTGGCGAAAGCCTGATCGGCGAGAGTGCCGCTGAAGCCGGCGGCGGGCGTAGTGTTGCACGGGTGATTCGTTGTAATCGTTTCAGAGAAATCGCCGTTCACTTCCTCGGTCGTGGGCAGACAGAGGGTGCCGGAAGACGAGCCCTGAATCAGGCGATTGCCTTCGTAGGAACCAAAGGCGAAGGTGCGATCCTTCTTGACGGGCCCGCCGAGTGTGGCGCCGAACTGGTTCTGTTTGTAGTCCGAGAGTCTGGGATCGAAATATCCTCTCGTGTTGAAAAGCTGGTTGCGGTTGAATTCGTAGAAATCGCCGTGGACGTCATTGGTGCCGGACTTGGTGACGACATTGACAATCGAACCGGAGTTGCGTCCGTATTCGGCGTCGAAGGTGTTGGTCAGGACACGGAACTGTTCGACTGAATCCGGCGAAGGCTGAATCGCCGGCGAGTTCACGAACTGGTCGTTGCCGTCGCCGCCGTTGACCATGTAGTTGTTCGAGCGGCCCCGGCCGCCGTTGACCGAGACAACGCCTGCGTTGCTGCTGCCCAAGAACAAGTCGGCGCCCAACTGAGATTGAACGCCCGGCTGCAACTGGAGGAGTTGATAGGTGTTGCGCGTGCTCAGCGGAAGCTCACGGACGGCAGCGCCCGTCATCACGGCACCGAGCTGGGTGCTGGTGGTCTCGACCTGGGGTGTGTCGGCTTCGACGGTCACAGTTTGGTTCGATCCGCCGACTTCGAGCGTGACGCTGAGGACCGCAACGTGGCCGATGCTGACGATGACATCCTTCGCCAAGAATTTCTTGAAACCCTGTGCCTCCGCGCTGATCGAATAGGTCCCGACCGGGAGTTCAGCGATTTCGAAATCACCGTCCTTGCCCGTCGTAGCCGTACGCACCGTATCCGTGCCTGCCAGCATGGCCGTCACGTGCGCATCCGGGATGACCGCTTCGGAAGGGTCCTTCACGTTGCCGCGAATCTCGCCGGTAGTTTGGCCCCGCCCGGCTCCGCACCAGACGAGCGACGCGCACAGAAGAAGCCACGCACGACTCAGCTGCGTCTTTTTCACGACGGCTCCTTAGAAACCGGAGGGTATCAGTACACAGCTCCCGGACTTTTCGGTTGCAGGCTCGGAACAAACGTTACTATAATTCGCGAACCTTAGAATATGTCAAGGGGAAACTGGTTTGAGGAGCGCCCGGCGGCCAAGACCGCTCACCCGCACGGCTATCTCCGCATCGGCGATGTGGCGAAAATCACCGGCATTTCCCCATCGATCCTGCGGTCCTGGGAACACATCGGCCTCGTCTCGCCCACCCGCACACGCAGCCGGTACCGGCTCTACACGCAATCCGATGTCCGGTTGCTCAAGCGGGCTCAGTTCATGCGACGGGCGGGCGGAATGAACGCGCCGGCAATCGTGCACCTGTTGAGGGCCAAGGGATTATTGCGTGCCGGAGTGCGGCGGCCGCAGCTCGGTTCGCTCGGATCCCGGCTGAGGGGTCTGCGCCTCAAGCGCGGACACTCGCTTGCGCGCGTGGCAAGAGCGGCATCCATTTCCGCGGGGTTCTTGAGCGCGCTCGAGCGCGGGCAGATGAGCGCCTCGGTCGGAACGCTGCGGCGGCTGGCGAAGTTTTACGGTCTGAATATTCTGGCGCTCTTCGACCCCTCGCAGTCGAATCCCGGGCGCGTTCGGCCCGCCGAAAGGAAAGTGCTCGAGGCGGGCCCCGGTGTGCGCATGGAGCTCCTCGCCTGGGGCCAAACGGCCATGGAACCGCACCTTTTCCGCATCGCGCCATCGGCAGGCAGCGGCGAGTCCTATGCACACGAGGGCGAGGAGTTCCTCTACATTCTGAAGGGATCGATCGAGATCGAGCTGGACGGCGGCGAGCGATACCGGCTGGAAACGGGCGACGGCTTCTATTTTGAGAGCAGCACACGGCACCGCTGGGTGAACCCGGGGAAAAGCGAAGCCTGCGTCCTGTGGGTGAATACGCCGCCCACGTTCTAAGAGTCCTGGGCGAAGAGCGAGCCCCGGCGAATCCATTCCGTTCCTGGGAGAAGCGTGGTCATGCGAAAGATCCTCTCGACTGCCGCCGGGGCCACTGTTCTGCTTCTTTCGCTCGTCTCCTGCGGAGCGAAGACGCCAACGCTGGGCCTGCTGGTTTGGGAGGGGTACGCGGATAGTTCGTACGTGCGGGCGTTCGAGCAGTCGCACCATTGCCGGGTCAGCGCGTCGTACATGGGTTCAAGCGATGAGCTGGTCGCGAAACTGCGCGGCGGGAGCGCCAGCAACTACGACGTGATCTCGCCATCAAGTGACGTGGCGACGGCGATCGCCTCATCGGGGCTCGCCGCGCCGCTTGATCTTTCAAAGATTCCTTCCTACAACCAGCTTTCGGAAAAACTCCGCTTGCTCCCGCTCGTGCGCGTGAATGGAACTGTGTATGGTGTACCGTTTACATGGGGGCCGAATCCCCTGCTCTACGACACGACCGCCTTCCAAGCGCCGCCCGACAGCTGGGAGATCCTCTGGGACCCGAAACTGAAGGGCAAAGTCTCGGTGTGGGACGAGCTTTCGACCATCTACATGGCCGCGCAGCTGGCCGGGTACGACAAGCCGGACCCGAGCCATCTCTACCGACTGAGCGACGAGGAGCTCGAGCGGGTCAAGAAAAAGTTACTCGAGCTGAAGCCCAATATTCGCAAAATGTGGACTACGGGCGGCGAACTGACAAACCTCTTCGAGAACCATGAAATCGTCGCGGCGATGGGATGGCCGCTCATGACCAACCAACTCCGCCAGGCCAATTTCCCGATCGGCGAGACGATCCCGAAGGAAAATACGACGGGATGGATCGATCATCTGATGATCACCGCGGCCAGCGAACACAAGGAACTCGCGACAGAATTCCTCGAGTACATGATCGAGGCGCCGACGCAAAAAGCGGTCACCGACGTCACCGGGTACGATCCGGCAAACGCAGGGGCGGCGCAATTCATGTCCGCCGAGCGGCGGAAAACACTGCACCTTGATAATGTCGACAGCTACATGGCGAGGATTTATTTCTGGGAGCAGGTAGCGCGACGCGACAAGTACAACGAAATCTGGAACGAGGTGAAGGCCGCGCAGTGAACTTCGTTCCATGCGATCGGAGATTCACAGGGTGAGCGCGGACGCCGCTCGTCATGCAGTCGATCGACCGCCCCGGACTCCGGAAGCATTGCTTTCCATCCGGCAGGTCGTGAAGCAGTTCGCCGGCCGGCCCGTGCTGTGCGGGATCTCACTCGAGGTAGCGGCCGGGGAATTCCTCACGATCTTGGGCGAAAGCGGATCGGGAAAGACGACTCTGCTGCGACTGATCGCGGGTTTCGAGCAGCTCGATGGCGGGGAGATTCGGATGGAAGGCGAGCGACTGGACCAGGTGCCCGCGTATCGTCGCCAGGTGAACACGGTTTTCCAGAGCTACGCGATTTTTCCGCACCTCTCGGTATTCGAAAACGTCGCCTACGGGCTTCGTGCCAAGGGCGCGAGGAAGAGTGAAATCCCTGAACGTGTGATCGCTGCGCTCGCGATGGTGAAGATGGAAGGGTTCGCGCAGTCGGCGCCAGTGAAATTGAGCGGCGGCCAACAGCAGAGAGTGGCGCTGGCTCGTGCGCTCGTCAACCGGCCCCGGGTGCTGCTGCTCGATGAGCCGCTCTCCGCCCTCGATGCGAACCTGCGGCGGCAAATGCAGATCGAGTTGAAATCGTTGCAGCGCGAGGTGGGGATCACTTTCATCTTCGTAACGCACGATCAGGAGGAGGCCATGGCCCTCTCGGACCGGATCGCGCTGTTGCGCGCCGGCCGGATCGAGCAGGTGGCCGGGCCGCGGGAAATTTACGGGCGTCCGTTGACCGCTTATGCGGCGGAATTCATCGGACAGACGAACCTGCTGCGCGCGGAGGTGCGGGACGGGATGGCCCGCGCCGGTTCGATCCTGTGGCGCACGCTCGGGCCGCCGGGCGAAATCACTTTTTCCTTGAGGCCGGAGGCGATTCGCATCGTTCCGCCGTCCCGCGCGCAACTGGTGGCAGATCGGTCGGTCGCTCAGTTTCGCGGGCGCGTGCGAAACCAGACATTTGGCGGGGCCATGGACGTGCTCGAAATTGATTGCGGGGATGCGCAGTTCCTGCGGGCACGCGTGCCGAGCCCGGGGCCGGTGAGCGGCGAGATGGAATTCGAATTTGCCGCCGCCGACGCCATCCGCCTGCGCGAAGGGAGCGATCACTGAGGATGTATTCGCGCGCGTACAAAGCGAGCGTCATGATTCCTCCCCTGTTGTGGGTCGCGGCCTTCCTCCTCGTGCCGTACACCATGCTGTTCGCTTACAGCTTCTGGTCCGTCTCGCCCGCCGGCGTGATCGTCCACAGTTGGAATCTTCAGAACTACCTCGAGCTTTTGCGCAATCCGATCTATGCGACCGTGCTTCTTCGTTCCATGAGGATAGCCGCATCGGTGACCCTGCTGGCCCTGCTGCTCGGTTACCCGCTCGCTTACTACCTTTCGTTCCATGCGGCGAAGCGGAAGGAGCTGCTCTACCAGCTCGTCATCATCCCTCTGTGCGCAAGCTACCTGGTGCGCGGGTATGCCTGGAAGACCATCCTCGGGAGCGATGGCGTACTGAACGCCTTCCTGCGGTACCTGCACTTCACGCACCGGCCAGTTGAGTTCTTCCTCTACAGCCCGTTTGCCGTTGTGCTGACGCTCACGCACATCTACACGCCGTTCACGTTTCTGCCGATCTACGCATCGCTCGAGCATGTCCCGCGGAACCTGATCGAGGCCTCGCACGATCTGGGCGCGCCGCCATGGATAACATTTCGCCGGGTTGTCTGGCCGCTCTCGCTTCCGGGAGTCGTGGCGGGCGCCACGCTTGCCTTCGTCCTGACGCTCGGAGATTTTCTCTCGCCGCTGCTGGTAGGGGGCCCGAGCGGCATCATGATATCAAACATCGTTGTCAGCCTGTTCGGAGCTGCGTACAACTGGCCGCTGGGCGCAGCCATATCCCTCTCGATGCTCCTGCTCGTCCTGGCGGTTCTATTCGCGACGGAGAAGTTCGAGAGGAAGCTCAGGCTGTCATGAGCCGCCGATCCCAAGCCGGGCGATCGCCTCTGCTGGCTTCGTACGCGGTCCTGGTCTATGCGTTTCTCTATCTGCCGATCATCGTGCTGGTCATGTATTCGTTCAGCGGCGCAGGTGTCGGAGGGTTTCCGCCAGCGGGATGGACGTTTCGCTGGTACGGCCAGCTTTTCACGGACGCGGCACTCTGGGACGCCGTTCTGAACAGCTTGATCGTTGCGGTTGCGGCGGTCGGGATTTCGCTCGCGCTCGGATTGCCCGCAGCGCTCGCGCTCGATCGCGTGCCATTCCCGGGCAAGGCGGTTTTTCGCCGGCTCGTGCTGCTGCCGCTGATCCTGCCGGGGATCCTCACCGGGCTGTCGCTGCTGATGCTGTTCGTCGGCGCAGGGATGAAGTTGAGTCTTTTGACGATCACGCTCGGCCACGGCACGGCGCTGATCTCTGTGGCCACGACGGAAATATTCGCCGGGCTGCAAAAGCTCGATCGCGCGCAGGAGGAGGCCTCGCTCGACCTGGGTGCGAACTACTTCAAAACCTTCTGGCGAGTGACGCTGCCGAACCTCCGGCTGCCGCTCGCGGCGGCGGGACTATTGATTTTTACGTTGTCGCTCGATGAAATCGCAGTGAGTTTCTTCCTGATCGGGCGGGACAACACGCTGCCGCTCGAAATCTGGTCGCGCCTGCGCCGCGGCATCACGCCCGAGATCAACGCGATTGCCACGCTCATTTTGGTGTTTTCCATCAGCACGATTCTCATCTGGTACCGGCTTCGCACGCGCAGCGAACGAGCCGGCGAGGGGGCCAGGCCCCCGGTCGCCGGAGCGCTCGAAGGAGAGGTCTCATGAGCCCGAGTCGGAGAGATTTTTTGAAATTTGTGGTGGCTGGATCGGCGGCAGCCTGTCCGATCGACCTCTCGCTGCTCGCCCGGCCGGAAGCAGCCACGCTGGTCCATGCCGCCGAGGCCGGTGCCGCGCCGCGGGTCGATGGCGAACACTACGAGGTGTGCCACCAGATCCGCGACGGACACGGCTTCGGCCGGATACCTGTTTCGAATCGGCATGACGTGGTGATCGTCGGAGGCGGAGTCAGCGGGTTAAGCGCAGCTTACTTCCTCGAACAGCATGATTTTCTCCTGCTCGAGAAGGAGCTGCATTGGGGCGGCAACGCCTATCTCGAGGAGTACCAGGGACAGGCATTCGCGACCGGCTCGGCGTTCGACGTGAAGGGCTCGGCAAGCGAGCAGCTCGCGCGCTCTCTCGGCCTTAGGCTGCTCCCGATTGACTCGCCCGACCCGACCATCGTCGGCGGAAAATGGGTGCCGGACACCTGGCGCGGAGGACTCGACGAGCTTCCTTACCCCGGTTCGGTGCGAGAGAGCTTCAAGAGATTTCGCAAGGAAATGCTCGGCCTCGACATCGAGCGGAACCCGAAGCAATTCGACAGTGTGCCCCTCTCAAAGTATTTGGGGGGCTATGCTCCGGAAATCAAGGAATGGTGGGATGCGTACGGCCCCTCGAACTGGGGCGCGAACTCATCGGAAGCCTCCGCCCTCGTCGCGATCTCAGAACTCAAAGATATGGTGAGCGATAAGCGGGACGCACGAGTCACTCTGCCGGGAGGCAATGGAGCGCTCTCGCGGAGGCTGGCGGAAACGCTCGAGCGGAAGCACGGAGAGCAGATGATTGCCGGTGCGACCATCGTTGCCGTCGAACCCGAGAATGACGAAGTCCGGATCACCTATGTGCATGAGGGCCAGCTCCGAGCTCTAGCGGCGAAGTTTGTGGTGATGGCCACGCCGAAATTCATTACGGCGCGAATCGTCACGGGGCTGTCGTCCAGGCAGTCGAGCGCCATGAAATCGTTCCGCTATTGCCCATACCCGGTCATCAACATGATTTTCGACCGGCGGCTGTATGACCGCGCCTATGACACCTGGTGCCCCGGAAACGCCTTCACGGATTTCATCGTGGCAGACTGGGTGCTGAAGAAAGCGCCCGGGTATCATCAAAAGAACTACATCCTCACATTTTACACGCCCATTTCGGAGCCGGAACGGCCGAAGCTGCTGACAGAGGAGGGCTGCCGGCAGCTGGCGATCGCCGTGCTCGGCGATTTTCAGGCGTTGATGCCGGAGTTCAACGCCCACCCGATCGAAATCCATCTCTACCGCCGGGGGCATCCGATGTTTCTGCCAACGCCCGGAACATTCACGAAGCAGATACCTGCGGCGTCCCGGCCGCTTGAGCGCGTGTTTTTTGCCAACACGGACTCGATCGGACCAGTGTCGGAAGTTGCCGGCGCCGTCGAAGCCTCGCACCGTGCCGCCGAGTGGGTGAAGGCGCGGATGGCGGGCGCTTCCCCTTCCGCGGCCGGAGCTTCCGGCGGGTAAAAACGCTCGCGACCCGATGGTGCCAACCACTCTATGATTTGCGGTGGGAACTTGCGATCGCCATCGTCGGTCCCGGGCGGGTGCGAGCGCGGTTTCTCGATGCGCCGGTGGTGCGCCTCGACGGTGGTCCGCGAGTACGGGGCCTATACAGAGTAGCGTTGACAGCCGCCTCGGGAAAAAAAGGGCGGTTGAAGCTTCCTCAAGACTGCCCTTAATCTAGTATTGTTGGAAATGATGAAGCAGGGAAAGGAGAGCCGATGGCAAACGGCACCGCGCAGAGCGAGGCAGGGCCGCTCGCAGGCCTGAAGGTGATCGATCTGTCGCACGTGATGGCCGGTCCCACGTGCGCGATGTTGCTGGCCGACATGGGGGCCGACGTCATCAAGGTTGAGAAAATACCGGGAGGCGACGACGCACACCGCATGGTACCGCCGTCGATCGACGGTGAATCCGCTGCTTTCCTGGTCATGAACCGAAACAAGCGCGGGATCGCCTTGGACCTGAAGACCGAGGCGGGATCGAGGGCCCTCTCCCGCCTGCTCGAAGGGGCCGACGTGTTGATCGAGAACTATCGTCGCGGCACGATGGAACGGATGGGCTTCGGCTATGACGCACTGCGCGCGTCGAACCCAAGACTGATCTACTGCTCGATCTCCGGTTTCGGGCGGACCGGACCATATGCCGATCGCGGCGGATTCGACTTGGTCGCCCAAGGCATGAGCGGGTTGATGAGCATCACCGGAGAAGGGCCGGGCTGCCCGCCGATGAAGTCGGGCGCACCCGTTACCGACATCACCGCCGGCATTCTCGCCTGCGTGGGCATCTTGGCCGCCTTGCATTCTCGCGCCTCGAGCGGGCGGGGGCAGATGGTCGACACCTCGTTGTTTGAGGCCGGGATCATTCAAACCTATTGGCAATCGGCCATTTGTTTCGCGACCGGACAGGCACCTGGGCCGATGGGAACCGCGCATCCGCTCAATGCGCCCTATCAGGCGTTTGCTGTGGCCGATGGCTGGATCACGGTTGGCGCAGCGAACCAAGGCAATTGGCTGCGGCTGCTCGAGGCGCTCGAAGCACCTGATCTGGGCGATGATTCACGGTTTGCCAACAATGCCGAGCGGATGCGCAATCTGCCGGCGCTCCAAGCGAAGCTGACCCCGTTGTTCAAGAGGCGCAGTTCGGCCGAGTGGCTGCGTCGTCTGGAGGAAGCGGGCGTTCCAGCCGGGCCCGTGCTGGACGTCAACCAGATGCACGCCGATCCGCAGGCGCTCGCGCGGAAGATGATCGTGGAAACCACGCATCCCACGGCTGGCGAGGTGAGGGCCATCGGGCTCGCAATCAAGTTCTCAGAGACCCCGGGCGGCGTCCGCCGGGCGGCGCCAGTCTTCGGACAGCACACACGGGAAGTACTGCGTGACCACGGCTACTCTGACGCCGAGGTCGACCAGATGGCGGCCGTCGGCGCCGTTCAGACGCCAGACTCAACGAAAGCCGTCACGCCATGAGCGAAGACCTCCTCTATGAGATCAGGGATGGCATCGGTCACATCACCTTCAACCGCCCGCAGGCCCGAAATGCGTTGACCTTCCGGATGTACGAACGACTTGCGGAGATCTGCCAGGAGGCGGAGAACGATTCCTCTCTGAGGGTCCTGGTGCTCGCGGGGGCGGGGGAGAAAGCGTTCGCCGCGGGCACCGATATCTCTGAGTTCAAGTCATTTTCCGCTGCCGAGGACGCACTCGACTATGAAGCGCGAATCGACCGCGTGCTCAACGGGTTGGAGCGTTCCCGCGTTCCCACCATCGCCGCCATCGCCGGGGCATGCACCGGCGGTGGCGCCACGATTGCCGCTTGCTGCGATCTTCGTATCGGCGCCGCAAATGCCCGCTTTGGCATGCCGATCGGTCGCACTCTCGGTAATTGCCTGTCGATGTCGAACTTCGCCAGGCTGGCAGCTCTGCTGGGGCCGGCGCGCGTCAAGGACATCATCTTCACCGCCCGCCTGATCGATGCCCAAGAGGCGTGCGCGATCGGGTTACTCAGCGAGGTGCTGCCCGATTACGCGGCCTTGCAGAGCCGCACCGAAGAGCTAGCGCGGACCGTGGCCTCGCAGGCGCCATTGACCCTGCGCGTCACCAAGGAAGCCTTACGCCGCATCAAGGAGAAGATGAGCCCGGAAGAGGATCGGGATCTGATTCTGATGTGCTACATGAGCCGCGATTTCCGCGAAGGCATGGACGCCTTCCTAAACAAGCGCACTCCTAACTGGACGGGAACTTAGCGGTCTCTCGAAGCCGTTCAGCGCGAAATCAAAAATATCGAAGTTTCGAAGGCGACCACTCCTCGCGAACCGCTGGTAGTTCGGGTTGACGGCGCGTGAGAGAATGAAGGGCACACGCTGCTCGTCGAGGCCGCCATGCGATCGCAGGCGTCGGCCGGCCAGGCCGGATAAATCATGTTCCGCCCGCCTGGAACCGATCACCGTGTGCGCATCCCCCAGCACGACGAAATCGCCCTCTCGATCGGCTGGCATCTCGAACCGTTGCGCCGCCTCCCGGCCGTCGATCACCGCCGCTACGCCGGGCAAGGAGGCGCTCGCCGCCATCAGGGCCTGCTGATCGGCGGCCTTCTGCCGGTAGACTCGTACAAACGAGCCCAGGGCTCCGTGGTGTCGGATGAACGGGTCGGTGATGGGGCAGATGACGCGTGCCGCCCCTGGACCGAACAGTCGGTCGAACTCTTCTTCAAGGAAGACGACGTTCGGCTCTCCTTCGGAGTTCGCCTTGTCATTCATGCCGTGGTCGGCCACCAGACCGACAACAGCACCGAGATCGACCATTCGGCGGACCCGATCGTCCACTGCCCGATGGAAGCTGTTAGACTCCGGCTCCCCGGGCGCGTGCGCGTGCTGCACGTAATCGGAAAGTGAAAGATACAGTAGATCCGCGGCTCGGCGCTCGAGCAGCCGGATGCCCGCGTCGAGCACGTAGAGGGACAGATCGGCTGAATACGGGTCCGGTTTCGGCCTTCCTACCAGGCCCTCAACGTTCGTTATGCCATTCTCAGCGATCGTGGCCTGGTCGGCGCGCTCGCTCGAGAACGAGATTCCGGTCAAGTTCCGGCCAAGCATTTTGCGGAGCTTGTCCTTCGCGGTGATAGCAGCAGTGGCCACGCCGGAGCGCGACATTCGCGCCAGAATCGTTTCAGCGCGCATCAGCGACGCATCGGTAATCATGACTTCCCGACCCGTTTCACGGTCCAAATAGTAGTTGCCCGAGATCCCGTGTACGGCAGGCGGCGTGCCCGTCACGATCGACACGTTGTTAGGGTTCGTGAAGGTCGGGAGCACCGCGTCAGCCTGGCCAAAGTAGCCGCTCTCCCGGAACGACCCGATGGTAGGAAAGACGCCGTCGGGGAGGCCTTGGGCTAGGTACGCTGGATCGCATCCATCCAAGCAAATGACGACAGTCGGTTCCTCAGGTGCACGGTAGCTGCGGCCGTTGACTTCGATCATCGACATGCAAGCTAGAATACGATATACGGCGTGTGTCTTCCTCCTGCCAAAGCCTACCGGTGCAAATTTCTGAAGGCCCGATAGTGTGCGCGCGATTTCGAATCGGTCGACAGCGCACAAGGCATTCTCGGTCGGCCCGAGAAAAGCGTCTGAACACATCGGTGGCCTTTATTGGGGGACTGTGAGCGAGGGAAGGGCTTCGAGCGCGGAAAAAGACGCCGATTCAAACCCTCGACGGTATGGTCATTGGGAAGGTCACCTGCGTTCGCAGCCCGATGACCTACGAGATTCGCTCCGCCAAGTCGTCTCGATCAATGGCCATTTATCCACGAGGTGCGCGTTTCTCCGGCGTCGAAGCTTTCGATCGGGCCTGTCAGCTAGGTCTTCTTCACTACCTCCTCGATACTGGTACCAAAGTCTTTAAGCATCACCACCGCCGCGTTTCGTCCCGGAGCCCCCGTGACCGATCCTCCCGGATAGGTTGTGTCCCCGGTTTGGTACAAACCCGGGATAGGCATCCGATATTGCGCCCAGCCCGGCACCGGCCGCATCGCACCTGATTGCGACGGGTCCGATGAACCGCCATGGATATTGCCGTGCCAGAAACTCGGGTTCCGGCGTTCAAGGTCAAGCGGACTCTCGACGTAGCGGCCGAGTATCTTCTCCTCGGTCAGGTTGGGTGCGAAGCGCCGCAGATAATTCAATTGCGCATCGGAGACCTCGTTCTTGATGACGTCCCAGTGCTCGGGGCCTTCCTTGAGGTCGTACGGATGAAAGCCGAGCACCTTCAAAGTGTGCATACCCCGAGGCGCACGGCTCGGATCAGCAACCGTGCTGCAGAATACTGAAATCGGAGGTTCTTGAATATCTGGGACGCCACGCTGGTCATCGTATGCGAAACGCAGCAGCCTGTCGGAGGAGGTCAGGATGGCCGATTCAACCGGGGAAATCGTACCGCCTGCGACGGGATACTTCGGCGGCTCCTTGACGGCATAGTGCGTCACAACCTCCGAGATTTCGCCTTCCCAGGTATCCACGCCAAAGATAAAATCCTGACCCCATAACTCGCGCGGCGCCATGTTGACGAGGTGTTTGATATGCATCGTAGAGAGCACCGCCTTGTCGGCACGATAGGAGCTGCCGTCGGCGCACTCAACGCCCGTACATTTCCCGTTTTCGATGATGAGTCGCTCGACCTTTTTCCTGGTGAGGATAACGCCGTCGTGGTCCTCGATGAATCGCGCCAGCGCCTGCGTCAGTTGTCCCGATCCTCCTTTGGGAATGCGCCGGCTTGTACGGATCGATGAATAGGCACTCCGTCCCGTCATTGGGTACTGGGGAGGCTGCATGCTCCAGGGACTGCCCATCAAAAAAGCACGGCAATGGTCGTGTTCGAAATTGTCGCGAATGATTTCCCAGGCCGACATGGCGAGGCGACGCTGCCATATCTTGCCCTGAGGATGTTCGGCCAGGCGGTCATTGAGTGATTTTCCAAAGCCGACCGGCGCAAACGTCAGTGCGTCGAAAAGAGGTTTGACGGACTCGTACTCGGTCATCATGCGCCGGTAGGCGGCGGCATCTTTTTTGGAAAACTTCCCAAATTCCGCACAGGTGCGATCTACATCGTGCCATTGAGTTACATAACTGCCGTCGGCGAACGGCATGTGCATGATGGGATCGGGATCGATGTATACAAGACCATAATCGCCCAGTTTGAGTTCGTCATTGCGAAGCAAAGGGTTCTCTTGAATGCCACTGTGCGCCGTAGAGCATGTATCGTGCTTGAATCCGGGTGATGTCACTTCTTCGGTCATCACTCCGCCGCCGACAGAGGGCTGCACCTCCAGCACGAGACAGCGATAACCGGCTTTTGCAAGGTATGCTGTTGCGATCAGACTGTTGTGGCCGGCACCAGCAACGACAACATCGAAGCGGTCAGCCTTGGTGACCCCTTGCGGCAGAGTCAGAGGGCTGAACGCCAAGGGCGCCAAGGCCGCGCTTTTCACAAATCCACGTCGCGTTATTGAGTTCATCTGATCCCCCTGTTAGAACCTGGACATCACCATCGACTGAGCCTTCTGTGTGTACTGCCTCGGCGCGTCTGAACACCTCATTCTACCGTCTGCGCCCTGGCGCGGAGCTCGCTGGGGGGGTGGTCGACAAAGAATCGAGGGAGAGAGTCTGGACCTTCCCGTCCGAGTTTCCCCTTTCCGAAGCCGCACACCGAGCCGAGCTCTCCGGTGGGTTCTTCATCTCAGCTCTCGCTGATACCGATTGGCTGCCGTGAAAGGGGATTCTTGCCGGTCCGTGCCGAAATCCAAATCACAGCAGGTGAAGCTCGGTCGGAATTTGCCGTTCTGGCCCCCTTTTCTCCTGGCCGGCTCGGGCCAGAGGGCGCCCCGGGGGGCGACGATTGTTTTACGACTTTTGAACGGTACGAAACGCAGATCGCGATAGAGTCCTAACTACGGAGGGATGAGCATTCCGAATCTATTCTTTCGCCGTCGCAATCGAATTTCCGACCCTCTTCGATCGAAACTGCCTCGAACCAACTCGTCTCGTCTGCTACGCTTGCCAATGCCTGCTTCGTTGAGTCCCGTTCATCTCCGATTTCGGACACTTCATTTGCTTCCGACTCTTGGTTCCAATTCCACTCGATAATGCCGTTCTGCGAGTTATTTCTGGGGAGCGCCTGAAGCCGGCGGCGGCGTTCGTTGATTGTCATCCGCGGGCACGGCGATCGAACGGGCCCCGTTCTTGCCCACGGCACGAACGGCAAAAAAATGGTTGTCTGTCGAAACGCCATAGAGCACCGTCTCGCTCGCTTCTCTCGCGAAGTCATACACGTTCCAGCGAGGTTCGGTGGTCCCACGCCAGAGAATCTCGAACCCTGCTCGGTCGGCGTCGTCAACGGCTGACCATCCGACCTTCGCGTCCGGCGAAACTCCTCCTGTGAGCTTCGGTTCTCCGGGGGGCGCAGGGGCGAGCGATAACTCGCGCAGTGCCTCGGAATTGGCGCGTGCTACGTTACCCATGAACGTGTAATTGAGGTACTTCGTGAAATCACCGTACTCAACGCCATTTTCGGTCCGCGGCGTCTGGTGTTGGTGGCGATAGTCCTCAAGGGGTTCGGTGAAGCG
>DATMRE010000123.1:0-2284 GCA_035566475.1 Verrucomicrobiia bacterium | reverse complement strand
ATAGACCGTCGGGTCGCCGTAGCGACCGTTGACCAGGCTCGGATGGAAAAGCGGTCGCATGGCAAACTATTCCGCTGCAGCGAGTCTTTCGCGCATCCTGGGCGAGACGCTGGCTTCGCTGCGCAAGCCCCCTACACCAGGTTGATTTTGGTCAATACCCGATGGATTCCCCGTATTTAGGCAAAGTCGATGGATTCCGCACCGGGCAAGGTCGAGCTAGAATACCGCAATCGGATCGGGCGCGTGCCGGGCATCATCAAGGGCACGCGGACGGTATTGCGCAGTAAGAGATGGTTCCGCGCCATAGCCGGCGCGCGATTGGTATTGAGACCGGCGATCCGGTCGCGTTCGCAGGCACCGATTTTCAATCCGTCGTTCGGCTGCGTGACCAGGCAGTAATCGATGCTCTCTGCCGCGAGCCGGATCCGGAAGAGTTCGTCTAGCCCAAGCCGATGTCTTCTGCAGCCTGAGGACCAGAGCCATGAAACTCGTTTCAAGCGCCTTCGCCGATGGTGCCGCAATTCCGCGACGATTTACCTGTGATGGAGAAAATCTCTCGCCACCTCTGCAATGGTCCGGCGCGCCAGAGGAAACGCAGAGTTTTGTCCTGCTCTGCGACGATCCCGATGCTCCCGCCGGCACATGGCATCATTGGGCGGTTTACGATATTTCGCCAGCCGTAACGGAATTTGCAGTCAACGCCGCGCAGAACGCCGAAATGAAGCAGGCGGTCAACGATTTTCGGAAGGTGGGCTATGGCGGCCCGTGCCCACCTCACGGCCATGGACCTCATCATTATCACTTCCGGCTGCTTGCCCTCTCGATGGACTATCTTCAGGCAAAGGCCAATGCGTCCTGCCGTGACATTGAGCGAGAGGCACGCAAGCACGCGATCACGGAAGCGATCCTCGTCGGTTGGTATGAGAGATAGGGCCGGCGGCGAAAGGCCTGAACCGGTGGATGAAGGGAGCACGTAATCCCGGCTGGTCCGCTTTACGCCGATAGCGGCGGCCTCCTAGAGGTCGGGTTTTGGCCCGAAGCTGCCCTTAGAAGGAGGGCAGAGCATGTCCGCTCTGCCCAGGTGGTTCAGAGGTCCACCTGCTCTGCGATAGCCAGGGCGTCGTCCACCTCGATCCCGAGGTAGCGTACCGTGCTCTCGATCTTGCGATGACCAAGCAAGAGCTGCACCGCTCTTAGGTTGCCTGTGCGCCGATAAATGAGTGTGGCCTTCGTTCTCCTCAGGGAGTGGGTGCCATAAAAACTGGCATCCAGACCAATGCCTGCGATCCACCCGGACACGAGCCGCGCGTACTGTCGCGTAGTGATGCCTCGGCCCGGAAAGCGCCGGCTTGAGAAGAGGAAGTCTCCCGGCCGTTTGCCGTCAGTCTTGAGGTAAGCGTCGATTGCCTCGCGTGTCTGCTCGGTGAGTTCGAAGCGAACTGGATGTCCAGTTTTCCTCTGGCGGACGGTCGCACGATCAAGGGCTGCTCCATGCTGAGCGACGTCTTCAACCTTCAGGCTGACGACATCGCACCCTCGTAGTTTACTGTCGATCGCCACGTTGAACATCGCCAAGTCCCGGAGTCGTCCCTCGACCTGGAGCTTCGTTCGGATCGACCAGACGTTCTTCGTCCGGAGCGGCCGGCTTCGATCCGATCATTTTGTCCTTGTTCCAACGGACTCGCGAAGTGATTTCTGCGTTGCGGTTGAACTCGGTTTCCATGCTCATCTCCTCTGTTACCGAGGCTGGTCAGCATGCACTTTGGTCGCGGCCCGGGGATCCATGTCTGGTCCGGGAGCATTCCGGTCCTATCTGCTCGCCGAGGAGAACCGGAAGGGTCGCGATTTGACCCCAACCGGTCGTTGCGCGCCCCATGGCGGGGACTGTGGTATCCTCCCGTACAGAGCGATTGCACACGGATCTGATCTCCCGGGTCCCGAGGAGGACCAACGTCGTGAAGCGGGACTTCGACCTCATCGTCTATGGCGCGACGGGTTACACCGGCCGTCTCATCGCCGAATATCTGGCGACGTCCTATCGCGCCGACGATGCTCCGTCCTGGGCGATCGCGGGACGCTCGACCGACAAGCTCCAGAAGGTGCGTGCCGACATCGGCGCACCAGACGATCTGCCTTTGGTTAGGGCGGATGCCGCCGAGCCGGCCAGCCTTCGCTCGATGTGCGAGCGTGCGGCCGTGATCATCACGGCGGTCGGGCCTTATCAGCTCCACGGCCCCGAACTTGTGGCGGCCTGCGCGGCCACGGGCACGGCCTATGTTGATCT
>DATMRE010000122.1:0-3707 GCA_035566475.1 Verrucomicrobiia bacterium | reverse complement strand
CTACCTTCCGAAGAGTCCATCCGAACGCCAGGAAATGCTGGATGCCATCGGGGCCGGATCGATCGGGGAACTGTTCGAATCCATCCCAGCGGAATTCCGGCTGCAAGGGCCTCTTCCGCTGCCCGGCCCGCTTTCGGAGATGGAGATTATCGACTATTTTCAGGCCCGTGCCCAAGAGAACTCGCTGGGCTACACGTCGTTTCTCGGAGCCGGAGTCTATCAACACCTGCGCTCGGTCGTCACCGACGCGCTCATCCAGCGCGGAGAATTTCTCACCTCGTATACGCCATACCAGGCCGAAATTTCGCAGGGCACTCTCACGGCGATCTTCGAGTTCCAAACTCTGATGTCCCAGCTCACGGGGCAAGAAGTCGCCAACGCCTCGATGTACGACGGATCAACGGCGCTCGCTGAAGCCGCGCTCATGGCCGAGCGACTCACGGGACGCCAGCGAATGCTCGTCGCGCGCTCCATTCATCCCGAATATCGCCAGGTCCTCGGCACCTACGCCAAACATCTCGGATTGGGAGTCGAGGAGATCGGTTACACGGGTTCCGGGCAGATCGACGCCGCCTTACTCAGCAAACAAAGGCTCACGACCGCTGCCGCCGTCATCGTTCAGTCACCGAATTTCTTCGGTGTTCTCGAGGATTTGCCTGCGCTCGCCGACGCCGCGCATGCTGCCGGCGCCTTGCTCGTCGCGACCGTCGCCGAAGCTGCTTCGCTCGGAATCGTTCGGCCGCCGGCCGAAGCTGACATCGTGGCCCTCGAAGGTCAGTCCTTCGGTATCCCTCCGAGCTACGGCGGACCTTTCGTCGGCGTCATCGCCACGCAAGAGCGCTTCGTTCGCCAGATGCCTGGCCGGCTCGCCGGCCAGACCACCGACGCCGGGGGCCGCCGTGGCTTCGTTCTGACGCTCGCGACCCGCGAACAGCATATCCGCCGCGAGAAAGCCACCTCGAACATCTGCACAAACGAAGCCCTGTACGCCCTGGCGGCAACGATTCACCTCTGCCTGCTCGGAAAGGAAGGTTTGCGCGAACTGGCCCTGCAGAATCTCTCGAAGGCGCGTTTCGCTCGCGAGGAACTCGAGAGAATTCCCCGCGTGCGCAGCGTTTTTTCAGGTGCAATTTTCAACGAGTTCGTGATGGAGTTTCCCCGCTCCGTTAAATTGATCAACGCCGCGCTGCTCCGCGATAAAATCATCGGTCCGCTTCCGCTCGGCAGGCATTATCCGGAATTGACGAAGCGAGGTCTCGTCTGTGTCACGGAAATGACGCCGCGTTCGGAAATCGAGCGCTTGGCCGCCGCCATCTCGCGGGTTCTCGAGACGCCACTCTAAGGAGAGTTCTGCTTTGAACTCAAAGTCCACGGAAATCGAAGCGCCCGCGAACACGATCCGCAAGGCACGGCCCCATGTGAACCAGACCGAAGGACTCATCTTTGAGAGGTCCGCGCCTGGAAAGCGCGGGATGGAACTCCCCCCGCTCGATGTCCCGCCGGTTGATCCCGCTCGCGCTCTGGGACGCGATTTCGTACGTGGCCCCGTGGATGGGTTTCCGGAGGTGAGCGAAATCGAGGTGATTCGCCACTTCACGCGACTCTCCAGTTGGAACTACGCGATCGATCTCGGGATGTATCCGCTCGGCTCCTGTACGATGAAGTACAACCCGCGCGTGAATGAATATGTCGCCCGGCTCGACGGCCTCGCGAGCGAGCATCCTGAGCAACCCGTTGAACTCGCGCAGGGCTGCATGCGAATCCTCTACGATCTCCAGAAATGCTTGCTGGCCATCACCGGCATGGATGCGGTCACGCTCCAGCCTGTCGCCGGTGCGCAGGGCGAGCTGACTGGCTTGCTGATGATCCGCGCGTATCTGGAGAGCCAAGGCCATGGGCGCAAGAAGATTCTCATCCCCGATTCGGCCCACGGAACAAATCCGGCCTCGGTCGTCATCGCCGGTTACGAGGTTCAGAACATCAAGTCGGACGCCCGCGGCCAGATCGACACGGACCACTTGCGCGATTTCACGACCGAAGACGTCGCCGCCCTGATGGTGACAAATCCCAGCACGCTCGGCGTCTTCGAAGAGCGCATCGCTGAAATCGCCTCGATCCTTCACGAGCGCGGAGCCCTACTGTATATGGACGGCGCCAACATGAACGCCCTGGCCGGCATCGCGCGCCCTGGTGATTTCGGAGTCGATGTCCTGCACCTGAACCTGCACAAGACATTTTCAACGCCCCACGGCGGCGGTGGTCCGGGTGCCGGGCCCGTTCTGGCGAAGAAGATCCTTGAACCCTTCCTGCCGGTGCCTGTGGTCGTCGAGAGGGAAGGCGGCCGGTTCGCGTTCGATCACAATCGCCCGCGGTCGGTCGGCCGCGTCCGCGCGTACTGTGGAAACTTCGGCGTGTTGCTCCGCGCGCTCGCTTACACGCTTGCCTACGGCCCCGGCCTGCGACAGGCAACCGAAGACGCCGTGCTCAACGCGAACTACATCCGTAAGAATCTCGAAGACCAGTTCGAGCTGCCTTACAATCTGCCCTCAATGCACGAAGTCGTCTTCAGCGATGCCCGGCAGAAGAGGCACGGCGTGAACACCATGGACATCGCCAAACGCCTCATCGACTACGGCTTCCATCCCTACACCACGGCATTCCCGCTGATCGTCCCCGGCGCGATGATGATCGAGCCCACCGAGTCGGAATCGAAGGAAGAGTGCGATCTATTCATCGACGCGATGCGCTCGATTGCCCTCGAAGCCGAAACGAATCCCGACCTCGTGAAGACGGCGCCGCATTCGACGCGGGTCGGCCGGCTGGATGAAGTGGCCGCCGCGCGCAAGCCCATCCTGCGCTGGAAGCCCCCTCTCTCGAAGTAAGATCCGAAGCCGGCCCCTCGAGCTTGATCTGAACTCCCGGCCCGATCGGTGTGCCGCGCACCCTGAGACGGCATCTGCCAAAGCGAACCGAGCGACGAGCGAGAAGTTGATTTCGGTTCCGTCGCGCAGGCCCCGGGCGGAGCGAAACGAGCCGGCACGCGCCGGCGGCTGGGAGGATGCTTGACCTCGCATCGGTCAGCGCTCAATGGCGAGCGTTGCCGATCTCGACCCCTTGCGCGAGACTCTACTTCTTCAGGTTCTTGGCCTTCTCCACCGGAGCACTGCGTTGCGCCGAAATCGGCGGTGCGACCATGTTGTCTCGCGCCAACTCCGCAACCGCCGCTGTCGGCGCCGGAAACGACAGCTCGCGCCCATCTGAAATCGCGGCCGCAGCCGATGTCTCGGGCTCCGACTCGGGCGCATCCATGGGAACGAGCGCCCCTTCGGCTTCCTTCATGAACACCAGGCCGTTCTCGCTCGCGCTCCAGTCGATCGAAATCACATCGCCCAGGCACACCTGTTCGGTCGCGAGCAGGCTAGCCAGCGGATAGACCACGTGCCTCTCGATGGCTCGCTTCAGGTGCCGCGCTCCGTACTTCAAATCCGTGCCTTCGCGCAGCAGAAAATCCCGGGCCGGCTGGGTCACGCGGAATAGAAACCGTCCCTTGGCTGTTTCGAGCACGCGTTGCTGCACCATGCCGAGCTCGATTTCCAGAATCTGTTCGAGCTGCTCCGCCCTGAGCGGATGGAACACCACCACCTTGTCGATCCGGTTCATGAACTCCGGCGCGAATTTCCGCTTCGCCGCTTCCGATGCGGTCCGTT
>DATMRE010000121.1:0-6050 GCA_035566475.1 Verrucomicrobiia bacterium | reverse complement strand
GGCGAGCGGAATTTCAAAACTTGTGGTTGTGTGTCCGGTGGTTTCGCGTGAGCCGGCGGTCGCAACCTCGCCGATCGGGCGGGAGTCTCGCGCCGAGTGCAGGGCCCTCACCGTCGTTTAATGAACTGGCTCGGCGGCCGGGTCACATGCGCGGCCATGACATTTCCAGCACAGGTACTTCCAAGACGTACCGAACTGGCATAGTCGAGAGGCAGGCAGGTCTTCAAAACAGTCAGTGCAAAATCCAAGCTCTTCGATGTTGTCGAGGATTCTCTGTTCGTGCTCCAGGCTCGCCATACGCCTAGGTTAGAAGGAGGTCGTGATGTGCCCAACCCTACGGTCGTACCGAATGGATAGTCCGAGAGGGGGGTGAAGTACTAGGATTTTAGTTATCCCGCGTTCGGTCAATTTCTCCGGCCGTCGCTTCTCTCCCGCCGTTGCCTGGTCGACCGCCCAGTTCGCGATCTCGGGTTTTCGTAGCCCGATTCCAGTCAGCTCGCCGACAGTCCGGCCGAAGGTGCCACAGCTATTCGCCGATCGCTCGTTCCGAGGCCTCAGAGAACATCTGTGCCCAAGCTACGTCCGAGCTCCATAACGACCCAAGCATTGCTCTCATGTTATTGAGTCGATTACGTTTAAGACTGATCTAGGGGGTTGCCCGCTTGCTTCCTTCCGAGCACATGCTGAACCGTTTATCTGATATCATAGTAACAACCGAGGGCGCTCCGGTGTCTAACTCGACCAGGAAGATGCCCTGAGGAGCGCGGTCAAGGCATATGTCCGAACTGGCACAAAGTCTGCCGTGGAGACGCGATGAAGCCGCGCTGGTGACGGAGCTTCAGGCGGGCTCTGACGCGGCGTTTGATTGGCTTGTTACGTATTATCACGGAAGCGTGTACAACCTGGCCTATGGAATACTCTCGGACGCTGCTGATGCTGCAGACGTCACCCAGGAGGTTTTTCTGTGTGCGTTCCGCGGGATTAGAGGTTTTCGGCGGGGCAGCTCGCTCAAAACTTGGCTCTACCGCATTTCGGTCCGTCAGGCACTGAATCATCGCCGTTGGTGCTGGCGGCACCAGCGGCAGCAAGTTTCAATCGATGCCGAGGAGCGAAATGGTTCGACCCTCGAACTGCAGGACGCTGAGGCAACGCCGTTCGAGCAGTGTGCCACGCGCGAGATGCAGGTGACCGTGCGGCGTGCTCTGGCGGCGGTGCCGGCCCTGTTTCGCAGCGCAGTCATTCTGCGAGACCTTGAGGGGCTTTCCTACGAAGAGATCGCAGAGGTTATGGATGTATCGGTGGGAACCGTGAAATCGCGTATCTTGCGCGGTCGTCGCATTCTGAAGGAAATTCTTGATCCGCTCCTGCGCGCCGCTCAACCGGAGGCGTCGATCCGGGCAGCTGACCGTGGAGAGCGGGCCGCAACGGGTAACCACACGATGGCGAGCTCCATCGGTGCCGCGCCGTCCGTTACCCGCGCCCCAGGCGGTGCGATTGCTAGACTTTACGGAGCCGGCCGATGACCTGCTGGGAAGCGGAGAGATCGCTGCCAGGTTACGTTGATGGTGCGATCCACTCCCGAGAGCACGCCCTCATCCGAGAGCATCTGGATTCTTGCGAGGATTGCCGGGAACAATTGCGGCGCTATCGCGTCGTGGCATCTTGCCTGGCAAATCTGGAGCGGGCGACCGTGCCTCCTGATCTCGCCCTGCGCATTCGGGTAAGAGCTTCGAAGGCGCGCCCGGCATGGTTCGACCTAAAACGCGTGTGGTCGCGCTCTCTGCTGGCACTCGAAAATATTGTGGGACCACTCGCCGTCCCCGCCACCGGAGGCCTTCTGACGGCCCTCGCCGTGTTTGTGCTACTCGTTCAGAACATCCTGGTCGGAGTTCCGATGGGCGGTTTTGTGCCGAACGATTTGCCGCTCAATCTCGTTCAGCCGGCGAGGCTCGAGAGCCTGGCCCCGTTCCCGGTTCCGGGCATCGTTGCGACCGAGGGGCATCCTGATTCGGGTGCTCTGCTCCTTGAGGCCACACTCAATTCGCATGGAGAGGTCGTGTTCTACAAGATTCTTTCCGGTCCGAACGACACGACCGTGCAGAGGCAAATCGATCAAGTTCTCCTGTTCTCCCGCTTCCGCCCGCAGCTGAGTTTTGGCCTTCCCATGGATGGCGGGCGCGTTCTACTGAGCTTCAGCGAAGTCCGCGTCCGTGGGTGAACGCCCTTCGATAGCTGCGATCCTTTCGGCTGCCGTCCACTGGACTGCTTCCACTGCTTCCATGCACTGCTTGACTCCGTTGAGCTCGACCGCTAAAGTTTACGGAGTAGGGTTTCGGAGGGCGCGGGTTGTAACTGGGGAAGGGACGACTCGCGCAGCGAATGGAAGCCCGAGAAATCTCCGGATTTGAGGAGTTTGCTCATCCGAACGTTCGCTCGCATCTATCCCCTTCTCGCACTCACGGCTGTCCTCATTCCGGCCTTTCGCGCGGTGATTCTCGAAGCACAAACCCAGCAGGGCATCAGCGATAACTACTCTGGTATCAGCGTGGAACCGAGCCAGCAAGTCTTCGCGACGATGTGCGCGCTCGATGCAGCGGGATTTGGCCAGGAGGCGAGTACGCTCGCCGAAATGCCCGAGCGCCTGGCGCTGCGTGGAGATATGCTGAAGATGCAAGGGCCTGCGACCGAGAGGCTACGGAGCTTCTATCATGAGCATGCCCTGGCCGATCCCGGCGAGACGCTCGCCCGCTACATGGCCTTGGCCCTGGCCGTTGGTCCTCCGCCCCGATTCCAGTTTCAAATGGACCGCGATTCGCTGCCGCCCGATGTGCTCGCGATTGAGGGGTTTCAGGAGGTTCTTGCGGATTTTTACAAGGAATCCCATCTCGATACCCGCTGGTCGAGAATCGCACCCGAGTACGAAGCCGCTCTGGCGCGCTATCAGGAACCTGTGCGGCGGATCGTTACGGTCTCGAATGCATATTTGCGAGAGCTCCTGAAGCCATCCCAGGGACGCACGTTCACGGTGTACGTCGAGCCGCTCGTGGGCAACCGCACGACGTTCCGCAACTCCGGTGACCATTATGCGATTGTGGTCGGCGGTGGTGCTCAAGTCCCAGTCGACGACATTCGGCATGCTTATCTTCACTTTAAGCTAGACCCGTTACCGTTGCGGGCTCGCAGCGTCGTCGAGACCAAGAGCGCCCTGCTCGGCATCGCGGCGCGCGCCCCGCGCCTGCCGGTCGAATACCAGAGCGACTTCCTTGCGTTTACCGACGAGTGTCTGATCAAAGCGGTTGAATTGCGCTTGCGTCGCCCCGCTCCGCGGGAACTCGAAGCGGCGCTCAACGATGACGACCAGTCGGGCTTCATACTGGTCCGCACTCTCGTCCAGCAGTTACAGAAATTCGAGAAAGCTGAACCCGCAATGTCGTATTATTTCCCGGACTTGATCGCGGGTATTGACGTCCCATCCGAGCAAAAGCGTCTGAAAGGCGTGACCTTCGCCGCCGCTGCGGAATTGCCCGCGACCAGCCAGACGACTGCTTCCGCGAGCGGGCAGGGGTCAGAACTCGATCGCTGGCTCGCCGAGGGGGACCATGAAATCGCCCTCCAGGATGCTCCGGAGGCGGCGGCGATATTTGAAAAAATTTTAGGTAAATACCCGAATCAGCCGCGGGCGCTCTATGGTCTAGCGATTGCCTCGGTGCTCTCGGGCGACGCTGCTCGCGCGAAGGATTTATTCGAGAAGCTGATCTCAGGTTCGGTCGAGTCCGCGAACCGAGAACCGGGCGGGACGGCAGACACGGCCATCCTCGCCTGGTCGCATGTTTACCTCGGGCGTATGCACGACCTGCTGGGGGACCGCGATCTGGCGATCGGTGAGTACCGGGCTGCTCTGACGCTCGATGGAGCGCCTGAGTCGGCACGAGTGGCTGCGCAACGCGGCATAGATGTGGCCTATCAGGCGCCCGCGCGCGCGAAAGACAACGGAGGGCAAGGTCCCTGAGCGATCTGCTGCAGATCCCGCTCAGGCCATAATCCAAATCAGGGAAGGAGAGGACAATGAAAGGCCAATCAATTCGTTATGGAATCAGAATCTCGACGATGGCGCTCATAGTCGCAGTCGCCTTCGCGGCGGCCTCATATGCACGGCAGGGCGGCTACGGCGAGAAACCGCCGTCACAGCAATCCTCCAAGCCGGCCGATTCCGCAAAGGGGGACAAGCCGGACGTGCCTAAAGTCGATCCGAAGGAACAAGCCGATTACAAGGCGTTCTTTGAGGCGCAAGATCCGGACAAAAAGGTTCAGTTCGGCCAAGATTTTGTGCAGAAATACCCGGCGAGCCAGTACGTCAGCTCCGTCTATAGCCAGCTCGTGAGCGCGTACTACAAAAAGCAGGACTGGGATAATCTATACGCTACGGCGGACAGGGCCATCGCCAAAAACCCGGACGATGTTGACGTTCTCACTCTGGTCGGCTGGATCATTCCGCACACGACCAAAAGCGATGAACCGGACGCACAGAAGAAATTCGATAAGGCCGAAACCTACGAAAAGCACGCGCTCGAAGTCATCCCCGCCATTCCGAAGCCTCCCGCGCTCAGCGACGACCAGTTTGCATCCGCCAAGGCGGACAAATTGTCGCAGGCGCACAGCGGGCTGGGCTTGGTCTATTTCCGACGCGGGGACTTCGAGAATACGGTCAAGGAACTTCAACAGGCTACCAAGGCCGCCGGAGCCGCCGATCCTACCGACTTCTATGTGATGGGCGTGGCCTTGCAGAAACTGGATCGTAACACCGATGCGGCCGACGCCTATTCGAAGTGCAGCCAGATACCAGGAGCTTTGCAGGATCGTTGCAAGCAAAGCGCCGCGCAAGTCAAGAGCGCGAAGTAGCACGCGAGGCAACGAGCGATGACCCAAGAGGAGTGCGGAAGGCTGGAGGCGATTCTTGGTCATCGTTTCGGACATCCCGAATGGCTCGAACGCTCGCTGACTCACCGGTCGCACCGCCAGAATTCGGGTGGCATTGACAACGAACGGCTCGAGTTTTTGGGCGATCGGGTACTCGGCCTGGTTGCCAGTGACGAGCTGTGTCGCTCGTTTTCGGACTGGGATGCGGGCAAGCTCTCGAAGGGTTTGGCGCGGTTGGTGAGCGCGTCCTCGATCCATTCGGCGGTGCAGCGGTTGAATCTCGGGTGCTACCTGCGTCTCGGTCCGGGAGAAGAAAAGACCGGCGGACGCGAAAAAAAGAGGCTGCTTGTCGACGCCTATGAAGCGATTGTCGGCGCGATTTATCTCGACGCGGGGCTCGGGGCAGCCCGTGCCTTCTTGCGCCGTACCCTGATCGATCCCGCGCTTGCGGATGCGGTCGAAGGACTCGAACGCCCGGACCACAAGTCCGCGCTGCAGGAATGGCTGCAGCAGCGCGGACTGGGCGCCGTTGAGTATCAGATTCGGAACGAATCAGGTCCCGAACATCAAAAGACATTCGAAGTTGAGGTCTGGCACGCGGGCCGGAGGCTTTCCGGGTCCGAAGGTCGCAGCAAGAAGGAAGCGGAGCAAGCGGCAGCGAGGCTGGCGCTCGAAATTCTCGAGGCCGGTCGAGGGATCGCCTGAATGTCGTCAATCGAAGCGGGAACTTCAGTTCCGGACGCGGCGGGCGCCCGGGCGGCGGCCCGGGCGGCCGCCTCAGGCGACGTGCCTCGGAGCAGCGTTGCCGACTTCCTTGAATCGTTGTTCATGACGATCGTGCTCGCTCTGTTCGGAACCACATTCATCGTGCAGGCCTTCAAGATTCCCTCGCAATCGATGGAGCCGACCCTGCTTGTCGGCGATCACCTACTCGTGAACAAATTTCTGTTCGAGGGCCGTGGCGCGTGGTATGAAAGGCTGCTTCCGTACCGGCCGATTCGACATGGCGATATCATCGTCTTCAAGTTCCCGTTTGACGATCATCCGCACTACGTAAAACGCGTCATCGGTCTGCCGGGCGACCACATCCGCATCGTTGATCAGCAGGTTTATGTTAACGGCGAGCGGCTCCG
>DATMRE010000120.1:0-6821 GCA_035566475.1 Verrucomicrobiia bacterium | reverse complement strand
TGCTTCAGCACATCCGCAAGCTATCTTCAGATGAATTCGAGGGGCGTGGCCCGGGCACGAAGGGAGAGGCCGTGACCCTCGCCTACCTCGAAAAGCAGTTTCGCGACGCGGGCCTGGAGCCCGGGAATCCTGACGGAACCTATCTCGAGAAAGTTCCGCTGGTCGGCATACGGCCAGACCCGGATATGGAGCTGACCATAACCGGGCATGGGACGAAGATGCATGCGGCTTTTCAGAAGGACTTCGTGGCCTGGACAAAGCGCACCGTCGATTCTGTGCAGCTCGACGCCGACATGATTTTTGTGGGCTACGGAGTGCAGGCGCCCGAATACGAGTGGGACGATTTCAAGGGCGTCGATGTGAAGGGCAAGTGGATCGTCGTGCTGATCAACGATCCTCCCCTCCCGGATGAGCGGAAATTCGGCGGGAAGGCGATGACCTACTACGGGCGGTGGACATACAAATTCGAGAAAGCGGCGGAGCTAGGCGCGGCGGGATGCCTGATCGTTCATGAGACCGATCCAGCCGGGTATCCTTGGGAGGTCGTGCGCAACAGCTGGAGCGCCGAACAGTTTGACTTGGTTTCACCGGACCGGAACATGCACCGCGCGGCGGTCGAAGGATGGATCACGCACGAGACGGCTCAGGCCTTGTTCGCTGCCAACGGTCAGAGTTTCGACGCGCTCAAGCGCCAGGCGGTGAGCGCGGATTTTCGGCCCGTGCCGCTCGGCATGAAAGCGCAGATCGAAATACACAATTCGCTTCGAACAATCGAATCGCACAATGTGATCGCGAAGCGCACGGGAAGCGATCCGAGTCTCAAGAACGAGTACGTGATCTACACCGCTCACTGGGATCATTTCGGGATCGGGCCGGAAGTGAACGGAGACAGGATCTATCACGGCGCCGCGGACAATGCGTCGGGAACGGCCGCGCTGCTCGAGATTGCGCGCGCGTACGAACAATTGAAAATTCCGCCTCGGCGGACGATCCTGTTTCTTTCGGTGACGGCCGAGGAACAGGGGCTGCTGGGCTCGCGCTATTATGCCGAGCATCCGCTCTACCCGATCGAGCGCACGGCCGCCGATATCAACATGGACGGCATGAACCAGTGGGGACCAACACGCGACATCACGATTGTGGGGAGCGGAAAGTCGACGCTCGACGATGTTGTTGCCACAGTTGCGCACGAGCAGGGGAGGACCGTGAAGCCCGATCCCGAGCCGGAAAAGGGATTCTATTTTCGCTCCGATCATTTCAGCTTCGCTAAAGTCGGCGTGCCGGCCCTCGACCCGGACTCAGGCATTGATTACGTCGGCAAGCCGGCCGGATGGGGCATTGCGAAGCGGCGGGAGTACACGGCGAATGATTACCACAAGCCGAGCGACGTCGTTAAACCGGATTGGGACCTGAGCGGGGCAATCGAGGATTCGGTGCTCTACTACTTGGTCGGCCAACGGGTGGCCGACCAAGAGCAGATGCCGCGATGGAAGCCCAATGCCGAGTTCAGGGCGATCCGAGAAGCATCGCTCAAACATCAGCCCACGAACTGAGGAAGCCCCGGGGGCTCGGCTGGGACCAGGGGTCCCTCTAGGCCGGGTGCGATCAGAGTCGCAATCGCGGGGGCCGTGGTGGCTCGACGTGTTCGCGGCGGGCTCGACAGGGCACGGCCATCGGGTCGGCGATCGATTCGTTCAGGGTCGCAGTTGGCACTACACCCGAGAACCTCATGGCCGTCTGCGTTTTCTACTCGGGGGCGGGTCGAGCCGTCGTGCTCAGGGCCGGCGACTCGAGAGTACGGGGGTGCGGTGGCCCTACGACGGTCTCGCCGTGCACGAGCACTTTGAACAGCTGGCCGGCCGGCATGAACGCGGGGTCGCCCTTGTTGACGCCAAAGGAGGATCGTGGTTCGACAAGCAAGATGTTGCCCGTCGCGACGACGAAACCGGCCGCTTTTCCGTCGACCGGGGTATTCTGGGATTCCTGGATGAAGCGTGCCGGTATTCGGTCTCCGTCAACGGCGGTGACATCCAGCATGGTCCAAGAAATTTCTCCGTTGTGCCCCCAGCGAGCTGCTTTTTTGACTCCCGTGATCCGGGCCCGCGCCTGGGCGCCGCGTTCGAATATGGTAGCTCCGTCGATTACGACCGGCTGCGCGACCGCCAACTCGACCAGGGTACCTGGAGCGACGCGCTCGGAGGATATCTCGGTGCTCAGCGCTACTTCGAGTTCTGTGCCGTCCGGTATTTTCACTTCCCCCGCAATCAAGGTTTGCGTTTCTGCTCGATGTTTGGCCGGGGACGCCGCGACTGGCTTGGCGGTGGCGGATTCATTCTGTCGCGCCTCGCCGCGTAGGATGACGACGGCGGTTCTGGCGATGTAGCCCTCGGTGCCTTCGACGGTACGGATTCGAATGTACGGAGTGTGCTGTTCCGCGTAGCCCTTCTCTTGCTCGAGCAATTCCAATTTGGCGCCGCATGGCAGCCGCGCTTGCATCTCAAAGGTATCGAGTGAGCGGTAGAGCGTGACGTATACATCGTTTGGACCGCAGGTCGCGACCCCGGCGTCGCCCGCGCGCGCGGCCGTGGCCACCGTGAGAAGCAGCAATAGGGTGAGATATGCGGGCAACAGTTTCATGAGTGTGTGTCGTTAGATTGTCGAATGAGCCGCGCGGCCGGGCAATAGTACTGGCCCCGGCCGGGTTGATGCTTTCGGCACCGTCCATTGTCACACCAGAATAATGAAGACTGCAGCCGCCCCGCCCCAAGCCCTGCGAGAAATTCAGTAACGCGAACTGCCAGGACTTCCTCGATTGAGAGCGGGCGCTCTCCCGCGAACAGGAGAAATGACACTCCTGCGGCCACTCGCGATGCTCGCTCGGGAAGGCGGCCACCCTTCCAGGACCGTCAGGTGGGCATGCGGAGGAAAAAATATACGGCAAGGAAACCGAAGATAGCGTCCGGCGCCCAGGCGGCAAGGAACGGAGGTAACTGGCCGATCGATCCCATCGCTTCGAAAAGCGCCGCCGTGGCCCAGTAGACGACGCTGATACCGACGGCGACGGCGAGGCCTCCGATGGCGCCGCGCGTTCCCACAAGCAAGGCGAATGGTGCCCCGAGAAAGACGATGATCGGGGCGATCAGCGGCAGAGCGAACTTCTTCTGCCATTGGACCGAAAGCCGCGCGATGTCGAAGCCGGCTTGGCGGAGGCTTGCGATGTACTGGCCGAGCTGGCGCCAGGTCATCTGGTAGTACTGGTGCACCTCGCGGCGGAAATAGCTGGGCGGCTCGGTGAGCTCGGCGAGCGAAAAGACCTTGAACGGATAAAAGCTGCTGACGTGGCCGTCGCTAGCGAATTCGCGCACCCAGCCGCCCGTGAGAACCCAGGCGTTTTCGGTCGGCTCCCAGACCGCGCGCGTGGCGAAAACCCGACGGCGCACCCGGAAGGTGGCTGGGTCGAGCTCGAAGACATTCAAGCCTCCGAAGAGCTGCCTGTCGGAGTCGAACAGCTCGTAGTTGTAGATCTTGTCGTTCTCACCGAAGATCCACTGCCTCGCAGGCTCAATGTAGGTTTGTGCCGGGCGTCCCTTGATCTCGTTGCGCAGGGCGTCCTGACGCTGGTTGGCGTAGGGGAGGAACGTATTATCGAGGAGAAACATACCGCCGGCGAGGAGGCATCCGGCCAGCGTGAGCGGAAGAATCAGCCGATAGAGGCTGATGCCGCTGGCCTTAAAGGCGATGACCTCGTTATTTTTGGCGAGGACGGCGAGCGTGACAAGTGTGGCAACCAATGTCGCGAGCGGCGCCAACTGATAGACCAAGAATGGAACGAGGAAGCGAAAATAATTAAGTACGATGAGAAAGGAAACGTGGTTCTTGGAAATATCCCCCAGGAGCTCGAACAGAGTGAAAGCGTCGAATATCAGTAGGAATCCCGCGAGCACGACACAGAAATAGTAGAAAAACTCCCCGAGCAGATAGATGTCGATCATCATTGGGAATCGAACAGCGCTCCACGCCTGTCGAATGCGCCGGTTGAGCGCCGGGGGCTCGTCGCTCGGAATCAGAGGATTGGATGTGGCGGCGAGTGATGTCGAGGAGGCCCCGATCGGACCGTTCGCTACCGCGGCAAGCGCTGTCGAAGATGGCGCCACCGGGCCGTTCGAGATGGGGACGGCCGCGACACTCGGCTTGCCGATGGGAGCTCTCCGGAGGCGGATCCAATATCGTTCGAACCAATCGAAGATTCGGATTTTGCGAGGGCTCTCGATGCGCAGGAAGAAGAAGACTCCGACAAGGGCTGCGGTAAAATTCGCGGCCCAGACGCCCGCCCAGGGGGAGATACGTCCCTGCCGGGCCATGTGATCTCCGGTGATCCACAAGAAGTAATAGCTGCCAATGAGGACAAGTGTCAGGATCATGCCCGCGGCGCGTCCGCCGCGGCGTGGGCGGACCCCGATCGGCACTCCGAGGAGGGCGAAGACCAGACACGCTGCCGGGAAAGCGACACGGTTTTCGAGTTCGACGCGAGAATCAAGCCAGGTCGGGCCGCGATCGGCGAGAAGGGCCGAAACGTACTTCTCGGCTTCGGTGGTGGAACTGTTTTTCGGTGCAGAAGCCGCGCCAGAGATGTCGACGGGGATGTCGCTGTCGCCGAAGGTGGTCACGTTGTAGCGGTCCGGGTAGCGCGGATCGTATTCTTGAGTGCTGCCAGCGCCGAGGTGAAGTTCAAGCTGGTTCGCCTCCGGTCCGCTAACGACGAGGGCGTCCTTTGCGACCGTGATGGATGTGCCCCCCGGTCCGCTCGACGATGCCAGAAACACACCGCGCCACTGTGTCGCTGCGGCTCCCACATCTTGCACGTATAATACGAAGTGCGGAAAGCGCTCATCGAACACCCGGGGCTGCACGGCAAAAGGAATCTGCGAAGAAAGCACTTTGCTCTGCAGACGGCGCAGGGTGCGAAGAGAACTGGGGCTGAGCCAGAAGGTGATGAGGAGCGTCGCGAAAGCGCTCAAAAGCGCGACAAAGCCTATGGGCACGAGCAGGCGTCGGAGACTGATACCGGAGGCGTGCAGAGCGACGATTTCGCTGTCGGAGGAAAGACGCCCGAGGCCGATTAAGACGCCTACGAGAACTGCCATGGGAATCGTGAAGACAAGTACCGGGGGAAGCGTCGAGAGAAACAGGAGCGAGACAGTTCCGGCCCCGCCGGAATGGCGGACGACGAGCTCCATCAGGTGCACGAGCTGCGGGACAAAGAAAACGAAGGTGAAGACAGCGAGCCCGAGGGCTGCGTGGGAGGCGACTTCGCGGCCAATATATCGATCGAGCAGGCGCATGGTCAGCGCTCAGCCATTTTAGCACGGGCGGTAGCAAGAGAAGGAAAGCGGGGGAAGGAAGGGCACAGGAACTGGATGGACCGCCAATCACCAGCCGGCCGACGAAGCCTTGAGATTTGAATCCGGCATTTGAAGAGGGCCCGAAAGGAGCCGCGTCGCTCCCGCGCACCGATCCGGGGGCGGACGACGCACGGCTGCCTCCGCCGAGCTCTATTTCGAGCGGGAGAAAAACGACGATGACCAGGAGTGGAGAGCGTTGAGCCGGGTGAACTTGGTAATCATCTGGCATATGCACCAGCCGCAGTACCGCGACCCGGCGACCGGATCCTACTTGCTTCCGTGGACCCGTCTGCACGCGCTCAAGGACTATTGGGGGATGCTGAGAGTGCTCGAGGAATTTCCCCGACTGCATGCGACCTTCAACTTCGTTCCGTTGCTTGCGGAACAGATCGGTGAGTACGCGAGCGGGCAGTTCAAAGAGCCGTGGTTCGAGATCGCCTTTGCGCCAGCGGCTTCTCTCACGCCCGAGCAGAAACGCGAAGCAATCGAGCGCGGGTTTCAGGTAAACGTCAATTTGCTGCAGCGGTGGCCGAGGTTCTCAGAGCTCGAATCGCAGGCTCGTTCGGGCGGCACGGAAGCCTGTGTGGCCCATTGGGGGGTGCGAGACTGGCGCGATTTGCAGTTGCTGTCTCAGCTCGCCTGGATGGATGAGGAGTACCTGGCGAAGGACCCCGCGGTGAGAGAGCTTTCAGAAAAGGGCAAGAACTTCAGTGAAGAGGACAAGACGGTGCTGCGCGAGAAGCAGCACGAGTTGCTCGCCGCCGTGCTTCCGCAGTATCACCGAATGGCTGCGCGCGGGCAGATCGAAATCTCGACGACTCCTTATTATCATCCCATCCTCCCGTTGCTGTGCGACAGCGATGTAGCCTTGGTGGCCAACCCGCACACGCCGTTGCCGCGGCCGCCATTCCGATATCCGCAGGACGCGCGGGAGCAGTTGGTGAGGTCTCGGAGATTCCATGAGCGAGTGTTCGGGAAGCCACCGGCGGGATTGTGGCCCTCGGAGGGATCGGTATCGGACCAGGCGCTCGAACTTGCGATGGAGCTGGGATTTAAGTGGTTCGCGACGGACGAGGGAGTGCTGGGGCGAACCCGCAGTATCGGTTTCTGGCGAGACGCCAGTGGCTACCCGGAAAACGGTCCCAATTTGTACACACCGTGGCGTTATGAGCGCGGCGGGAGGACGATGACCGGCCTGTTTCGCGACCACTATCTCTCTGATCTCGTGGGGTTCGTCTATAGCCGCATGGGCGCGGAAGCGGCCGCGGAGGATTTGCACCGGCGGATCCGCGCGATCGGGGACCGCCAGCCGGACGGACCGACGGCGACGGTGAGCGTCATACTGGACGGGGAGAATGCCTGGGAATACTACCCGGGAAATGGCCGGGACTTTCTACGGAAATTCTACCGGCGCGTCGA
>DATMRE010000119.1:0-14578 GCA_035566475.1 Verrucomicrobiia bacterium | reverse complement strand
GCGTGACCGCGGCGCGTGCGGCGGTCTTGCCGCCGTGAGCCGCAAGAGCAATGAGCGCTCCCAGGATGGTCGCGAGGATTCGCTGCCACTCAGGCAACTGCGCCGTTGCCCCATAGGTGAGAAGCGCCGCAACGGGTATGCGGACAAATGTATGCATCGCGTTCCAGAGCAGATCGAAGACTGGGATTTTGTCGCCCACGAACTCGACGAGGAATAGCACTACGCAGACGGCGATGACGTACCAGCTTCCGAGTAGGTAGAGTCCCGGCGGCAGTGCCAGGACCCCGGCGTGGGCCAGCAGGCCTAGCATTGCGACCGTTGCATAGACGTTGAGACCCGCCGAGAAGCAGACAACGGCCAAGAACGCCGGGAGCTGACTGCCAGTCAAGATCGACGGGATCAATGAGGCGTAAGGCATCTGTGTGTCAATGTCGCGGTACGCTCAATATTAACCGAATCTACCACGAGCGGATTGCGGCGCGGGGGGAACGGCGGGGACGAACCGCCTCAGGTCTCCTCGGCGCGCTCGAAGGATGCCGACGGGACCTCGACCCGCGAGGAAGCGGTACATAATAACTCGATCGCGAGCGATCAGGCCGGAACAACCAGCGTCCACCGCGGTCCGATGAAGGGCCGTCGCCACAGTCCATTCATTTCGCTAGATCGCGATCCTACAGCATCTGGCGAAGGACGTACTGCAAGATGCCGCCGTGCTGGTAGTAGGCGACCTCGAAGGGCGTGTCGACTCTCGCGATGGCACTGAACATCTTCGCGTTGCCGTTTGTATCGCGGGCAATCACTTTCATCTTTTTGCCCGGTTCGAATTCCTCCGCCAGTCCCTCGATGTCGAAGACTTCAAGCCCGGTCAAGCCGAGCGATTTCGGATTTTCACCCGGCAGAAATTCGAGCGGCAGGACCCCCATGCCGACGAGGTTGCTGCGGTGAATGCGCTCGAAGCTTTCTGCGAGGACGGCGCGGACGCCGAGCAGAATCGTTCCCTTGGCCGCCCAGTCGCGCGAAGAGCCGGATCCGTATTCTTTCCCGGCAATGACAATTAGCGGCACTCGCCCATCTCGATATCTGATCGCCGCGTCGTAAATCGTAGCTTTTTCGCCGCTTGGCTGATGAATCGTCCAGCCGCCTTCCGTTCCGGGGGCCAGGAGATTGCGCAGGCGAATGTTCGCGAACGTGCCGCGCATCATCACCTCGTGGTTGCCGCGGCGCGCGCCGTAGGAGTTGAAGTCCTTCGGCTGGACGCCGTTCAGGATCAGATATTTCCCGGCGGGGCTCTCGGGTGGTATCGAACCAGCCGGAGAAATGTGGTCGGTCGTGATGCTGTCACCGAGGATGGCGAGCGGGCGCAAGCCGCGCAGGTCCGCGAGTGGCGCCGGCCGCAGCGGCATCCCCTCAAAATACGGGGGGTTCTTGATGTAGGTCGATTTCGCATCCCAGGCGTAGAGATCGCCTTCGGGAATCGGCATCGCGCGCCAGTGCTCGTCCCCCGTGAAAACGTCGGCATATTCCTTGCGGAACATCTCGCTCGAGACGGAGAGGCGCATCGTCGATTCGACTTCCTGCGGGGTAGGCCAGATGTCGCGAAGGAACACAGCCTGCCCAGATTTGTCCTGACCGAGAGGCTCGTTCACGATGTCAATGTCCATCCGGCCTGCGAGAGCGTAGGCGACGACGAGCGGCGGCGAGGCGAGATAGTTCGCGCGGCAGAGGGGGTTGATGCGGCCTTCGAAATTGCGGTTCCCGCTAAGCACGGCAACAGCGACAAGATTATGGTCCTTGATGGTCTGACTGATTGACTCGGGCAGGGGGCCGCTATTGCCAATACAAGTTGTGCAGCCGTAGCCGACGAGGTGGAAGCGGAGCGACTCGAGATAGGGCCACAGACCGGCCTTCTCGATGTAATCGGTGACCACTTTCGACCCTGGAGCAAAACTGGTTTTTACCCAGGGCTTCGAGCTGAGACCGCGCTCGACGGCCTTCTTCGCCAGAAGGCCCGCACCGAGCATCAGCGATGGATTCGATGTGTTCGTGCAGCTGGTGATCGCGGCGATGACAACCGAACCATCGGCCAGATCAAACCTGTCTTGGCCGTTCCCTATGCTGACGTGCTTGGGAGGCGCCGTGAGAGATTTCTCAAATAACGCCTTCGCCTGCGCAAGGGGCACAGTGTCCTGAGGCCGTTTCGGACCGGCGATCGCGGGCACGACGGTGGCGAGATCGAGCTCAAGGCGACCCGAGAAGATCGGGTCGGGCGTCTGGTCGGTGCGGAACAGGCCTTGCTCTTTGGTGTACGCCTCGACGAGGCGGACATGGTCCTCGGTGCGGTCAGTGAAGCGTAGATAGGAAAGTGTCTCCTGATCGACGGGAAAGAAGCCCATCGTCGCTCCGTACTCCGGAGCCATGTTGGCGATCGTGGCGCGATCGGGAAGCGTGAGGCTCGAAAGACCCGTGCCATAGAACTCGACAAATTTTCCGACAACGCCTTTCTTGCGCAAAATTTGCGTGACCGTGAGAACCAGGTCGGTGGCGGTCGTGCCTTCGGGCAGGCGGCCGTGCAGCTTGAAGCCGACCACTTCGGGGATGAGCATCGACAGGGGCTGGCCGAGCATGGCGGCTTCTGCCTCGATTCCGCCGACTCCCCAGCCGAATACGCCGAGGCCATTCACCATCGTCGTGTGAGAATCGGTGCCGACCAGAGAATCCGGGAACGCCACCCTCTTGCCATCTTGATTCTCGTTGAAGACGACGCGTGCGAGATATTCGAGATTTACCTGGTGGCAGATGCCCGTGTCCGGCGGGACGACTTTGAAATTCTTGAGAGCCTTTTGTCCCCAGCGGAGGAAGCCGTAGCGCTCGACGTTGCGCTTCATTTCGAGATCGGCATTGAAGGCGAAGGCGCCCGCGCTGCCGAATTTGTCCACCTGTACCGAATGGTCGATCACCAGTTCCGCCGGGAGAAGCGGATTGATTTTCTTCGGATCGCCGCCGAGTGCGCGAATGGCATCGCGCATCGCTGCGAGGTCGACCACAGCAGGAACGCCCGTGAAATCCTGGAGCAGGATCCTTGCGGGCATGAACGAGACTTCTGTTTCCCTGGCGATCGACGGATCCCACCCGGCCAGCGCGCGGATGTCGTCAGCGCGGACGAAGCGGTCGTCCTCATGCCGGAGAAGATTTTCAAGCAGGACCTTCAAGGAAAATGGCAGACGCGCGACATCGCCGACACCGGCACGCGCGAGCGCGGCCAAGCCGTAAATTTCAAACGAATCGCTGCCAACGAGTAGCGTCGTGCGGGCCGAGAAGGAATCTCTGGATGCGGAGCTCATGCGGGGCTGAATTCTCCTGTCGTTAGAAGCAGCTCCATTCTAGCGTACTCGCGCCGGGTGCTCGCGTCGATTTTCGCACGTCACCTGGTCGGACCCGGGGGCGCTAGCTGCACGCGGGATGTCCCTCATATTGTACCCATCGGCCCGATAATCGATGGCGTTTTGAACCGTCGAGCCCGACTTCTGTCTGCCTCGGAGCCGCGAGAAGGTTCCCGAGGTCGGAAGTACGAGGGACCGGGCCCGCCGAGGGAGATCCCGGATGGATCGGACGAAACCGACCCGTGACCAGCAGGCGGCTCCGAATCGAGACTCGCGAGAGGACTGAGAGCGGGCGGCGTGCCTCGCGAAAGCGTGGGCGAACGAGCGAGCGGTCATCGATCTTTCTCTTTGCGGCGGGACAGAAGTGAATAACCGGGGAAAGAATCAATGAACCCGGAACCCGGAGACGTGCACCGGAATCACGGAATTGCCACGCTTCGGGCGGTGAACCGTTTCAGACCGGAGTGCAGTAAAGCTTCGGGGCTAGGATGCCTTCTCTTGGGCATACGCCAGGTACTCTGCGAACGGGCCCTTGAAGTCGTCGATGCGTCCACCTTGGAAATGCCAGATGCGAGTGGCGACTTCCTCGATGACATCGTGGTCATGGGTCACGAGCAACACGGTGCCGTCATAGCGCTGCAAGGCGATGTTCAGGGCGTTAATGGATTCAAGGTCCAGGTGGTTGGTGGGTTCGTCGAGCACCAGGACATTCGGTTTCTGCAACATCAAACGGCAAAAAATCAGCCGTGCGGACTCGCCGCCCGACAGCGCGCGGGTGGGCTTGAGGGCGTCATCGCCGCTGAACAACATCTGGCCGAGTAGTCCGCGCAGTTGCTCCTGCGAAGCCTTCGGATCGAACTGGTTTAGCCACTCAATGGCTGTCGTGCCCTTGACGATCGAGTCGGCATGGTCCTGGGCAAAGTAACCAACCGCTACGTTGTGGCCCCATATAACCGTTCCGCCATCGACAAAAAATGGCCTGTCTGAGTCGTCGATGAACCCCGGCGCCGTCCGTATCAGCGATTTCAGCAGAGTGGTCTTGCCCGAACCGTTGCGGCCGGTGAGTGCGATTTTTTCGCCGCGCGACACACTCGCCGTGAACGGCAGGATCACCTTCACGCCGTCATACGACTTCGCTATGCTCTTGATCTCAAGCGGATGACGTCCGGAATGTTGCTCCATCTGAAAACGGATAAAGGGTCGAGCGATGTTGGACTTGGCGAGTTCCGAGGTCTGCAGTCGCTCGACTTCCTTCTTGCGCGAGGTGGCTTGGGCCGACCGGGTGCCGGCGGAGAAGCGGGCGATGAATTCATTCAATTGCGCGATTTTCTTTTCGCGCTGCGCATTCTCCGATTCAATCCGCGAGCGAATGGCCGTCTTCGCGAGAACCATATCGTCGTACCCGCCGTTGTACATGATGACACTTTGGTAGTCGATGTCGGCGGTATGGGTGCAGACGCTGTTCAGGAAGTGGCGGTCGTGCGAAATCACGATCAGCACGCCGTCGTATTCGCAAAGGTAATCCTGCAGCCAATGCACGGAGTCGAGATCGAGGTGGTTTGTGGGCTCATCCAGCAATAGCGCGGGCGGGTTACCGAAAAGAGCCTGCGCGAGCAGCACGCGGACCTTTTGGCCGCCCTGGAGTTCGCCCATCTTGCGCTCGTGAAGGGCGGCTTCGACGCCCAGCCCGTCAAGTAGGACTGCGGCATCGGCCTCGGCCGTGTACCCGCCCTCCTCGCCGACAATCCCTTCGAGTTCGCCCAAACGCATGCCGTCCGCGTCGGTCAGCAAGTCGTGGGCCTTGGCGTAGAGCGCGGCCCGCTCTTCAAGGGCGGCCCACAACGGGGAGTTGCCGGTGATGACGGCGTCCACCACTCGGAACTTGTCAAAGGCGAACTGGTCCTGTCTTAGGACCCCTAGTTTCTTGGGGCGGCTGATCGAGCCCTTGGAGGCTTCCATCTCGCCGGTCAGAATCTTCATGAGGGTCGACTTGCCGGCGCCGTTCGGCCCAGAGATCGCGTAACGGCGCCCGGTGAGGAACGTGCAGGTGACGTCCTCGAACAAAACTCTGGCGCCAAAGCGCATGGAGACGTTGTTGATTGATAGCATGCGACCTTGATTGTACCGTAGAATGGCTGGGCACACCCGCGGACACACGCGGGTTGCGCGGGTTTGTCACCTTTTCATGCTGCAGCGGACCACAACTCGGAGTGGAGGCGGGGAAATCCTCAGTTCAGTTGCGGCAGTACCCCTCGAGACAGATTTTGAGCCAATAGCCGTTACGCCGTCGGAACGAATTTAAGCCGCAAGGGCGAGACAATGCCACTTGCCGCCCTCCGCCTTCAGTTGATGGACCCTGCCATCATCGGCGTGGAGGAAATAATGCCCGTCGGGAAACACTCGCGCATGAACAGGATGTATCGAGCACTTCGCCCAAGTCGTTGGTTTCAAACCCCGACCGTATTGCAGAGTTTCTGGAGCCGCGTCGATTCCGAACTCGACCTTGTATTCGATCCCGGTCGCCTGTGCCGGAACGAGCCGCCCGCGTCCTTTTAGTTTTTCCTGGCTCATGACCCATTCGATGCGCGAAAGCCAATTTGGTTTGCACGAATTCGGCCAAAATCGCATCTTCGTCACGATGGCCCACTGGCCACTCCGACGAAACCCTCCGATCATTGGTTAACTTGCTCATTTTATTTAACTTGCAGTCAGATCCTCCGCCTACGCCTTCGTCTGCGGCCACATGGATTCCCGACCCGGGCATCGCATCTCGCATGCGACAGCTCGATTATCATGTAAATATCAGTAAACACATATGGTTACTGGAAGAGCTAGGGATGCGGCGCATGATGGTGTGGGGCAAACGTCGAAGCTCCGGCTGGTCGCTCGGACGAGCGGTTCACCGCGCAAAGCTGGAGTTAAGCGGCCCCGGGGGTTAGGTTCCGAACGTGGGATTCGCCTGCGCAGGAGAATCTCCTTGATTATGACCAGGCGACTGTGCCAAATAACAGCCCCCGGGTGATTTGGATTCGGAGGCGAAGGCAGCGTCGAACAGTCGCCTGTTCTTTGGGCACGTCGCACTGGGCCCTGAGGCGTCGCTGGCAGTTCAAGAATATAGGAGGCGTGAGGGCGGGAGGTTTCAACTCGCACCGCTCGTGTCTTGCCATGACAGACAACAATTCAGGGAAGAAGCCGTTCTACTCAAGCTTGTGGGTTCAGGTGTTACTCGGCGTCGCCATCGCCATCGTTCTCGGGTATGTGAGCCCAGCAAGAGCTATCGCCATGAAGCCACTCGGCGACGCTTTCATACGGCTCATCACGATGATCATCAGCTTGGTCATCTTCTGCACCGTGGTAACCGGTATCGCAGGCATGCAGGACATGAGGAAAGTGGGACGTGTCGGCGGCAAAGCGCTGCTCTACTTCGAGGCCGTGTCGACGCTCGCGCTCCTGATCGGCATGGTTGTCGGCAACTTGGTACAGACGGGAAAAGGCTTCAATGTCAATCCGGCCACCCTCGACGCCAAGGCCGTGGCCTCCTATGCGGGCCAGGCGAAAGGGCAGAGCGTAACCGATTTTCTGATGCACATCATTCCGAACACGGTAGTCGACGCCTTCGCGAAAGGCGATATTCTGCAGGTCTTATTGGTCGCCATCCTTATGGGGTTTGCCCTATCGCTCATGGGGAAGCGCTGCAAACCGCTCGTCGACGTGATCACGGGGCTGACCCATGCGGTGTTTGGCATGGTTAACATTCTGATGCGATTTGCACCGATCGGGGCGTTCGGTGCCATGGCCTTTACGGTCGGCAGGTATGGCGTCAGTGCGCTTGGACCGCTGGCAAAATTGGTCGGCACGTTTTGGCTCACCTTGATTTTATTCGTGCTCGTCATAATGGGTGCGATAGCGCGCATGACAGGATTTGGCATCATCAGATTTCTCCTGTACATAAAAGAGGAGATAGTGCTTGTGCTGGCCGTAAGCTCTTCGGAGCCTGCATTGCCGACCTTGATTGAGAAGATGGAAAAGCTTGGCTGCTCTCCGGCCCTGGTGGGACTCGTTGTGCCGACCGGCTACGCGTTCAACACGGACGGCACGAGTATTTACATGACCCTGGCAGCCTTGTTTGTGGCCCAAGCGACGAACACGCCATTGACGCTGGGCCAGCAGTTGACGATTTTTGCCGTGGCAGTCCTGACGTCGAAAGGGGCGAGCGGCGTGCAGGGTGCCGCCTTCATTGCCCTCGTGGCCACGTTAATGGTGGTCCCCACCATCCCGGTCGCGGGTATGGCCCTGATTCTTGGAATCGATCGCTTCATGAGCATGGGCCGTGCCGCGGTGAACATGATCGGCAATGGTGTCGCCACGGTTGTTGTGGCACGTTGGGAAAGGGAAATCGACGGTGAGACGCTGCGCAGGAATCTATCGCCACGCCCGGATCGGATCGAAGTCACCGCGACCTGAAAATTAATCTTCCCTAACGCCGCAGGAGTTTACGTGCGCGGTTCGTGCCCTGTTTTCATCTACGGCGAGATCCATCGAAAGCATCGCCAAAGGCTCAAGCAAACGTAGCATTCCTGAGAGTCGAATCCCGCTGATGGGGTGAGCTCACGGGCCACTGCCTTGGCGGGTAGATCGCTTCGACACTGGGAGCCCCGAGCTCGCCGGGGGACAGGAATAGCGTGTTTCCGAAATTCACGGCGTCGATGGTATTGAACGCTTTAACGACGCTACGCGCTCCCCGCCAATCCGGCTACCGGTCGGCAGCGGAAGTCGCGATGCCCACCACAGGTCCGCCGAGCGAGCTGACCAGCGCAGGCGAGCAATTAACTCGCTCGGCTCGCCGGTCACGGCGGAGAGTGCGGCGACTCACCGAGCATCTGCGTAGAATGTGATAGGCTGTTGCGAGCCAGATTTTTGCCGGTCCTGGCTGTGATGCCCAATTTCCACGGGGAGGCCGGACGATGAACAGCCGAGCGCCGGAAGTCGCTGAATCAACCCTGACAGATGGTTACTATTGCGAGGTTCCCAACGATCCATGCGTCGTGGTGATGTTCGGCGCCTCCGGAGATCTGGCGCGGCGAAAGCTTTTGCCCGCGCTTTTCGATCTTGCGCGGCATGCATGTCTCGCGCCGCGGTTCCGCCTGCTGGGGTTCGCGCGCACCCAAATGAGCGACGACGAATTCCGGGGGACCGCAGGTGAGGCCTTGGCGAAGGACGGCAAAGCGAGCCGGGATGAGGACAAGCGGCTGGAGTTCCTGAAGCAACTGCATTATTTCAGCGGAAATTATGACGATCCCGAGGCCTATGTCCGCCTGACTCGGCGGCTCGACGAACTCGATCGCGCCGGACAGCTGGCAGGCAATCGTCTTTTCTATCTGGCGACGCCTCCGGACGTTTATCCCCGCATCATCGAACAACTCGGAAGGGCTGGCCTCGCTCAGCCCAAGGGGGGAGAATCCTGGACGCGAGTCATCATCGAAAAACCTTTCGGACATGATCGTGCGTCAGCGCGCGAACTCAACAGGACAGTTCTCGGCGTCTTCAATGAATCGCAGGTCTATCGCATTGACCACTATCTGGGAAAGGAGACGGTCCAGAACCTGCTGGTTTTCCGCTTCGGGAACGGCATTTTCGAGCCGCTTTGGAATCGGAATTATGTCGACCACGTGCAGATCACGGCATCGGAATCACTCGGAGTCGAGAACCGCGCCGCGTTCTATGAATCTGCTGGTGCCCTGCGGGACATGATCCAAAGCCACATGTTGCAACTCACGTCGCTCGTGGCGCTCGAAGGCCCGGCGACATTCGATGCCACCGCGGTGCGCAATGAGAAAATTAAAGTTCTGCAATCGATCCGGCCGTTCACGCGGGAGACGATTTGGAAGTCGGTGGTCCGCGGTCAGTATGGACCCGGTACCGTCGGCGGCAAGGCGGTTCCCGGATATCGCCAAGAGCACGGAGTGAGGCCCGATTCCGCCACCGATACGTTCGTGGCCTTGAAGCTACAGGTGGACAACTGGCGCTGGAGCGGCGTGCCCTTCTATCTGCGGACGGGAAAGCGCCTGGCGAAACCTCGCACGGAGGTGGCGATTCAGTTCAAGAAGGCGCCGCATATGGTTTTCCGGGGCGGGGAAATCGAGCCGAATTCATTGATACTGTATATTCAGCCGGACGAAGGGATTTCGCTCTCCTTCGGTGCGAAATTACCTGGCGGACAGATGCAGATCCGTCCGGTCACAATGGACTTCCAGTATCGCACGGCATTCGGCGGCGGATCGCGCGACGCCTACGCGACGCTTATCAACGACTGCATCCGAGGCGACGCGACGCTTTTCGATCGCGCCGACAGCGTCGAGGAGGCGTGGGGGCTCGTCGATCCCATTCTGGAAGCCTGGAAGAGCGCTTCCGCGCCGCCTTTCCCGAATTACCCAGCGGGAAGTGAAGGGCCGCGAGCAGCGGATGATTTAACGCTGACCGAAGGCCGCCGCTGGCGCCCGTTGTAGGCCTACATTTCGCGTCCAAAGAGATCCTGCGCATGGAGAGTCTCAGTCGGGGAGAACGGCATGATTCTTGCGGGCGACGTCGGAGGGACCAAGGCCAATCTGGGGTTGTTCGAGCCGCGGGACGGAAAGTTGGTACTCGTCGCCCACAAGCGCTGCTCGAGCCACGAGCATTCCGGCCTTCCTGAAATCGTACACGAATTCCTCCATGAAAATAGGGTAAAGATCACTGCCGCGTCGTTCGGAGTCGCCGGGGCTGTCGTGAACAACGTGGTCCACACCGCGAACATTCCGTGGATTGTGGATGGAGCGGTGATGGCGAAGTTGCTCGGACTCGATCGCGTCCGCCTTCTCAACGATCTCGAGGCAACGGGCTACGGAATGATCATCCTGGAGCCGACGGATCTTGAAACCATCCATGACGGCGTTCCCGTTCCGCAAGCCACAGTCGTCGTGATCGCCGCGGGGACGGGGATGGGCCAAGCCATTCTTTTCTGGGACGGGAAGCAGCATGTGGCCGTGCCCACCGAGGGCGGCCATGCCGATTTCGCGCCTCACACGGAGCAGCAAGTTGAACTCTGGAAATTTGTTAGAGCGCGCAATCAGTTTGTGAGCACCGAGATGGTCCTTTCGGGAAGGGGGTTCCAGACGGTTCATGAATTCCTCGACCCGTCGGTAAAACATCCGGGCTTCGACGATCCGACAAAGGACCCGGCGCCGGAAATTACCCAGCGAGGCCTTTCAGGCGAATGCTCTGTCTGTGCTGCTACGCTTGATCTGTGGGTCGAGATGTACGGCTCGGAGGCGGGGAACCTGGCAGTTCGCACCCTCGCACGAGGTGGAATTTACGTGGCGGGAGGGATCGCAGTCAAAATTCTACCCAAGATGAAAGATGGGCGTTTCGCGAGAGCCGTGAGAGACAAAGAAAAGATGGTCGATCTTCTCGCCCAGGTGCCGATTCACGTTATCCTGAATGAGGAGTGTCCTCTGATCGGCGCGGCGTACGTGGCGTGGAAGGGACTCTAGCGCGCCGAACCGCTAAACAACAGGGAGTCTATTTCTCTGCCGGCCGCGGATGGCCCAAGAAATACTGCCCGAGACTGGCAGTGAGCTGCTGCATCCCGGCTTGCACGTTCCGATCCAGGGCCTCGACGATGTCGGCAACCGTCTTGCCTTTTACGGGCTCGTCATGCGAATACGAACCCGTCCAGACGGTTGTGCCGGACTTCGGATCGAACAACTCGAGCTGAAGAGAGAAACGCGCCGTCAATGCCGGCTTGTCCACTTCGTAGAGACTGTAAAGATGGCCACGAATGATGTAGTCGCCGCGAAAATTGCTTTCGATCCGCGAAACCGATCGGTATTGACCGGATGAGCGAAGGGAAGAAATCAAAATGTCTTGCACCATATCGGCAGGACTTTCGGCCCAGCGTTGATATTCGTAGGTGCCGAGTTCCACCGGGCCCGATCCGTAGACGAGGCGATCATCTCGATAGAGGCGCGAAGCGGTGATCCGGCCGATCAGAAGAGTAATTGGGAATTGCGCAGTCGGATCGATAGCGGGTGCGGGGCTCACATCCAGGACGTAGTATTTGGTCGGGCGCGACGCTCCGCAACCGGCGGAAATTCCAGCGAGCACAACAACGAGCGTCGTTTGGCGCATCCGTCGGATCAACACCCTTCGGTTCTCCTCAACTCATTCTCTTGAAGTCCTCGCGTCAGCCAGCCTCGGATCGGCGCTGGGCGAGGTGCGCCGCAGCCTATTTCGGCGGTGCCTGACCGGGCTCGTGCGGCTTCAGTCCAGAGGCACGTATCAACGTGTAGGGCCGAGTCTTAATCGTCTCGGTAAACGAATTCAGGTTATCGGTGACGTGCCGCAGATTGTCGAGTATCTCATCCAGATTCTCCGCGTTCGTGTTCAGCGTGCGGTTGAGCTGGTCGGTAACCGCAACGGCCGAGTTCAGTGACTGCCGGAGGCTCCCGACGGCCTGGTGGAGATCTGGACGGTTCTCCGCGATCGTCGCATCGAGACGGGAAAGCGCGTCGTTCGCTTGCCCCGACGTTTTGCGGAAATCTTCGATCAAGGGGCCGAGCTTGGCGCTTACATCGTTCAGATTCCCGAGCGTCGAATGAATGGTTGGGCGATCTTCCTCCAGCATCCCACGGAGGTTGCCAAGACTTGCGGCGATGTTGCGGCGGTTCTTCGCGCCCAATAGATCATTCGCGCGGCCGATCGTGTCCTGCAGTTCGGCCGCGCGACCATTGAGATTCACGAGGAGTTCATTGGCGGTCGGGCCCAACTTGCCAAGCAGCGCCGTGACCTCGGCAAAACTCACGTATTCGACCGATTTCAGCGTGGCATCCCGACTCGCTCTCGGCGCCTCACGGCTGCCGGGAACGATCCCGAGGTAGTTATCGCCGAGAGCGCTGGTGCTCGTGATTGTGGCGGTGCTGTCGGTCTTTACCGGAACGCCGGGAGCGACGACAAAATCAACTTCCATTCGCGTGGGATCCTGCGGGTCGCTCTCTACTTTCTTCACGCTGCCGACCGGCGGCCCGCCGGCATAACGGACTTCCGAACCCGGCCCCAATCCACCGGCGTTCGTGAAATACGTGCGGTACGGCGTGTCGCCCCGGTTGAGTCTGCCGTAGAGCAGCAAGACGGTGGCGATCAGAAGGGCAGCCGCCACCAAGACAAACAGTCCGACGAGCGCCTGCTCGCGTTTTGAATCCATTCGTCCTTCCCAAAAGCACTCGGGCAGTGCGCCGCTCGAAGTGCCGCAAGTTCGCAGGAGTATAGCACGAGCGACGCGTGAGGCCCGGCCCTAGTGCTGCGGCGGGGCCTCATCCGTCAGCATTTGCAGGTAGTCAATCTCTCCGGTCAATTCCGGCTCTGGAATCCGGTCAAGGAACTGCCGGACGCGGGGATGCTGGCTCTCACGAAGTTCCTGTGGGGTCCCGTCGGCGACAATATTCCCCTTATCGATCAAGAGCATTCGATCGGCAATCAAGAAGGCACTCGCGAGTTCGTGCGTGACGACGACGACCGTGATCTGGAAGGCCTTCTTCAATTTCAAGATCAGCTCGTCGATTCCCGCGGCGATGATCGGGTCGAGCCCGGCCGAAGGCTCGTCGAAAAATAGAATCTCCGGGTCCATCGCCATGGCGCGCGCAATCGCCGCACGCTTCTTCATCCCCCCGCTCAATTGCGCTGGCATGTAGTTGTCGAAGCCCGAAAGACCCACTTGGTTGAGTTTCAGCCGGACGATGATCTCGATGGTTGAGTTATCAAGTAGCGTATGCTCGCGGAGGGGCAGCGCAACGTTCTCACCCACCGTCAGCGAACCAAAAAGGGCGCCTCCCTGAAAGGACATGCCCATTTTTTTTCGCAGCTCGTCTTGGTCGGCTTCCGACATGGCGGCGAAATTCCTTCCGCCGATCCAGATTTCGCCGCCCGTCGGTCGCTCGAGTCCGACCAACGCCCTCAGCAGCGTGCTTTTGCCTGAACCCGACCCGCCGAGAATCACCATGGTTTCGCCGGCCTTCACCTCGAAGGTGATGCCGTGGAGTATTTCGCGTTCGTCATAGTTGACGCGGAGTTTTTGAACGGAAATCGCCGGACCGCTCGGGGATTCGAGCGTGTCGTCGTCCGAATGAAGGCCAGCCGCCATTGGTTCTCTACCTGGGAGTCGTGAAATAGAAGATAGCAGTAAAGATCAAATCCACGACGACAACCAGAGAAATCGACTTCACCACGGCCGAGGTCGTCGATCGCCCGACCGCCTCGGAGCCGAGTCCGGTCGAAAGACCCTCCTGGCACCCGACAGCGGTGATCACCAGGCCAAACATCACGCTCTTGATCAGGCCGGTGATTATATCGCGCATAATCAGCGCATCGAGCGAGGCGCGCAGGTAGGTCCCCAGTGTGAAGTCGGCGCTCGTGACACCGAAGGCGGCGCCTCCGAGGATACCCATTAAATCGGCCCAGGTAGTCAGACACGGCAACATGAAAATCATGGCGAGAAATCTTGGAGCCACGAGGAAATGAACCGGCTCGAGCGCCATCGTCTCGAGCGCATCGATTTCTTCGTTGACCTTCATCGTGCTGATCTCGGCGGCGAATGCCGACCCTGACCGCCCGATGACGACGATCGCGGTCATCAAGGGGCCGAGTTCGCGGGTCACCGAAACTGCGACGGCAGTCGCGATCAATTGCATGGCGCCGAGCTTGCGCAGTTCATATGCGCCTTGAAGCGCGAGAATCGCGCCAACAAAGAAGGCGATGAGCGAAACGATCGGAAGGGCCTCCACACCGACCGACATCGCTTGGTGCACGGCTCGGCCAAATCGAAACTTGTGTCCGCGCAGGGGCTCGAGACAAATCGCTCTCAACGAGCCTCCCACGAGGCGTGCCATCCCTCCGACATAGGCAAGGCCGTTGACCGTGGCTGCCCCCACGGTTTCTGTTAGAGCCATGCTCGACTCCGGTTGGTGTCTTGGAGGGAATTCCACGGCGCAGCGGCGCTTCTTCGATTGTCGCGCAGGGGCACCGGGTCGGAGTCGGAGATTTGCATGGGCGCGCCTCGGGGCGCGGACAGTGTTTTGCCAGAGATTGTGCCTGGATGCAATCTCTTTTAAGCACACGGCGATCGAGCAGCTTCCCCGGTCTGGTATTTCGGACGATCCGGGTAGATT
>DATMRE010000118.1:0-2930 GCA_035566475.1 Verrucomicrobiia bacterium | reverse complement strand
TGAACTTTATCCTGTCGCTCGTGACCAAGCGCATGCGCTGGCGCGGCATCCGCTATGAACTCATCTCGCCGCACGCGACTCGCATTCTCAAGTCGTAGCCAGCCCGTCGAGTGATCGCGAGGCGGACCTTCGAATCGCTCCGTCAGATGCGGCGCGCGATCCCCGGAAAATCGAGCCACACCTTCACGCCGCAAAAGTGCGAGCCTTCGGTGCAGATGGGCGTCGAGATGCCCGCCCGAAGGTAACAGGGCGGCCCGATGTAGCGCCCGAGCTCGGGAAACGCCGCGCGCACCTGCTCAACCTCTTCGATCGACGCCTGATAGATCTCCTCCTGGGCGTTGAAGCAGGTCCTCATGGTCCATTTGTGAAGCAGATGCAGCAGCGAGCCCGACTCAACCAGGCGAATGGCCTTCGCGTTGGGCAGCAGGTAGAGCGCGAACTCGGGCGGGACACCGCGATCGAGCAACTCATTTTTCGCCGTCCAGGCATCCTCCATGGCTTGATTGTAGATTTCGAGCGCGCGGGGATTTTCGCGGACCAGCAGCGGAGTAATATAGTCGGCCGGCCCGCTGTCGGCGAGCGTCAGCAGAGGCCGCGAGCCGGGCACCATGCGATGCCGCTGGTCCTGACTGTCGGCGGTGTGGCTGATTTTCTTCGCGAACGTGAAATTCGCGTGTTCGAGCGCGCGCATCATCGGAGCGTGCACGCCGACGTTCAGTGTCTCGCGGCGGTAGGGGTTGCGCGCCGGATTGAGGATGCGCTCAAGCGCTTCGGAATCCGAGCATTCCCCTTCGGTAAATCCAAGAACGGCGCGATACGCCTGGGCGATGACGGAGGGGGCCCGCGGCGAGAAATCGATGAGCCGCGATGTGCGGCCCGCCAGACGGGCGTCGAATTCCCGCGCGAACGCCTCGCCACCCCGAGGTGGCAGGTGCCATTCGGGCGGATCGCCCATCGGCTGAGTATCGAAGCGGTCGAAAAACTGGGCATCGACCTCGCGCACACGCGCGACCATTTCGCCGATCACCAGCCGCGCCTCCGACGGCGTGTCGTTCGCCGCCTGCATGCGCCACAGGCGGTGGAGCACGATGCCCGAGAGCGTGTGCACCATCGTCGTGAAGGCCGCGACAGGCAAAACATACCGCGCCACTTCGATCGCGCGCTTCTCCGATTGCCGCTCGACTCGCTCGACGCGGCGCGGATGCGACATGGGACTGATATGCCAGATGTCGCTCAAAATCGCGCGGGCACTCGGTCCGAGGACCCGCGTCAGTTCGCGGTAGTGCTCCCATGAGCGCGCGATCGCCCGTTCGTAGATGGCTCGCTCGGCCCCGCCGAATCCCGGATTCTCAGCCGTTCCTTCAGGCGGAATGTAAGCTTGCGCGCGGTCAAGCCGCACATAGCGCTGGCTCTGCTGCTCGGAATTGTAGAACGGATGAGCATGCAGGAAGGACCAAACAAACTGCCGGCTGACGTTCTCGAGCCCGAACTCGAAGTGCGCGTGCTGATAGACGGTATGATGCCCGCCGAAATACGTCCCTGAACCAATCGTCAAGCGCTGTTTTTCGGTGACTTCCCCTGGGTCGATCAGGCGCGGCGAATAGCAGGTTCGTGCCGCGGCGATCGCCGAGTCGAACGGGTGCGCGAACCAGTTGCGTAAGGTGACGCGTGGCGCCGCCGTTTCGACCTGAGATCCAAGCGGCGAGTCGGGTGACAATTGCCTGGCCATCTTCTTGGCAGATTGTACACCGCCTGAGCCCCCGAATCACCCGCACGCCCGACGCGCGTCCCATCGGGCGGCGTTCAGAAAACTCCGGCGTGGGCTGGACGGCTTCGAGGGTTCAGTCGGGACGGCTATTTCTTCAGCTTGGCGGCAGCGTTGCTAGCGGCCTTGTCCGCGTATTTCTTTTGGAAGCGCTCGACGCGGCCAGCCGTATCGATCAGCTTCTGTTTGCCGGTGAAGAACGGGTGGCACTGTGAGCAGATCTCGACGCGGATCAGTTTGCCCTTGAAGGTCGAACGTGTCTCGAACGTGTTGCCGCAGGCGCAATGGACCGTCACGTTGTGGTAATCGGGGTGGATGCCTTCCTTCATCGAACGGCTCCTGTCGGCTGGCCGGTCTCGGCGAGTGCGGCCTACCCTGCACGTTCGCGTCCCGAGGCCAGCAAAGAAACATTCATTCTAACCCGAAATGCAGGATCCCGCCAAATTTGCAAACGTTCGCGCATCTCCAGACCGACAGCGAGTCGCCTCAACCTAGAGGAGTGCGCCTACCGGACCCCGGGGGGTATCTCCCCGTCAATCGATCTCCCGAACACTCAGGAAAAAAACCTTTCGGTCGGCCGACTTGACCGGGAATCCACGGTAGAAATTTTCGACCAAATAGGTTACAAACCTCCCAGGGAACTGAGACAGGCATGAATCTGTCAACGAGGCTGGCCCACGAGTTCTCTGCCGTCGTGCGACAGCGCGGCCAGGGTTACTATTGGAAGGGTCTCGTCGACGTCGAGCACGCCAACGACTCGGAGGTCGAGGCCCGGGTGCGGGGTTCGCGCACTTACGAGGTGAGCCTCGATTGGGCGGGTGGTGTGCTCTCCGCCTGGTGCGACTGCCGGTATTTCTATTCCTCCGGTGCGTGCAAGCATCTCTGGGCCACGATTCTTGCCTCCGAGTCGCAGGGTTACCTCTCCCGAGCCGCCTCGGCCACCCACCTTCTCCTGGATTCCGGCGATCCATATCTGGATGAGGAATTCGACGACGAAAGCTCTGCTTTCGCCATGCCTCCGCGTTTAGGGTTTGATAGGCACCTCGCGCCAAAGTCGCCGGGCTGGCGGAAACAGGTCACCGAGCTTTCCGGTCATCATCGACCCGTCGCCAGAGCCCCCGATGGATGGCCGAGCAGGCGCGAGATCCTCTACATCGTGGATGTT
>DATMRE010000117.1:0-2659 GCA_035566475.1 Verrucomicrobiia bacterium | reverse complement strand
AGTGTTCGGCGTAGTCGCTGGACTTCATTCCTCTTGGATAGAACGAGCCTGCCCATCCTGCCGCAGTGAAAGCGCAAGTGCCGAGGTGAATTTCTGGGAGGGCGTCCGCGATCCGCAATTATACTCAGGGCTGTTCATCCGTATCATAGACTTCGCACTTTTTGCTGGGAAGCGGGGCCTTATTCATCGCATCCAGCCAAACAGCAAGCCTAGACGGGGGTGCTCACTGCTGATAAATCTCACAGATTAGACGAATAGTTCTCTCAATATAGCCTCGACTCAGGCATCATCTCTGCAACCGACATGTATTATCTTGTGTTGGTTCAGCCTGAAATGGAGAGAGGGGGCTCTCCGCTAGTGAGTATTCCGCCTTTCGGGGCGGGATTTTCCAGGCATCAAGGTCTACCGATCCGACGAGGATTTGGAAGCAGCGCAAGGAACAGATTCCGGCGCTGCTATTTATCGTCTCGATGAGCCCACCAGGTTATCCCTCGGCATGGTTGCGTGCCCGCAGAGCCCGCTTCCGTTTCGCCCGACAAGATCATTGTAGCTCTACCACGTCCTTCGGACTCAACTTCCGGATGCGCCGTAATCCGTCCGCAAACAGGTTGCAAACGCGCGGAACATTGCGAACCCTTCCCAGCGGACTTCAGGCGGGATTTCAACTTGTCCGCTTATCGGAAAGTTGAACGAGGAGAGTTCCGGGCTTAGCGGCCTTGCGCGGCGCCGATTCGCGCGTGGCGCTCATGGCGGCGATACCGACGATCGCTGCTGCGGTCCAATACCAAGCGGGTGCCAGCGGATTCCCGGTCACTTTAATGAGCCAGGTAATTGTGTATTGAGTGGTACCGCCGAACAGGGCGATTGAAAAGGCGTAAATGATGGCGACGCTACCGGAACGAATCCCCACCGGAAAAGATTCGGTCAGCCAAATGATGACCGGGCACACGGACAGGTCCATAAGACTCGCCAACACGGCGGTCGCCCCCAGCAGTGTGGCCGTGGTGCGGTAGTGCGAGATCACGTAGAAGGCCGGAAGAATCGACACGAGCAGCAGGGCGCCGGGTATGAGCATCATCGGCTTACGGCCGATGCGGTCCGACAGGGCGCCGCTCGCAAGATCGAAGACAACTCCGGATAGGCCGACCACAATCGTCGCCGCAAAGGCGACATTTGCACGCATGTGCAACGTCGCAATCGCATAGGTCGTCATGTAGTCGGTGGTATAAGCGCCGATGGTGCTGCTCGCGAGCAACATCAAGCCAATCCCCGCTATCCACAGGTAGGGGCGTAAGGGGATGCGTTCGCGCTTGCCGCGGACAGGCGCGTGAAAGGTCTCGGGCAGGCTGCGCCGCATCATCAGACCAAAAGGCACGATGGCCGAGCCCGCGAGAAAAGCGATGCGCCATCCGAAATCCTGCAATTGCTGTTCGCTTAGCAGGTTCGCGAGTGTAAAACCTACAAGCCCGGAGATCATGATCGACAGATCCTGAGTCCAATACTGGAATGCCGTATAGAAGCCTCGCCGCTCCGGTGGCGCCGCCTCCAGCAGGAATGCCGTCGTCGGACCGACTTCGCCTCCGAGAGCGAAACCCTGCAACATACGAAAGAAAATCACGACCACGGGCGCTGCAATGCCAATCATCGAGTGAGAGGGCGTGATCGCGAGCCCGGTGATCGCGATGCCCATGAGCGAGAAGGAGAGAATCATCGCGGGCTTGCGTCCCAACCGATCGCCCATCCTCCCGATCACCAAGCCGCCGACGGGCCGCATGACGAAACCCGCGCCGAACGCTCCGAGAGATGCCAGCAGGCTTGCAGCGGGAGAGTTGGAGGGAAAGAAGGTTCTGCCGATATAAACGGCAAAAAAGGCGTAGGTCAGGAAATCGTAGAATTCGAGCGCGTTTCCGACCACAACGGCCGCAACATGACGTGTTGGAACCGATGCGCGCGTTTCCGTCATGTCTGTCGCCGTTTCATCACTCGTGCCGCCTTCCCACGATTCGATCGCATTAAAGCACAGCTACCAGATTCTTTGATACTTTCGTGCAGCTAGATACTGATCGTCGCAGTAGGTCCTAAAATTGAGGAGTAAGGCCTGGATGGTCGGCCAACGGGAAGTAATCCGTATCATACGTCACGCGGCCCGCTGGCGGCAATTCTTCCGCTGTTCCCTCGCCGCCTCCAATTTCCGATCCCGGTCGGCCTGAATCTCCTGCTGATGCCCGGCGAGCATGTCCTTCGGCGTGATGTAGCCGATGGCGCTGTTCAAACGGATGTTGTTGTAATGCTCTACGTAACCCTTAACCAGACGCCGCGCATCTTCGAGCGAGAGCGGCGTGCTCGAGCGGATGCACTCCCCTTTGAGTGATTTGTGCCAACGTTCGATTTTGCCATTCGATTGAGAGTAATACGGTGAAGTCCTGACGTGCGTCATGCCCGAAATGCGGATAAACTCCTTGAAGTCCTTGGCGATAAACTGCGGCCCGTTGTCCGAGATTACTCGCGGCCTAACCCCGGGATACCGCTCCTTGGCCCGTTCCAGAATGATCTCAATGTCGGCCTCGGTCATCGATTCCCGAAGATCCCAATGAACCAGGAAACGGCTGTAGTCGTCCAGGATGCTGCACAGGTAGTAGAACGTCGCGCAAACATTCAG
>DATMRE010000116.1:0-26370 GCA_035566475.1 Verrucomicrobiia bacterium | reverse complement strand
CAGCCTCAAGGAGTGGAATCGCCGATACAAGGCGAGTGTCCCGGTCCACTTCATCGATCATTTCTTCGATCATCCGGACTACATCGCCGGAATTGTCGAGCGCATCAACGGCGTTCTGCGGCAGCTGCCGAATCCTGAGGAAGTGCAGCTGGTCTTCAGCGCGCATGGCCTCCCGATGGCCCTGGTCGAAAAGGGTGACCCCTATCCGCAGCACATTGATCGGACCGTCCGCATGGTCTGCGACCTCGGCTCCTGGGAGAACCCGCACGTCCTGTGTTACCAGAGCAAGGTCGGCCCGCAGCGGTGGCTCGAGCCTTCGCTCACGGGCACGATCGAGAGGATGGCGCGCGAGGGCATCCGACGCGTTCTGGTCATCCCGATTTCCTTCCTCACCGAACACATCGAGACGCTTTACGAGATCAATATCGAAGCCCGGGAGCACGCCGAGTCACTCGGTATTTCGGACTTCCATATGATGCCCGCGCTCAACGACTCGCCGCTCCTGATCCGCGCTCTCGCCGATCTGGTCTTGCGTTCGGTCGGCATGCGATCCGGCGTCGCCTCCTTGGCATCCTAGCCGCTCCGAGGCCCGGCCGGCAGCCCTTCACGGGTGCTGACCGCTCGCTCGGCCGTCCCGAGCTCGTTCCGGGACGCTCGATCGGCCATGCCTTTCGCTTACGGCCTAAATCGCTATGGTATAAATAGAAGGCTAGCGGATCGCGGATTGGTCCGTCGGGTGGGGTGACGTGGAATTCTCGCTGACCGACGAGCAACAGCAGCTTCGCCGCACCGTGCGCGAATTTGCCGAAGGCGAAATCGCCCCGCACGTTATGGAATGGGACGAAGCCTCCCGTTTCCCGGCGGAGATCATTCCCAAGCTTTCCGAAATGGGCTTCCTCGGGGTCATCTTCCCCGAACGCTATGGAGGCGCGGGACTGGGCTACCTCGAGTACGCCATCATCATCGAAGAACTTTCTCGCGTGGACGGCTCGGTCGGCATCATTGTCGCCGCGCACAATTCTCTCTGCACCAATCACATCTACAAGTTCGGCACCGAAGATCAAAGGAAAAAGTACGTCGTTCCGCTCGCCCAGGGGGAGAAACTCGGCTGCTGGTCACTGACCGAGCCCGAAGCGGGCTCCGACGCCGGAGGCACGCGCAGCGTCGCCACCAGGAAGGATGGGGGCTGGCTGATCAACGGCTCAAAAACTTTCACCACCAACGGTCACTACGCCGACGTCTGCGTTGCCATGGCCGCTACCGACCTCACGAAAAAACAGCACGGCATCTCCGCGTTCGTGGTCGATCGGGGAACTCCCGGCTTCCGCCCGGGCAAGAAGGAAAACAAGCTGGGGTTGCGCGCAAGTGACACAAGCGAAGTCGTCTTCACCGATTGCCACATCGCGGATGAAAACCTTCTCGGCAAGGAGGGCGAAGGGTTCATCAACAGCCTCCAGATTCTCGACGGCGGGCGCATCTCGATCGCCTCTCTCGGCTTGGGTATGGCGCAGGGCGCCTATGAGTGCGCGCTCGGCTACGCCAAGCAGCGCAAGCAATTCGGGAAGGCGATCGCCGAGTTTCAGGCCATTCAATTCAAGCTCGCAGACATGGCCACCGAGATCGAAGCCGCGCGCCTGCTGACGTACCAGGCCGCATGGTTCGCCGACCGTGCCATCTCCTCCGGTAACCACGAGTCGAGCTTCACCCGGGAGTCGAGCATGGCCAAGCTTTATGCCGGGGAAGTGGCCGTACGAGTTGCGAATGAAGCCGTACAGATCCACGGCGGCTACGGATTCATCAAGGATTACCCGGCGGAAAAGTATTATCGCGACGTCAAGCTTTGCACGATCGGCGAAGGCACGAGCGAAATCCAGCGCCTGGTCATCGCCCGCCGCGTTCTCGGCAAATCCTAGGGTCGAGCTCTGGGGAGGTCGCAGGCCTGCGGTTTTTCTGATCGCACGTCCGGAGCGTCGCGAACCCGGTCTGGCTTTGAACTTTCAGCTCTCAACTGTTAACTTGTTCGCTCGAGATGGCTGCCTCGGTCGAAGATTGGGCCTTGCAAGTCCGCGCCGGCGATGTCCGCGCGATTTCCCGCGCCGTTTCCGCAATCGAAAACCGCTCGCGAGAAGCTCCAGAAATCCTGCGCCGGCTTTTCCCCCATACCGGCCGCGCCTACCGCATCGGCATCACCGGCGCTCCCGGAACAGGGAAGAGCACTCTGGTCGACCGTCTCGCGGCCCACTACCGCAGCGAGAACAAAACGGTCGGCATCATCGCCGTAGATCCCTCGAGTCCCTTCACGGGCGGCGCCATCCTGGCCGACCGTATCCGCATGCAGGCCCACGCCACCGATTCCGGTATATTCATCCGCTCGATGGCCGCCCGCGGCTATCTCGGCGGCCTCGCGCAGGCCACCGGTGACACGGCTCTGCTTCTCGACGCCGCCGGTAAGGAAATGATCCTGGTCGAGACGGTCGGAGTCGGCCAGGGAGAAATCGAAATCGCCCGCCTCGCCGACTGCACGATCGTCGTTCTTGTGCCCGGTATGGGCGACGAAATCCAAAATCTGAAGGCCGGCCTGATGGAGATTGCTGACATCTTCGTCCTCAACAAGTACGATCAGCAGGGCGCCGCTCGGTTCGAGCAGCAGCTCAAGGCGATCCTCCAGTTGGCCCCGGAACGCGAAGGGTGGACGCCCCCGGTCGTCCGCACCATCGCAACGGAGAAGAAGGGCATCGACGAACTGGCCCTCGAAGTCGCGCGATTTCGTGCCCATTTCGACAAAGCCCAGGACCGTCCCGCCCGCGACCTCGCGTACTGGAAACAGTGGCTCCTGCGCCTTCTCGAGACACGCTTGATGGAGCGGGTCGTCGGCGATCACCTGAGCGAAGCACAGTTCGACGAGCTCGCCGCGGAAGTGTCGGCGCGGAAGAAGGATCCCTACGCTGCGGTGAACGAGATCATCGCCCGCGCCGGCCTCGAAGAAAAGCCCTAGCCCTTCGCTTAGAGGCTAGCCTCGGAGCTGCCGCTCGATTGGATTCTCGTCCGGGCCGACGCCAGCCGCGCAGTCCTGATCATAACGGGAGACGGGCCCCAGACCGGATGGGCGGAGAGTTCCCGGGAACGATCGGTTATCTGATACGCGGGAGAAAAGCCGCCCTTCGGCTGCCCGCGGGCGAAGCCCGATCGCCCGGAATCTCACCAATCGAGAGCCGGAGGTCAAGGGCCGGCCATTTTTAAGCGGAAATCAATTCGGTGAGATCGCTCACCCGGCTGATGTTACCATCCTCGTTCGAGGCCGCTCTGTCGTCCTAGTTTTTTTTCTGTTCCATCCGCCCAACGGGGACGGTCACGCGGTTCTGGGAGAACGTCGTTGAAGCTCGGAGATCTTGAATTCCACATTCTTTCCGACGGTCCGCTCCTGCTCGACGGCGGCGGCATGTTCGGCGTCATTCCGCGCCCGCTGTGGGAGAGGAAAATGCGACCTGACGTGCGCAACCGCATCACTCTCGGGATGAATTGCCTTCTGATTCAGGCCGCAGGCAAGCGGATTCTCGTGGAGACCGGCAGCGGAGATAAAATGAACGCCAAGCTCCGCGAGATCTATGGTCTCGATGGCCCGTGTCTGCTCGATCGCCTCCGCGAGCGGGGCCTCGATCCGGGCGATATCGATATCGTCATCGACACGCACCTGCACTTCGATCACTGCGGCGGAAACACGCGCCGTGAGAAGGACAAGATCGTCCCAACCTTTCCCCGGGCCCAATATATCGTCCAAAAAGGTGAATTCGACCACGCGATGGATCCGACCGAGCGCGACCGCGCAAGCTACTTCGAGGAAAACTACGCGCCTCTGCATGCGGCCGGGCTATTGTCGCTTCTGGAAGATGATCGCGTCATCGTCCCCGGCGTCGAGGTGATCCGCGTCCCCGGTCACACAGCGAACATGCAGTGCGTTAAGCTCACAGGTGGCGGCAGAACCGCCTTCTTGCTGGCGGACCTGGTTCCCACGACGGCTCATCTCCCGCTTCCGTGGATTATGGGTTACGATCTCTACCCGATGACAACGCTCGAAAACAAAAGGAAATGGATTGCTGAAATCCTCCAAGAGGGCTGGATCGCTCTTTTCGGACACGATGCCGGCGCCCCGGCAGCCTATCTACGCGACAGAAACGGCCAATGGGAAGCCGAGCCGGTCGAAGTCGGTTGACGGCGCGCGATCAACGTTGTTCGATCACCGGTCCGGACGAACAATAGAACTCCAGGAATATCCGGGGAGAAAATGGCGAAATCGAAAGGACGAACGGCGAAGAAGGAATCGGTCAAAATCGGCATCATCGGCGGCAGTGGACTGTACCACATGGGGGGCCTCACGAACACGCACGAGGTCCCCATGAGGACTCCCTTCGGCCAGCCTTCGGACGCAATCGCGATCGGTACGCTCGAAGGCCGCCGCGTGGCGTTTCTGGCCCGCCACGGTCGCGGCCATCGCCTCTCGCCAAGCGAAATCAACTATCGAGCCAACATCTGTGCGATGAAACAGCTGGGCGTCGAGCGGCTCATTTCGGTCAGTGCCGTCGGCTCGCTTCGTGAGGATCTGGCTCCACTTGACTTCCTCATCCCCGACCAGTTTTTCGATCGCACGCGCAGCCGCGTCTCAACGTTCTTCGGCGGCGGCATCGTCGCCCACGTCAGTTTCGACAAGCCCACTTGCCACGAGCTGTCAGCGCATCTGGCCGACGCCTGTGACCGCACGGGTGTGAAGGCCCATCGCCGCGGCACCTACGTCTGCATGGAGGGTCCCCAGTTCTCAACGCTCGCCGAGTCGCACACCTATCGTCAGCTCCGCTTCGACGTAATCGGAATGACGAATCTCACCGAAGCGAAGCTCGCACGCGAGGCCGAACTCTGCTACGCGACCTTCGCCATGATTACCGACTACGATTGCTGGCATCCCCAGCACGGCGCCGTCACCGTCGAGGAAATCATTTCGAACCTGAATCGCAATGCGGAAAACGCCCAGCGTGCCATTCGCGAAGTCGTGCGCGTTCTCGAGGATGATCGTCATTGCAAATGCGGCTCGGCGCTCGGGCACGCCATTCTCACCGATCGAGCGGCCATCCCGGCAACGACGAAGAAGCGTCTCGCTTCCATCATTGGCAAGTATGTCAGCTAGGAATGTGAGGTAGTCTTGATCGCGAAATTTCGGAGAGTCTCAGACACGCACATGGCCTCTTGCAGCCGATCTCCCGCATGGTCGGCGACGCTAACCGCTCGAGTACTGATACCGGAGCTCTCATGTCACTTCTCGTAGTTGGCTCAGTTGCCTTCGATGCCCTGGAAACGCCGTTCGGACGGGTCGATCGCACCCTCGGCGGCGCCGCCAGCTACTTCGCTCTCGCCGCCAGTCAGTTCACGCCCGTGCGGGTCGTCGCGATCGTCGGCGAGGACTTCACGGCCAAGGACCGGGCGGTCTTTCATGGCCGCCCGATTGATCTGTCGGGCCTCGAGCACGCCCCGGGCAAAACTTTTTTTTGGGCCGGGCGTTACAGCCAGAACATGAACGAACGGACCACGCTCGCTACCGAACTCAATGTCTTTGCCAATTTCAACCCGACCATTCCGGATGCGTATCTAGATTCCTCGAGCATCTTTCTCGGCAACATTGATCCCACGCTCCAGCGCTCGGTCCTGAAGCAGGTGCCCCGCAAGCCGAAGGTCGTCGGCCTTGACACGATGAACTATTGGATCGAGCGCACGCCCGACGCTCTTCGCGAGACCCTCAAATGCACCGATATTCTGATGATCAACGACGAGGAGACCCGCCAGCTGACTGGCGAGTACAATTTGTTGCGTGCGGCGAAGCGTGTTTTCAAAATGGGCCCGCGCACGCTGGTCATCAAGCGCGGCGAATACGGCGCGCTCATGGTGCACAACAGGTTTCTGTTCTCCGTTCCCGCTTTTCCTCTCGAGGAGGTTCACGATCCGACTGGCGCGGGCGACAGCTTTGCCGGCGGCTTCATGGGCTCTCTCGCAAGCGCCGGCCGCATCACCGAACTGACGCTTCGTCGCGCGATGGTTTATGGCTCGGTCCTGGGCAGCTTCGCAGTCGAGCGATTTGGAGTCGAGCGTCTCGCGACGCTCAAGCGCGGCGAGATTCAGGCCCGGGCGCGCCGCTTCTTAAAGCTCACCACGTTCAAGCTCGCCTGATCGCGCCCAAAAATCCCTTCTGCTCCCGACTCTCGAGGAATCGAAGCATCCCACCCTCTCGCCTGGATTCGCCTGAGAGTTCGGACTGGAGCCCAGGAGCGCATCGAAACATGCGTCGTGGAGCCGGCTGAAGAGAATCAGAAGCGGCGCAAAGCCTTGGCGTCCCAAATGTGCAACTTCGGGCTGGTGATCTGGAAACCCCGCCCGGGGTAGACTCTCATTTCTTGATTCCGGACCCGGCGGCCTTCGATCACACGCGACTATCCACACATCTAAGCCGCGCCATCCCTATTCGCAAGTTCGGTCGAGCCTTGGCAATATAGAAGTTTTTATATAGCGGAGTGTGACCAGCCCCGCCTCAGAAAGCCGCATCAGATGGTGTGGCGACTCAGACGACGTGATTCGCGAATGGCCGAGAACGTCCGATTCAACATTGGCGGTGATTTGGATCGTCTTGAAAATCGCCAGGAGCCGGAAGGCTTGACATACGTGCTCGATTGCTTCACGAAAGCTACAAACCAGACAGCACAGAGCGACATTCTCATCGCTCGGGACCGGCTTAAAGCTCTCCAGGAAGCAATTTCTGACCGGCCGAGGGAGGCCAGACATGGCAAAGCGAAAAAGCATCGCTAAAGCAACGACCGGCAACCTATTCCAGCAACTCGGATTTTCACCGGATGAGTCTGTGGCTTTGAAAATGCGTGCGGAGCTACATTCAAGCATCGTGGAAGTTTATCAGGCGCCGGGATTACAGCCAGGCGCAACTCGCGGAGATGTTCGACACGGATCAGCCTCGAATCAGCAATCTGATGCGCGGGAAGATCGCCAATTTCAATTTGGAAACGCTCGTAATGTACGCCGAGAGGCTGGGCGTGAATCCGCCGATGAAAACCAATCGCCGCCCTGCTGAGATGGCGGCGGCACGTTAACATCTATGTCGTCCGTTCATGAAATCTAATCTCCTGCTTGCGGCGCGGAAAACGATGTACCACACAGCAAGAAAACGCACTGCGTACCCGACCATCTGTGAGCGCCCGGACGGTGAGACGGAAATAGAGAGCTAACCCAGTTGACGGTGCCGTCATCGAGCTTGCGCCTCGCGATGCAATGTCCGCAATTGAGCTTGGCTGGCCATCCTCTGTTGACGGTGGCTGAGCCGCCATGATAAATACCTTGGTTCCGCATTGCGGATGCCTACGGCTGCCGAGATGCAAGCGCGGCCCGCTTGGCGAAGAGCAAGCCCTGTCAATAGCGCGAAGGTGGCCAAACGGCGAAGTGGCTCGCAACCGCCGCCGTCGGGTCTGACTGACGATACCCTGGAGAACGCTAACGGCGTCGCACGAGAGAGATTTGAATCCCCAAGTGAACTTTGGGAGCAACCGCTTTTTCTTCAGTCGAATGCCTAAATGCTCCACGACCTGAACACCTCCGTTGTCGGCCGGCTTCTCTTGGCCGCGGTCCTCGGCGGGATCGTCGGCCTCGAGCGTGAGCTGAACCACAAGCCGGCCGGCATTCGGACCAACATGCTGATCTCGCTCGGAGCCGCCCTTTTCACCGTCATCTCGTACGAAATGGCGGGTAACGTCGGGGGCGACCACACCCGCATCGCCGCGCAAATCATTCCCGGCATCGGTTTCATCGGCGCCGGCGTGGTGATCCGCGAGCGCGGCACCATCATCGGCATCACGAGCGCGGCGACGATCTTTGTCGTCGCGAGTATCGGCATGGCGGTGGGCGCCAGGCTCTACGTCACCGCGGTGTTCACGACGCTTCTGCTCCTCGGCTCTCTGGTCATCATCGGGCACGTTGAACAGCGCCTCGGGCTTCACAGCCGGATTATGAATTTTCGGGTAACGGCCAAACCCGGCGCCGACATCATTGCCCGGGTCCGGCAGATTGTCGACGAAGCCGGTCTCCGCACGCGCCGCTGGCACACCTACAACACCGACGAAGGACCGCTCGTGGAGTTCGAAGCCGAGATCACGGTCCCCCAGGAGCGCGAGCTCGTCACTCGGCTCGGAGCCCTGAACACTCGTTGCGAGGCCCGACCCGTTCCTGCCGTGACCGCCCTGTGATTCAGGCATTTCCCGAGAGCTGCGATTCCGCATCGGCCCCTTGTGAGCTCATCGCCAGGCGAACGAGCTCCCGCATCTTGATCGCGCTCCTGAGGGTCGAGTTCCGTGTTCCTACCGCGTGCTCTTCCCGAGCCAACCCTTCCCGCCGCTCTCGAATCCGAGTTGACGGGCCGTGCGCCGGGATGCTATCAATCCTGTCTGTTTTGTACGGGGATTGGCAGGCGCTGCTTCGTCTTCCCTCGTATTCGCTTCCCGGCTGCTGGTGCCGAGCGGCCTCGGGATCCCCATTGAGATCATAGGAGGACGGATGGGATTGCCGCGTTCGCGGTCGGCGGCGCTTGCGCTGGTTCTAGGACTAATCGTAGGGTTGGCGGGCTGCGGCGGCAGCAACAGTCCACCTTATAACCCCACGCCCGTCATCACAGGAATCTTCCCGGCCAGCGCAACCGCGGGCGGAGGGGCTTTTACCTTGAACCTCTCCGGGACGGGCTTGATTTCGAAGTCGGTTGCCTTCTGGAACAACTCCTCGCGCCCGACCACCTTCAATCCCACGACCACCGAACTCGCCGTTTCGATCTCGGCTCAGGACATCGCGCGTGCTGGCGTTGCACAGGTAACGGTATTCAACCCAACACCGGGCGGCGGGGCCTCCTCCGCCACCTTTTTCACGATCAATGCGGCCAGTGTGCCCGCTCGACGGGAGACCGCCGATCGCGCCGGTGGAGATTTCCCGCAGGTTGTTTCCATCAGCGCCGCAGGCGGCCCTGCGGATGGCGGGAGCGCCCTCCCGGCGATCAGTGCGGATGGCCGCTTCGTCGCATTCTTTTCCCAGGCGACCAATCTCGTCACCCGGGGGCCTGCGGGCAACGTTTTCTTGCGCGATACATGCCTCGGTACCAGCGATTGCGCGCCGCAAACGTTCGCGGTGGACCTCGCCCCCGACGGTCGGGCTCCCGATGGCGCAGCTTCCGCCTCCGTTAGTCTCAGTGTTGACGGCCGCTTCGTTGCTTTTGCCTCCACAGCAACCAATCTAGAGCCCGGCAGAATCGGAAATGGCGAGCGTAGGTCCTCGAGCGTATTCGTGCGTGACACCTGTCTATCACCCAACTCTCCCGCGATCTGCATCCCGAGCACAATCGAGATTTCGCTCGACCCGGCCGGCAACCATCCAAGCGGCGCCAGCCATTCTCCATCCCTGAGCAGTGACGGCCGCTTCGTGGCTTTTCGCTCGGCTGCGGACAACCTGGCCGCGAGCGGCTTGGTCAATGCGGCCGGGATCTATGTCCGCGATACCTGCGCCGGGTCAACCGCGCCGAAATCATGCGTTCCGACAACGTTCGCGGTTCCCGCCGCGAACCGGAGAGCAACGGAGGACCAACCGGACGGTCAACTCGGTATTTCGGCGAACGGCCGTTACGTGGTCTTCGCTTCAACCACCGATCGAGTTGGGTCGCCCTCTGGAAATCCCTCGACGCAGGTCTTTCTCGCCGATATGTGCCTCGGCCCAAGCGCACCCGAGGGATGCAGGCCCTCTACGATCGCGATCAGTGCCACGCTCGACGGTTCGTTCGGCAAGGGCGCGAGCCAAAACCCCTCGGTCAGTGCTGACGGCCGGTTTGTCGCATTCGAGTCCCGGGCGGCGGACCTTGTAGACGAACCACTCGGCCGGGCGCAAAGCATCTATTTGCGGGACACCTGCCTGGGTGCGAGCGCTCCGGCGGGCTGCGTGTCCTCTACGACACTGATTCCCGGAGCCGCGTCTGTCGTCCCGGCGAGCGCTGATACCGCGTCGCCCTGGATCAGCCCGACGGGCCGCTACATCACGTTTATCGCTGCTCAGGCGTCGGACGATCAGAACCGCGCGGGTCGAAGATCTGGCTCGCTCTACGTCTATGACACCTGCTTTGGTCGGGCCGGGGACTGCACGTCCGGGGTCTATCCGATTTCAGCTTCCGGTGACGGTTTGCGACCGTCGCCGCTGATCGTGGACGCGTTTGCCCGAGTGCCGCTCACCTCCGATGATCGCTTCGCTGCGTTCTCCACTGCGTACACCGTTCCTGCGTCGCCCTTGAGCGGAGCTGGCGACGTCCTTCTCGCCGTCACTCCGTTCTAGGAGCGCGCGCCTGTGGGGTGTTGTCTCTTGTCGCCACATCCCCGCTCTCCTCTGCTGGACTCGCCTCCGGAAATTCTCTATTCTCGATTGGGCCAGATGCTCGAACCCCACAAGTCACCTGCACTCCGCCCGGGCGACGCGGTTCGCGTTCTCTCGCTTGCGAGTCCCGTCGAGGAAGAGCGCCTTCAAAAGGGCTGCGAGGAGCTCGCACGTCTCGGGTATGCTGCGAAGCTCGACCACGCGGGCGTTCTTGCGCAAGATGGCTTCTTCGCCGGCTCCCTATCGTCCCGCTTTCAGGCGTTCAAAGAAGCGGTCTCTGAGGCCCAGACACGGGCAATCTTCTGCGCCCGAGGGGGCTACGGTTCGAACTATTTGCTCGAGAGCCTGAGCCTCGCACTCGCCTCGCCAAGAATTCTGCTCGGCTATAGCGATATCACTTCGCTACAGATCTTCCTCTGGGAGAAATTCCGATGGGTGACGTTTTATGGTCCGATGGTCGCATCCGGATTTGATCACGGTCCAGATGCGCCGAGCGGCTACGACCGCGATAGCCTCGAACGGGCGCTTGCGGAAACCAAGCGGGGCTGGGCCATTCCTCTCGCGGGCGGTCGTGGGGCCGAGTCACTCGCCGATGGCATGGCCGAAGGCACTCTCCTTGGCGGCTGTCTCACGCTCGTTCAAGCGACGCTCGGCACGCCGTGGGAACTCCAAACGCAGGGGGCGATCGTGGTCCTAGAAGACCGCGCCATGAAACCCTATCAGGTCGACCGCGCGCTCATGCACTTGAAGCAGGCCGGCAAATTCCGCGCCGTCACCGGTATTATCCTCGGTGACTTTCCAGAGTGCGATGCGGCCCCCGACTCGGAATCGGTGAAGGATGTCGCGCGGCGCATTCTCACTCCGCTTGGGATTCCAATCGCCTGGGGCGCACCCATCGGACACACCAAGCGCCCGATGCTTACGCTGCCACTCGGTGTTCGCGCTCTACTCTCGACCGGAGCGGCCGTGCAGCTTGAAATCCTTGAGCCCGCATGTATTTTATAGCGGAGCGATCTTCGCTCGGGTCGCCGAGGACATGGCAGTTTTCGCCGAATGGCGAGGGCGGATGTTCTGGTCGTGGCTATTCCGGGGGGAAGTAGCCGGCGTGCAGTCCAGCTTCCCATCGTCGAGGCCGCGGATAAGATATAGGGTTTGAAGGAGTCTTCTCATCATAACGCGCGTCGGAAAGCGTGCGGAGCACGTACATCTGCTGGGCGTCTCGGGATCGGCAATGGCCCCGGTCGCTGGCATGCTCAAGGAGCGCGGCTTTCGCGTCACCGGCTCAGACGCGAGCGTCTATCCTCCCGCCTCGACGCTCCTCGACTCGCTCGGCATTGACTGGAGTGAGGGATATCGCGAAGCGAATCTCAAGCCGCCGCCCGATCTCGCTGTCATCGGCAACGCAATTTCGCGCGGGAATGCCGAAGTCGAATACATCCTCGATGAAAAAATCCCCTACTGCTCCATGCCCCAGCTGCTCGAGGAATATTTCATTCCCGGCCACACATCGATCGTCGTGGCCGGCACACACGGCAAGACGACCACTACGGCCATGCTCGCCTGGATTTTCCACGTCGCTGGCCGTCGTCCCGATTTTCTGGTTGGCGGGGTCATCCCCAATTTCGGCGACCGCAGCTACGGCCTTGGTGGCGGGGACGAGTTCATCATCGAAGGAGACGAATATGACACCTCCTTCTTCGACAAGGCGCCGAAATTCCTCCACTACCATCCCGACGAGCTCATCCTCACGTCGCTCGAATTTGACCATGCGGACATCTTTCCCGACCTGGCTTCGATCGCCCTGCAGTTTCGCCGGCTGGTGAACCTGGTCCCGCGCCGCGGGCGCATTCTGATCTGGGGCGAGAGCCTCGAATTGAAGCAAAACGTCGCGAAGGCGTTCTGCCCGGTCGAGACCTTCGGCCTCGCGCCAGACTGCGACTGGCAGGCCCGAGAGATTCTTTGGCGGGATTCCATCACGGAATTCCGCGTCGTGTTTCGCGGCCGAGAACTTGCCCGCATCCGCATGCCGATTGCCGGCCGCCATAACGTGCTCGACGCGCTTGCCGCCATCGCCCTGGCCTCGGGTCGCGGTGTCGAATGCGAGGCCATCGAGCGCGCCATGGCCTCATTCGAAAGCGTCCGACGCCGCATGGAAATCAAGGGCGAAGCCAACGGTGTCCTGGTCGTCGAGGATTTCGCGCATCACCCGACCGCGATCCAACTCACGCTCGAAGCCGCCCGAACTCGCTGGCCCGGACGCAAGCTCTGGGCGGCGATTGAGCCGCGCTCGAACACCATGCGCCGCAAAGTATTCGAGGACATCTTGCCCGATGCGCTGTCCCGAGCCGACGGTATCGTGATCGGACCCGTGAATCGGCCGCAACTGCTCTCCGACGATGAACGCCTTTCGCCCGCAGCCGTCGCCGAATCACTCCGCCAACGCGGCCGCACGGCCAAGGCGTTCGAGTCGTCCGCCGAGATCGCGGAGTATCTTTTGGCGAACCTAAAGCCCGGCGACGTTGTCATGGTCATGTCCAACGGAAGTTTCGACGGCTTGAGCTCGAAGCTCCTCGATGCGCTGGTATCCCTCCCGGGTGGCCGCAGATGATGGGAAGAGAGTTTCGGGACGGCCGCCCAGGGCTCGGAGCCAGGACCGGCACGCCAATCATCATTCACGGTCATGCCCGACCGCCCGAGCGAAAGCGGGGGGAGCCAAGCGGCGGGGCTCCGCGATCTCCTGCAGCAATGAGCACCACTCCGCGTCCCGTGGGTGCTTTGCTGGCATTCGTTTTGCTTCTCTTGGCCCCCGGCACCGCGCATGCGAAGATCGCCTATACGCTTCACCTCGATCATCCCGAACAGCATTCTTTCCGGGTCCAAATGATCGTCTCCTCGCCCGAGAAGAACCTCGTTATCGCTCTCCCGGCCTGGAACGCGCTCTACCAGATTCGCGATTTCGCTTATCGCGTCCGCGACGTCCACGCGTTCCTCGTTCCTGGTAGCGGGAGAGAGATCGCGTTGCGCAAACTCGACAAGCAAACCTGGCAGGTTCTGCTGCCGGCTGCTCGACCAGAGAACGATCAAATCGAAATTGATTACGCCATCGAGTGGAACGACCCCGGCCCCTTCAATTCGCAGTTGAATGAGCATCACGCCTTCATGAACCTCGCGCAAATATTGATGTACGTCCCCAATCGCCGCAACGAGGAAGCCCTCATCGGTTTCGAAGGTGTTCCAGCCGGATGGCGGGCCGTCACTGAGCTCGTTCCGGCCGCTCAGATGAAAGATTCGTTCAGCGCAGAAAGTTACGACGCGCTCGTCGATGCCCCGGTCGAGATAGGGAAGATCGATGAATTCGCGTTTGATAATGAAGGCGTACACTTCCGGGTCGTTGTGGACGGCAAGGATTGGAAAAGGGACCGCCTGGAAGATTGCCTGCGACGCATTACCGGTTACGAATTGCAACTGATGAGCGGTCCGCCCTTCAAGGAGTACACGTTCTTCTTCCACATCGGGACGTATGCCGATGTCGGCGGCGGGGGCATGGAGCACTCCTATTCGACCGCCATCGCCGCCACGTCGGTCGAAAGCGCCGCCGCCGTGGCCGCGCACGAATTCTTCCATGCCTGGAACGTGAAGCGCATCCGTCCGCAAGCGCTTGAGCCGGTCGACTATGCCAACGAGCAATACACTCGGGCGCTCTGGTTCGCCGAGGGAGTCACGAGCGCCTATGCCGCGTACGCACTCGAACGTTCTGGTCTCTGGTCGAGAGATCAGTTTTACGGCGACCTCTCCTCGCAGATCAGTGACCTCGAAGCCCGGCCAGCTCGTAAATCGCAGAGCGTTGAGGAATCGAGTCTCGACACGTGGCTTGAAAAATATGATTCCTATAACACCGCCGATCGAAGCATCTCGTATTACAACAAGGGTCAGATTATCGGTGTCCTGCTTGACCTTGCCTTGCGAGACGCCACTGCCAATCACAGGTCGCTCGACGATGTTCTTCGTCGCCTGAACGTCGAATACGCCCGGCAGGGCAAGTTCTACAGTGATAGCGAAGGTATCCGCGCCGTCGTCGAGGAAGTCTCCGAGACGAGCTTTGAAACCTTCTTTCGCCGCTACGTCGCCGGTACTGAAGAGATCCCGTACTCGAGTTTTCTCGCCTTTGCCGGGCTAGAGCTGAAGGTCGAACTGACAAAGACCGCAGACCTCGGGTTCCGACCGGAGCGGTCGGCCGGAGGAGTGACGGTTTCCGCGGTCGAGCCCGGCAGCGCTGCCGATGCTGCCGGTCTGCGTGATGCCGACGTCGTCGTGAGCGTGAATGGCCAGAGCGTCGCAAAGAATCCCGCCGCCGTACTCCGCGAGCTTTCTCCAGGGGAAACCATCGAACTCCGCTTGCGCCGCAAGGGCGACGAACTGGCCATCTCCTTTCCGGTCGGCTCGCACGAGAGCCGCCGCTATTCGATCGCCGAGATATCGCACCCGACCGACCGGCAGCACGCGATCCGCGAGGGCCTCCTGCGCGGCACGACAGATTGATGTTGCGTCCCGCTGGACGTGAGGCCCGCTACACCGCTTCGAAGTTCCCCAGACAACTTCGCGCAGTTTTTATTCAACGAAGGGAGAAATCGCGATCTTCGAGGTGATCCCCGGCGATTCGAGGGGAGGAACCGGGACGGCATCGCTGGAAGCTCTTGCCATCGGGCGATACGGTCACCTGACCAGGAATTCCGTGTCGCGGAATGGCTCGGGACCTCGGCTCGAACCAGGATCAGGGGATCGAGAATCTGCTTTCGTCTTTACCAGGCGACGGTCAACTGCTATCCTTGCTCCTCAACACCCATCAACCCGTCGGTTCCCAACTCGTCCTTCTCATGCACCGCACCCTGATCCTCCTCATATACATTGCGCTTTGCCTCATGTTTGTTCTGCCGGGCCTGATTCTATGGAGCGTTCTGACTGGCAGTCCCGACTTCATGTACAGGATGGCGATGAAGGCTGTCCGTGGCGCCAATCGCCTCTGCGGGATCGCTGTCCGCATCGAAGGCCTCGAGAACATTCCGCCGGGTGTCTGCATTTTTGCCGCGAACCACGTCTCGAATGTTGACCCGCTAGCGTTCGTTCCCTCGATACCGCGCCGCGTTTCGATTCTCATAAAGAGGGAACTGTTTCGCATCCCGATTCTGTCCATCGCCATGCGCCTTGCAGGTTTCATCCCCGTAGACCGAGCCGATCGCCGAGACGCCGCCGCAAGCGCCGACGCCGCCGTCCATCATTTGCACAAGGGTCTCTCGTTCGCCATCTTCGCCGAGGGGACTCGCAGTCCCGACGGCCGTCTCCGGCGTTTCAAGAGAGGAGCCTTTGTCATCGCCATGCAGGCCCGCGTTCCCGTGGTTCCCGTGTCGCTGGTGGGCACTCAAAAGGTGATGCGAAAAGGGGAAAGGGCGATACACCCCGGCGAGGTCATTGTCCGCTTTGGCCCTGCCGTCGACACCTCGCGGTACACAACCGACCGCCGCGCCGAATTGCAAGCCCGCGTCGAGTCACTGGTCGCTGCCGGTCTTCCACCCGATCAGCGACCGCTTCCGCGAGCTCCCAGCACGAGCTCCTAGACGTCGGGATAGCTACGAGAGGCCACTCGAGACGGCCCCATCGCTCGAATCGATTGTCTCCGCTAGTTCCGGTTCGTCGCCGCTCGACCGGTTGGCGTACAATTCGAGCCATGCCTTTTAAGTCCGGTTTCGTCGCCATTGTGGGCCGCTCGAACGCGGGCAAATCGACGCTCGTGAACACGATTGTCGGCCGCAAGGTCGCGATCGTCTCACCCAAGCCGCAGACCACCCGCAACCGCATCCAGGGCATCCTCAATCGCGACGACGCGCAAGTGGTCCTCATCGACACGCCCGGCATTCACAAGGCCCAAAACGTGCTCAGCCGCCAGATGATGAACGAGCTCGAACAGGCTCTCCAGGGCATCGATATCCTCTCGCTCATCGTGGACTCTTCGGCGGAGTTCGGCGCAGGCGACCGCTACTCGATCGAGCGGGTGCGGCGTTTCCATGGTCCTGTCTACCTGCTGCTGAACAAGGTTGACCGCGTGCGGAAGCCGCTCCTGCTTCCGCTGATCGATCGCTACAGAAAGGAATTCGAATTCGCGGAAATTTTCCCCATCTCCGCGCTCACGGGCGAGGGTTGTTTCGACCTGGTGAATGGCTGGCTCGGGCGGCTGCCGGAAGCCTCGCCGTTCTTCCCACGGGATCAGTTCACCGACCAGCCCGAGCGTTTCCTCGCCGCCGAGGTGATCCGGGAGAAAGCCATCCTGGCCACGCGCGAGGAAGTCCCCCACGCCATCGCCGTGCTGATCGACAATTTCGAAGAGGGAAAGGACCTGATCCGCATTCGGGCCACGCTCTATGTCGAACGCGAAGGGCAAAAGGGAATTCTCATCGGGCGGGGCGGCGAGACCATGAAGAAAATTGGCACCCACGCTCGCAAGGAACTCGAGTCCATCTTTGGCGCGCATCTCTTCCTCGAGCTCTTCGTCAAAGTCCAGCCCAACTGGCGACAAAGCTCTGCGGTCGTACGCCAACTGGACTGGCACCGCCAGCTCGAGCAACTCGCCGAATCCCAGGAATGATCGCTCGAGGCGCCCCCGACCTCTCCCCCCTGCTTCCCGGGGGTCCCGTCGATTCGAATCTCACGACGCTTTCGACGGCGCAATCCCGAGCGACCGCATTTTGCGATACAGATGACTGCGCTCGAGGCCCAGCGAAGCGGCCGCCCTCGTCATGTTCCAGCGGTTCTCTTCAAGCTTTCGCAGAACAAATTCCCGCTCGTACGCCGACCGTGCCTCCTGCAGGCTCTCGTAGGGTCTCTGCGGGCTCTTGGATGCGCCGCGGAACAGTTCGGGCGGCAGATGGTGCGGCTCGATTTTTTGCGACGGGCACATGATCACGAGCCGCTCGACGAGATTCCTCAGCTCCCGCACGTTCCCAGGCCACGGATAGGCGAGCAGCACCTCCATCGCCGGCACGCTGAACTCCTTCGGCTTCTTCCCATACGCTCTGCAAAATTCCGACAGGAAATGGGCCTCCAGAATCGGGATGTCCTCCGCCCGTTCTCGCAGCGCAGGGACGTAGAAGGGAATCACATTCAGCCTGTAAAACAGGTCTTCCCGAAACGCATTCCTTCCGATTTCCTCGTCGAGTTTCTTGTTGGTAGCGGCGATCACGCGCACGTCCACAGTCGTTGGCTGATTCGATCCGAGCGGCTCGACGCGCTGCTCCTCGAGAACCCGCAGAACCTTCGACTGTGTTTTGAGGCTCATGTCGCCCACTTCGTCGAGGAACAGTGTTCCGCCATCGGCCTTCTGAAATTTCCCGACTTTGTCTTCACTCGCGCCCGTGAAGCTTCCCTTGCGGTGTCCGAACATCTCCGACTCGATCAGCTCCTCGGGAATCGCCGCGCAATTCACCTCCACAAACGGCATGGAATTTCGCAAGCTGCTTGCGTGCAGGGCCCGCGCCACCAGCTCCTTTCCAGTTCCGCTCTCCCCGTAGATCAGGACGCGCCCGGTCGTCGGTGCCGTCAGCGCGATCTGCTGGCGCAGCGCCTTCATGGGCACGCTGTTCCCAAGAATCTCATGCCGTTCCTCGAGCTCTGCGCGCAGCCGCTGGTTCTCCTTCTCCAGTCGGAGATACTCGAGCGCGTTCCGCACGACCAGCACAATCTTTTCCAGCGAGAGAGGCTTCTCGACGAAGTCGAATGCCCCTAGCTTCGTCGCGCGCACCGCTGTCTCGATGTTTCCGTGACCTGAGATCATCACCACCATGGGAGCGCCGTCCTTCGACTGGATCCTCGAGAGGGTCTCGAGGCCCTCCATCTTCGGCAGCCACACGTCAAGCAGCACGAGGTCGAAACTGCGGTCGGCGACTCGTTCGAGGCACTCCTCGCCCGATGCCACCGTGTCCACCTGGTAGCCTTCGTCGCGCAAGAGCGCTCCGAGCGACTCGCGGATGCCCCCTTCGTCGTCAACAATGAGTATGCTTGCCCGTATCTTGGACACGTATCATCCCATGAAAGGTTCCCGGCATGGCCCCGAGCGCGCGCAGAGAAACGGCTCGCCGTGCTCGGCTAGAGCGCCGAAGCCCCCGCCGCGGCGGGCGTCGTCGGCACTTCGGCAGCGGGAAACCGGATCAAGAATCGCACGCCCGTCGGAAGATTATCTTCCACGCGGATGGTCCCGTTGTGCTCGGCGACGATCCGGCTCGCGATCGCAAGGCCCAGTCCCGTACCGCGCTCCTTGGTCGAAAAATGAGGGAGGAAGAGCCTTTCCTTGTCTTCGGGCGAGATTCCGTGGCCGCTGTCGGAAACTTCGATCTCGACCGCATCTCCGTCGCTTTCCGTCCGCGTCGCCACTCGAAGCAGCCGGATCGTTGAGCCCTCCACCGCCTCCGCTGCGTTGTCGATCAGATTTGCCAGCACGCGCCGCATGAGCTCCGGATCCGCCTTCACCGGCGGGAGCGAGGCGGCCAGGTCCGTGGTGAGCGCTATTCCCTCGAGGCGTCCCTGGAAAAGCTTGAGCGCGCTCTCCACAATCGAATTCAGATCGGCTGGCGCAAGCTTCGCGGCAGGGAAGCGAGCAAATTGCGAAAATTCACCGACCAGCGATTCAAGCGTCTGCACCTCACGCTCGATGAGGCCCGCGCATTCAGCTGCCAGTCTCTCGAACTCGCTGCGCACGGCCTGAGGCTTTGCAGAGGCGCTGCGCTCGAGGTGGCGCAATAGCCTCTGAGCCGAAAGCTGAATCGGCGTCAGCGGATTCTTGATCTCGTGCGCGATCCGTTGCGCGACCTCCTGCCATGCGGCCGCCCGCTGCGCGCGCAGCAGTTCGGTCAAGTCATCGATCACCACTACAAATCCAGGATTCGAGCGTCGCGGTCCGAGCGAGCTTACCGTCACCGCCGTTCGCACCAGCCGCCCGCCTCTCGCGATCTCGATCTCACGCGCCGCCACGCCCATCCGCAACGATCGCCGCATCAGATAGAGGACCGCCCGCGCGGCCTCTTCGCCCAGCAGATCCTCGAGAGTCGGGGAATTTCGCGCGCATTCGCCAAGAATCGACACGACGGCCGGGTTCACGCGCACGACTTCACCCGATGAATTGAGCGACACGACCCCGGTCGGAATATTCTCGAGGATCGTTTCCATTAGCTTTTGCCGTCGCTCGCGCTCCTCGATGGCCTGCTCGAGGCTGCGCGTGAACTCATTGATCTGCCGTCGCCCTTCGCCGAGCTGCTCGGTCATTCGGTTAAATGACCGCACCAGCGTCCCGAGTTCGTCCTGCGCTTGCACCTCGATTCGATGGTCGAAATTTCCACGCGAGATTTCCCGCGTCGCTTCCGCCAGGCCCTGAATCGGCACGGTCACCTGTTTCGAGAGAAACAGCGCCACCCAGGTGGTGGTGAACAGAAGCAGTAGCGTGATCAGCATCAGCGCCAGCAGGATTTCCCGCTTATACGCCCGCAGATCCTGCTTCTGCTGCGCGTACGTGGCTGTTAGCCTTTCGATATCGTAGTATCGCTGCATGAAATCGGATGGGAGCTCTCGACCCACGACGAGCGATCCTTCTCTAAACGGGGTCCTTCCTGCCAGATAATATCTTCCCCGAGCCTGCCAAATTTCCGCGCCTTCCAGCGTTCGCACGAACTTCAGATCGCCCGCCCGAGCCTCATCGCCCGGCTGAGCTGTCGGCGTGGGGTCGGCGCGAAGGACCTGAATCTGCCCGGCCGGGTCGATGGTCCAGAAAACCAGAGAATCGGTGCCGGCGACTGGCTTTGATTCCGCCGACTTGGGTGGCGCGCTCAGGGCCTCGAGTTCCGCTGCTGCGTACATCGCCAGTCGATCGTGTTCCCGCTTCGCGAAATCGCCAAGAAGCTTCTGGCTCTGCTCATTCGCAATTTCGAGCGGCCGCGGAAACCACAAATTTAGCGTCCGGTTCACGAGCGCATAGCTGAAGAAAAATAGAAACACAATCGGGAGCAGCGACACGCCCATCGCACCCATCACCATCTTCACTTTGAACCGCGAGCCCATTTGCCCGCTGCGCCGCTCGGCCCAGATCTTCAGCAGGCTGCGCGACAGGATGAGAGAAAAGACGAGCAGCAAGGCAGCCATCACCGTCGACAGCGCAAACAGGATGATGAACGCGTTCCCCTGGTCCGGATGAAGCGGAACTCTGAGCGACCCCAGTGTGAAGACGACCGCCGCCAGCACCACCACCACGACGCCGCCGATCGTCAGCCACAGCTGCTCTTTCCGATTTCCCCTCTTCATGCCCGGCGTCCCTCCTCGCCTTCTAGCCGCCTGAGAGATACCTGCTCAACGACGGGAGGCGATAGGAGCCCCGCAGTCCGCACGTTGGCCATCGCAGCCTCGCAATTCGCCCAGGACGCTGTCTGCGTGGGGAAGGCGCCCATGATCGCCTCGCCGAGGGTCGTCTTTCCGGGCCGCCAAGGCTGAGAGCCGAACGCGCTGAGGATAGAGTTATAGTACTCATTTGGCGTGGGTTGCACGACCTTCGCAAGGCTGCAAAACTGGGATCTGGGCTCGCTAATCCTGGGGTGGGGGGCTGCTTCCTGGAGAGTTTCCATCAAGACGGCACGATATCGGGGCCGAGCCGACAAGTCAAGCATCTGTTGTATATTTGCCACAAAATCGTGGCTCGCATCCCCAGGAAGACTGGGAGTCGGTGGGCGCTCCGCCGGAGGAAGGGCGGCGAATCGGCTTCGCACCTGCCGTCAGCCCATTTTCCGTTCAAACTCGGCCATGAAGCTCACGAGCGCCTCAACTGCCTCGATTGTAACCGCATTGTAAAGCGACACGCGCATCCCGCCCACCGACCTATGTCCTTTGATGCCCATGAGACCGGCGGCTTCGGCTTGCTTCACGAACTGCTTCTCAATGGCTTCATCTCCGCCCGCCACGCGGAATACGACATTCATGGTTGATCTTGAGTCCTTCTCGACCGGGCACGTGTAATAGTTTCGAGCGTCGATCGCATCATAGAGCAGCCGGGCCTTGGCGTGGTTGCGCCGCTCGATTGCCTCGACGCCGCCTTCGGCCTCGATCCAGTCGAGCACCAATCCGGCTATGTACACGGCAAACGTCGGCGGCGTGTTATAGAGCGACCGGTCCTTGATGTGCGTCCGATATTGGAGAATGGCCGCTAGCCGTTGGTCGGCCCGCTCGGCGAGTTCGCGCCGCACAATCACGACCGTGACACCGGCAGGCCCCAGGTTCTTCTGCGCGCCCGCGAAAATCAGTCCGAAGCGTTTCACATCGATCGGCCGGGAAAGTATGTCCGACGACATGTCCGCGACCAGCGGCACCTCGCCCGTCTCCGGCATGGTGGTCCATTGCGTGCCCTCGATCGTGTTGTTCGTGCACATGTGCACATAGGAGGCATCCCGATGGAGCGATATTTCACCCTTCGACGGCAGTCGCGCGAATCGATCCGCCTCCGTCGAGGCCGCCAGTTGATAGGTGGCCACCCTTTTCAGCTCCCCAATCGCTTTGCTGGTCCATGACCCGGTATGCAGCACGTCGACCGGCTTGCCTGGCACATACAAATTCATCGGAACCATGGCAAACTGCAAGCTCGCTCCGCCCTGTAGAAATAACACCGCATATTCGTCGGAAATCGCCAACTGGCGCCGCAAGACCTGCTCGGTCCGATCGTTGATCGCCTCGAACTCAGCCGACCGGTGGCTCATTTCCATTACCGACATGCCCGTCCCGCCATAGTCGAGCAACTCCTCCTGTACTCGCGCGAGGACCGGCATCGGCAGCGCACCCGGCCCCGCATTGAAATTGAAAGCCCGCCTAGCGGTGCTCTGAGACGCTGTCGGTCGATTCACGGTCGATGATTCCCCTTTATTTTTGAGTGTGTGTTGCATCGGACCGTATGATCGAGCCCCTGCAACCAGCCAGGCTAGATTAGCAGAACTCCTGCCGACGCGTAACCACGGCCCGATAGGGTTCGTCCGCGCCCGTTCTGGCGTATCAGTCATCCACCCAGCTCGCGACATCGTTCCTCCGGCAGGGCTTCGCCGCAGCTCACAAGAGTCCGCACACGATCACCCACCGAGGGGCCAGCGCCGCCTGGGATCGCAAGCGGCGCCGCACTGCGAGATCGACAGGTCGTCAAGAGCTCCCCGGGGGGAAGCTTCATGCCATCTGTCTCAACCGGATAGAACTCTTCGAGTGGCAGCCAAGGAAATGCCGCCGTGCGAAGCAAATCGGGACGGGCCCTCCTGCCAAAGCAGCAACACACACGTCACCGGAACACTGGTAACGTCGTAGTTGGATTCGCCCCCAGAGTTGATTAGCTCAGGAATTTCTGGAGCTCTTCCAGCAGAATTTCTGGGTTTTCTTCGGCAATGAAATGCCCGCTTGGAACCGGTCGGCCATGGACGTTCGAGGCCCGCTCCCGCCATGTTTCGAGCACATCGTAGAGCCGATGCATGACCCCTCGTTCCGCCCACAAGGCCAGAACAGGACAGGAAACTTTGCGCTCGAGGTCGGCCGAGTCATGCGTCAGGTCGATCGAGGCGCCCGCTCGGTAGTCCTCGCAGGTCGAATGAATCATCGCCGGGTCCCGAAAACATCGCAGATATTCTCGAAACACCTCCGTGCTGATGGCGTCGGAAGGGAGATTATTGAACCGGGATCGGAGCCAGAATTCGGCACTACTGCCAATGAGAGTCTCCGGCAAGGGCGCCTGTTGAATCAAGAAGAACCAATGGAAATTGGCGGTCGCGAGTTCCTTGGTCACGCTATGAAAAATCTTGTAGGTGGGAACAATGTCGAGAACCGTAAGTTTTTCGACGTGATCGGCGTGATCGAGCGCCATACGGTGAGCAACTCGTCCGCCACGATCGTGACCGACCACGGCAAATTTCTCAAATCCAAGGCTGGCCATCAGTTCGAGTTGGTCCTGCGCCATGGCACGCTTCGAATAGCCAATGTGGTTTTGCCCCTCCAAGGGCTTGCTGCTGTCCCCATACCCACGGAGATCGGGCGCCACCACCGTGAAATTCTGGACGAGCCGGGGAGCAATTTTGCGCCACATGACGTGCGTCTCGGGATAACCGTGGAGAAGAAGAATCGGAGGTCCCTTCCCGGCGGTAACAAAGTTGATCGTCGCGCCTGTGGTTTTCCTTGTAAGCTGTTTGAATCCCGGGAAAAATCTAGCGGCGGACGCGGCTCGCTCCACTTGATCGAGGACCCGGCCAAGGCGGGGAAGTACATCGCCGGAAGAAGTAATCGCACCTATGCCCAGAGTTGCTGCCTTCCTAAGGAGATCTCGACGAACGCTATCAAGCATGACTTCGACCCTCCTGGATGTCGCTGGATCTCTTAGGTACACCTTGATTTCAGGAGATGCAAGACCCCCGTTCACGGAAACGGTGTTAGCCTGAGATGCACCTGTCGCGCAGCTGCCGAGTAGGATCGGATGAGAATGCTTAGCGGCCGTGCTGCTCATCATGCCTGCTCACCCGTGCTTGCCTTGACACTCCGAACACCCACCAGTAGACTGAATTTTCACCAGTTGTTGGGATTCGGAGCCTAAGGGAATGCTTCTTTCTCGGGATTTTGTCGGCTACATGGCGAAAGAGCTGGTCAAGCGCCTGGTGGCCGGCAAGATGATCGAAACGAAGAAGATCGAGAATCTGACGCAGCAAGTCCGCCAGGTGATGGCTGACGAAATCACGATTGAAGACCGTATCAATGAGGAAGTGCGCGAGATCCTGGCCAAATATTCCGACGAGATGCGCCGCACCGGGGCCTCCTACCAGGAGATGTACAAGAAGGTGAAGGGCCAGATTGCCCGCGAAAGGAAACTAATTCTCCGCTGACATGCGCCTGAGCCGCGAAAAGACGGTTCGACTCTCGCATCGCGTCATCGATTTTCTCGTCTCGAGTTCGGAAGTAGATTTCATCGAGGACCGCGACACCATTCGCCACGAAATCGTGAACATCCTGACATCCTTACTGAAGCTCGAAGAGCAGGTTGACACGGATGTCCGCGCCAAGATCACGTCGCAGAAAAAGGAAGTCCTCGAGGGCAGCGAAGAGTGGGACATCCTCTACCGCAAATATTATGCCGAGGGACTCAAGCGCCTCGGCGTCGCCGAAATGCACGCCCACTAGCCTCGGTTTCTTCTCTTGCGCCCTCAAAAGACGCCTGAGAGTCCCGCCCCGAAGCTGGTCCGCTCCGGGCAGCAACCAGAGCGGCAGCGGAGGCAACGAAACCATCCCCTTCAGAACTCGAAGATATCGTCCGCGTCTCAGCAGCGCCAATCCGAACAGCGTCATCTCTTTGCCCGCCGAATCTGGTTGTTGGCGCGTCAGACGACTAAGCGCGAGCGCGCCCAACTCGCCCTCGAACCACAGGAATTCGTGGCTATCGCGGATTCCCGTCGCGACCTAGCGAATCTGCTTGATTCACGCCGACGGCCGCAAGGAGGGGTTGAGATCCGGCCTGGGGGATGAAGACAGGGTAGACAATTTGCCTTCGCCCGCCATTCAATACGGTGGATGGGCAAGAAGAAGGGCACGGGGTTCGCACCGCGTGCCCACTGTCAGTCGGTACTGATGTTTCGCTGTCTCGAAGCAGAACCCGCTCACGGCTGTTGATTGTCAGGCCGCCGTTTCAGAGTGGGCTTGTCGCCATCATCGGACCCGGCGTCCGATCCGGTCGATGTCGTGGTTCCTCCGGAGGTCGTGCCGCCCGTGTTGCCGCCCTTGTTCTGATCGGTTCGCTTGCGTAGAGTTGGCTTGTTCGGATTCGAATTCTTTACCTTCTGATTCGACTCGATCATCTGCAAGCGGTGCTTTACGTTGTCAAATTCCGACGTTGACACGATGTACTCTTCGCGTGCCGGCAAGATCGTTGCGATTTCCTTCTGTGTCGCCTCGATTCGATCGGGCGTCGGCGGGTGAGTTGCGAACACCTTCGGAATCGTTCCCGGCTGCTTCTTTTCGTCCGCTTCTACCTTCTCAAAGAAAGACACGAATGAATTCGGGTCGTAGCCGGACTTGTACATGTACTGCAAACCAAGGTAATCCGCTTCCCGCTCCGCATCGCGAGAAAACTTCAGGAACGTGACCGGGATCATGAAGTTCATGCCCTGATACATGGCGTAGCCAGCCCAGGTATACGGGATGAAAATCATCGCCGGAATCGAGGCCAGCTGCATGATGTCGCCCTTGGTTGCCTGCTTCGTGCCGTGCCGCGCGCAAACGTGGGCGATCTCGTGCGCCATCACACCGGCCAGTTCCGATTCTTCGTCCGCATGGAGGATCAGTCCGCTGTTCACGTAGAAAAATCCGCCCGGCAGCGCGAACGCGTTCACCACATCGGAATCGATCACCTTGATCGTGAACGGCACCCGGGCGTCCGAATTGCGCACAAGATTCTGCGCGACGCGATTTACATACTCGTTAACCACGGGATCGTCGATGAACTTCGCGCTCTTGTCCACTTCCTGCGCCAGTTGTTTTCCGAGTGCGATCTCCCGCTCGAGCGAATAAAAATCCAGTCCCTTCCCAACATTTCGATTCCCGATAGCCTCGACGTCGGCCTTGCTGCCCGGCTTGACGTTCGGGTTCGATTGCGGCGGTGCCGCCGCCTGCTGGTCGGCTGGCTGCTGCTCGGATTCCTGGCTCGTCTGAGCGGCCGGTTGCTGCGAAGGTTTTTGTGGTTGCTGCGGGCTCGCCTGCTGGTTTTGGGGGGCAGCGGCGGCCGGCAGCGTCACGAGCGCGAAGGCCAAGAGCACTGCTGTCCATCTTGCCGCAATCGATTTCCTCATAAGATCCCTCCGAGCGAACTTGCGTTTAAGTATACACCCCACACGGACATCCGTTCGC